>CAUGJN010000040.1 GCA_959599635.1 uncultured Collinsella sp.
CGAAAGGAAGCATTGCATGATCGTCGCCATCGACGGCCCCGCCGGTTCCGGCAAGTCCACCATCGCCAAGGAGATCGCCCGCCAGCTGGGCTTTAACAAGCTCGACACGGGCGCCATGTATCGCGCCGTCACCTTCGCCGCGCTCGACCGCGGCATCGACCTGGACGACGAGGCTGCCATCGATGCCCTCGCCGAACAGATCGAGATTCGCTTTACCAACGGCACCGGCGAGGACACGCGCCTAACCATCGACGGCCAGGACGCCTCGGCCGCCATCCGCACCCCGCAGGTGGACGCCAACGTCTCCAAGGTCTCGGCCTACCCGGGCGTACGCGCCGCCATGCTCATCCACCAGCGTCGCGCCGCCGAGGACCGCGACATCGTCGCCGAGGGTCGCGACATCGGCACCGTCGTGTTCCCCAACGCACAGGTCAAGGTGTTCCTGACCGCCGACCCGCGTGAGCGTGCCCGCCGCCGCGTGCTGCAGCGCCACCAAAACGACGCCCAACCGCTCAGCGCAGAGCAGCTCGAGTCCGAGGTCGACGAGACCCTCGACGCCCTCAAGCAGCGCGATAAACTCGACAGCAGCCGCGAGGTCGCACCGCTCGTGCCCGCCGAGGACGCCGTGCACGTCGACTCCACCGCCCACACCATCGACGAGGTCGTCCACATTATCGAGGACCTCATCAACCAAAGGAGGTAGCCCATGCGCCTGTTTAAGCAGACGCCCGAGGATTACTACAACGCCCCCTACGCCGAGTTCCCGGCGCTCATCCGCGCCGTCGTCGTGGTGGTCATGGCTATTCTGTGGGCATTCTCCAAGCTCATGTGGCGCTGGAAGGTCGAGGACGCCGACCTGCTGTTTGAGCGCCAGGAGGGCCGCGGCAGCGTGGTCATCTGCAACCACACCTCGATGGCCGAACTCTTGGCCGTGGAGACGGCGCTGTTCTTTGGCGGCCGCCGCATCCGCCCCATCTTTAAGTCCGAGTTCGCCAAGAGCAAGATCATACGCTGGGCCTTTAGCCGCGTGGGCGGCATTCCCGTCGAGCGCGGCACCGCCGACATGAAGTGCCTGCGCGCCGCCCAGCATGCACTGCAGCGCGGCGAGGACGTCCTGATCTTCCCCGAGGGCACGCGCATCCGCTCGCGCGAGATTAAACCCGAGGTCCACGGCGGTTTTGCGCTTATCGCTCAGATGGGCAAGGCGCCCGTCAACCCGCTTGCCATTTGTGGCTGGTCCGACATCACACCCAAAGGCAAAAAGCTCATGCGCCCCAAAAAGTGCTGGATCCGAGCCGGCAAGTCCATCTCGCTATCCGATGCACCGGCCGAGCTCAAGCGCAAGGAGCGCCTGGCCTGGTTTGAGTCCGAGGCCATGAGTCGCGTCTACGCCATGCGCGACGACCTGTGCGCCGAGCACCCGGGTAGGTTCTAGCCATGGATGAGAACGTCATGAATACCGCTACGGCCGCCGCTGAGAAGGTCGTCCCCACCATCGAGATCGCTGCCCACGCCGGCACCTGCTACGGCGTTCAGCGCGCGCTCGACATGGCACTGGCCGCCGCGCCGCAGGCGGGGGAGAGCACTCAGGTCCACACGCTGGGTCCGCTCATTCATAACCCCATCGTGGTGCGCGAGCTTGCCGAGGCAGGCGTTGGTCTGGCAGACACCTTGGACGACGCCGCGACGGGCACCGTGATCATCCGCGCGCACGGCGTGGTGCCGCAGGTGATCGAAGCCGCTCGCGAGCGTGGCCTTACCGTGGTCGATGCCACCTGCCCCTACGTGAAGAAGGTCCACGTGGCGGCCGAGCGCCTGATGCGCGAGGGCTACCGCGTAATCGTCGTGGGCGAGCCGGGCCACCCCGAGGTCGAGGGCATTCTGGGCCACGCTGGCGATGACGCTCAAGTCGTGAGTTGTGCTGCCGATGCGGACGCGCTGCCACTCAAGGGCAAGGTGGGTCTGGTTGTGCAGACCACCCAGACTGCGCAGAACCTGGCCGAGGTTGTGGCCTCCATTACCCCGCGCGTGCAGGAGCTGCGCGTGATCAACACCATCTGTGCCGCCACGAGCGAGCGTCAACAGGCAGCAGCCGCACTTGCCAACCGCTGCGACTGCATGGTCGTGGTGGGCGGCAAGAACTCGGGCAACACCCGCCGCCTGGCGCAGATTTGCGCCGACGTCTGCGAGCGCACACATCACATCGAGGAAGCTTCCGAGCTACAGGCCGCGTGGTTTACCGACGCTCACCACATCGGCATCACCGCCGGAGCCTCCACCCCGCAAGAACACATCGAGCGCGCCGTCGAGCGCATCAAGGAGCTTTGCCGCTAATCATGGACCAGACCGTACCCGCATACGCCGCCGATGTGGCCGATTACGGGCGCAGCCGCGACCCCGAGCCGGGTGAGGGCGCGCTCGTTAAAAACGTGCGCCCCGAATCGCCCGCATGGGATGTGGGTATCGAGCCGGGCATGCGCGTGCTCACGGTCAACGGCGAGCAGTTGACCGATATGATCGTGTGGCTCTGGGAGGCAGATGACGACACCGTCGAGCTGGAGGTTTTCGATCCGCGCGACGGCACCGTCACCCCCGTTGAGCTTGATCGCTTTCCCGGCGAGGACTGGGGTCTGGAGTTCGATGGCCCCATCTTCGATGGCATGCGTACCTGCGTCAACGCCTGCGTGTTCTGCTTTATGACCATGCTGCCCAAGGGCGGTCGCTCCACGCTCTACATCCGCGACGACGACTACCGCCTAAGCTTTTTGCAGGGCAACTTCGTCACGTTGACCAACCTCACCGACGAGGACGTGCAAAACGTCATCCAACGCAACATGAGCCCCATGAACGTGTCGGTCCATGCCGTGAGCCCCGATGTCCGCCGCCGCATGATGGGCCGCAACGCCCAGCGCGGAATGGACGTGCTCGAGGCCATCATAGCTGCCGGCATCGAGATTCATGCGCAGATCGTGCTGTGCCCCGGCATGAACGACGGCGAGGAGCTGCTAAAGACGCTTCGCTTTTGCGAGGATCACGAACAGATCACGAGCCTGGGTATCGTGCCGCTCGGTTTTACCAAGCATCAGAACCGTTTTAGCTGGTCCTACAGCGACAAGCCCGAGCTCGCGCGCGAAACCATTGCCATGATCCGGCCTTTCCAGGACCGTGCCTTCGAGCGCTTTGGCCGCCACACCTTCCAGATGAGCGATGAGTTCTATCTGGACGCCGGCATCGAGCCTCCCGAGGCGGACTTTTACGACGGCTACCCGCAGTACTACGACGGCATCGGCATGATCCGCTCCTATCTGGACGAGACCGACAACGTGCTCGCCGCCGATGCCGAGCGCCTGCGCCGCGTTCGCGAGGCAATCGCCGCCCGTGGTCAGCGCCTGCTGTGCCTCTCGGGCGCCAGCGCGCGCGATACGGTGGCACGTTTCGTGGAATCGCCACAGGGCCTTGCCGGTACCGTCACGGCCATCAAAAACCGCTACTTTGGCGGCAACGTGGACGTGACCGGTCTCATCGTCGCCTGTGACATCTTGGAGCAACTGCCGCAGGACTTGTCGGGGGTTATGCTCTTTGTGCCTAAGCTCATGTTCAACGCCGACGGTATGACCCTTGACGAGTATCATCGTGACGAATTACTCGCAAGCCTTACCGGTCGCGGCGCCGAGGTTCATGTGGTATCGACCATGCCGCATGAGCTGCTCGATACCCTGGAGCACATCCTTGGCATTGTGCCTGTCGACTCTACTAATTCCGCTGACCCTACCCATTAAAGGAGAGCAGATGAAACCTATCGTCGCCGTCGTCGGACGCCCCAACGTGGGCAAGTCCACGCTCGTTAACCGCCTGGCCCAGACCTCGGACGCCATCGTCCACGAGTCGCGCGGCGTCACGCGCGACCGCTCGTATCACACGGCCGATTGGAACGGCCGCGAGTTCACCATCGTCGACACGGGCGGCATCGAGCCGCTCAAGAGCGACGACGTCTTTGCCACGTCAATCCGCGACCAGGCACTCGCCGCCGCCGAGGAAGCCGCCGTCATCCTGTTTGTGGTCGACGGCCGCACCGGCGTCACCGAGGAAGACGAGTCGGTCGCCCGCATGCTCAAGCGCTCCGACAAGCCGGTCTTTCTGCTGGTGAACAAGCTCGACAACCCCGATCGCGAGAACGACAACATCTGGGAGTTCTATTCGCTCGGCATCGGTGAGCCCACGCCGCTCTCGGCCCTGCACGGCCACGGCACGGGCGACCTGCTCGATGACATCGTGGCCCTGCTCCCCGAGGAAGAGGACGAGGTCGCCGACGAGTTCCCCGATGCGCTGAACGTGGCCATCATCGGCCGCCCCAATGCCGGTAAGTCGTCGCTGTTCAACCGCATTCTGGGCGCCGACCGCTCCATCGTGTCCAACATTGCCGGCACCACGCGCGACGCCATCGATACCGTCGTCGAGCGCGACGGCAAGCACTACCGCATGGTCGACACCGCGGGCATTCGCAAGAAGAGCACCGTGTACGAGAACATTGAGTACTACTCCATGGTCCGCGGCCTGCGCGCCATCGACCGCGCCGACGTGGCGCTGCTCGTCGTCGACGCCTCCGTGGGCGTTACCGAGCAGGACCAAAAGGTCATGGGCCTTGCCATCGAGCGCGGCTGCGCCATCGTGGTGCTGCTCAACAAGTGGGATCTGCTCGACGATGACCGCAAGCGCGAGGCCTGCATGGAGACCGTCGACCGCCGTCTGGGCGTCATGGCTCCCTGGGCCCAGTACCTGCGCATCTCGGCCCTGACCGGTCGCAGCGTCGAGAAGATATGGGCGATGGTCGATGCCGCCGAGAAGACGCGTTCGCAAAAGATCAGCACCTCGCGCCTCAACACGTTCCTCACCGACCTGCGCGAGTTTGGCCACACCGTGGTAGACGGCAAGCGTCGCCTGCGCATGCACTACGTGACCCAAACGGGCGTCAACCCGCCGACGTTTACGTTCTTCGTCAACCACAGCGACCTGGTCAACGATACCTACCAGCGCTACGTGGAGAACCGTATGCGCTCGACCTTCGACTTTGCCGGCACGCCCATCCGACTCTTCTTTAGGAAGAAGGAGCAAAAGGATGCTTAATCCGATTCTGCTGACCGCCATCTGCGCCGTGGTCTCGTTCTTTATCGGAGCGATTCCGTTTGGCCTGATCCTGGGCCGCGTTTTCAACCACACGGACATTCGCAAGGCGGGCTCCGGCAATATCGGCACCACCAACGCCCTGCGCGTGGCCGGCCCCAAGGTGGCCGCGCTCACGCTGCTGCTCGACTGCCTGAAGGGCGCCATCTGCGTCCTTATCGCCCGTCTGCTCATCGCGAGTGTGGGCTATGGCTTCCCTGTGAGCATCATGGCTCCCGGCGCTCCGGGCGACTGGATGCTCGGTGTCATCTGCCTGGCAGCGGTGTGGGGACACATCTTCTCGCCCTACCTCAACTTCCATGGCGGTAAGGGTATCGCCGTGGGCCTGGGCGTGATTCTTGCCTGGTACTGGCCCATTGGCCTGTCGCTGCTGGGCATGTTTATCGTGGCCGTCGCCATCACCAAGTACGTGTCGGTGGGTTCACTTGCCGCCGCCATCGGTCTTCCCATCGCTGCCTGCGCGGTCTTTCCGTACAGCAGCCTGGGCCTCAAGCTTTGCATGGCGATGATCGGCATCACCGTGGTGTGGGCCCATCGCGCGAACATCAAAAAGCTCATGACCGGTAAGGAGTCCAAGCTCTCGTTTACCAAGCGCGTCACCGAGCCCGACGATAAGTAGGGGAGAGTCATGAATGTTGCGCTGATTGGCTCCGGCTCCTGGGGAACTGCCGTCGCCGGCCTTGCGGCCGCGCGAGCCGAGCGCGTGACCATGTGGGCCCACAGCGAGCAGACGGCCGCCGGCATTAACGGCGAGCATCACAACCCGCGCTATCTGGTGGGATATGAGCTGCCAGACAACGTGGTAGCAACGACCGAGCTCGCCCAGGCGCTCGACGGTGCCGATGCGATCATCCTTGCCGTGCCCTCCACGCACTTGCGCGACGTGTGCCATCGGGCAGCTCCGTTTATCGATGCCGAGACTCCGGTCCTGTGCCTCACCAAGGGCATCGAGCCCGAGTCCGGCCTGCTCATGAGCGAGGTCATTGCCAGCGAGATCGGCAACGAGCGGCGTGTGGCGGCGCTCTCGGGCCCCAACCATGCCGAGGAGATCTGCCGCGGCGGACTTTCTGCCGCCGTCATCGCCAGCGAAGACCCGCAGGTAGGGGAGACCTTTAAGGACCTACTCCTCTCGACGGCCTTCCGCATCTACCTGTCGCAGGATATGACAGGCGTCGAGGTTTGCGGCGCCATGAAAAACGTCATCGCCATCGTGTGCGGTATCTCCGCCGGTACCGGCGCGGGCGACAACACGCTCGCCCTTATCATGACGCGCGGCCTGGCCGAGATCAGCCGACTGGTGCACGCTCGCGGCGGGCAGGCCATAACCTGCATGGGACTTGCCGGCATGGGCGACCTCATCGCCACCTGTACCTCGGAGCATTCGCGCAACCGCACCTTTGGCTACGAGTTTGCCCACGGCGTTTCGCTCGACGAGTACCAGACGCGAACACATATGGTGGTCGAGGGCGCCGTCGCGGCCCGCAGCGTGAGCGAGCTCGCCCGTTCACTGGGCGTAGACATTCCGCTCACCTTTGCCGTGGAGCAAACGCTCTACAACGGTGTTACTTTGGATAGGGCGCTCGAGATTCTTACCGACCGCGTACCCTCCCAAGAGTTCTACGGACTCACCGACTAGCGCAGAAAGGCTACTACCATGGGTTCCATCAAAATCGCTCCGTCCGTCCTCTCGGCCGACATGGCCAACCTCAAGGGCGAACTCGACAAGATCGCCGGTGCCGACTACGTGCACTTCGACGTTATGGACGGTCACTTTACCGGCAACCTCACCTTTGGCGTCGATATCCTCAAGGCCGTCAAGCGCTCCACCGACGTACCGGTCGACGCGCACCTCATGGTGTCGAACCCCGACGAGACGGTCGATTGGTACGCCGACGCCGGTGCCGATATGATCACCGTGCATTACGAGGCCTCCACGCACCTGCACCGCACGCTTACCCATCTGCAGCAGCGCGGCGTCAAGGCCGGCGTAGTGCTCAACCCCGCTACCCCCGTGTGCGTACTCGAGAGCATCATCGACGTTGTCGACATGGTGCTGCTCATGAGCGTGAACCCCGGCTTTGGCGGCCAGAGCTTTATCCCTGGTACTATTGCCAAACTGCACGAGCTTACGGCCATGTGTGAGCGCCACGGCGTTTCGCCCCTGATCGAGGTCGATGGCGGTATCTCTTCCAAGAACATCGCCGAGGTCGTCAAGGCCGGCGCCAACGTGCTCGTAGCCGGCTCCGCCGTATTTAAGTCCGAAGATCCCGCCGCCGAGGTTGCGCTGCTGCAGAAGCTGGGCAACGAGGCCGCACAGGAGGCATAAACCCTTATGACCGCAGGTCAAAACCGCATACCCGTGAATCTTGACTATGCCGCCTCGACGCCCATGCGCGCCGAGGCGCTCCTTGCGCAGCGCGAGTACGACGACAGCGAGCTTGCCGGCGTCAACCCCAACTCGCTGCACTCGCTCGGCCGCAAGGCCGCCGCACGCCTGGAAGTCGCCCGTCGCGAGATCGCCCGTAGCTTTGGCGTACGCGTTCGCCCGTCCGAGATCATCCTTACCAACGGCGGCACCGAGGCTAACCAGCTGGCGCTGCTCGGTCTTGCCGAGGGCGCTCGTCAGCGCGATCGCAAGCGCGATCGTGTCATCGTTTCGGCCATCGAGCACGATTCGATTCTGGACAACCTGCCGCTGCTGCGTGCCGCCGGCTTTACCGTCGACCTGGTGCAGCCCTACCGCGCGGGCTACATTGAGCCTGCCGCGCTTGTCGAGCTGTTGGGCGACGACGTAGCGCTCGTGAGCATTATGGTCGCCAACAACGAGACCGGTGTGGTGCAGCCCATCCGCGAGCTTGCCGCCGCCGCGCATACCGTGGGCGCCCTGTTCCATACCGATGCCATCCAGGGCTATCTGCACATTCCGCTCGATGCCGCCGAGCTGGGCGTCGACGCCATGTCCGTTGCCGCCCACAAGATTGGCGGCCCCGTGGCATCCGGCGCGCTCTACGTAAAGACCCGCACGCCGCTGCGCCCCCGCATCTTTGGCGGTGGACAGGAGGCCGGCCGTCGCGCCGGTACGCAGGATCTGCGCACGCAGTTGGCTTTTGCCGCTGCCGCCAGTACGCTGGCGCCCCACGTGGCCCAGGAGCGCGCGGAACTGCAGACCTTGTCCGATAAGCTCTACGCCACGCTTACGGCCCATCCTCGCATTCACGCCACGATGGGCGACTACGCGCAGGCCGATCGTCTGCCAGGTATGGTTTCAATCTACGTCGACGGCATGGACTCCGAGGAGCTCATCATCAAGCTCGATGCCGCCGGCTTTGAGGTTTCGGCCGGATCGGCTTGCTCGAGCGGCAACATGGACCCGAGCCACGTGCTCAGCGCCATGGGCATTGGTCGCGAGCAGGCACTGGGCGCACTGCGCATTTCCTTCGATGACCGCGTGGATCCGAGCGATCTGGACGACTTTGCAAGTGCGCTGCTCTCGATCGTAGGTGCCGCATGATTGTCTCCGAGCTTGAACGTGCGCTGCTGGCGCGCTACCCCAAGGCGGACGCCGAGGGCTGGGATCATGTTGGGCTATCTGTGGGAGATCCCGCTGCAAAGATCACCGGTGTTGCCTGCGCACTCGACGCGACCGAGGCCAACGTGCACCGCGCTCTCGAGGCGGGCGCCAACGTGCTGCTGACGCATCATCCCATCTATATCAAGGCGCCCGACGCCTTTTGCCCGGCCGATTCCGCGCTTCCCTCGTGCAGCGCCGCGCTGTACGAGGCAGCTCGTTGCGGCGTGAGCATCATCTCGCTTCACACCAACCTGGACCGCTCGCACGAAGTGCGCGTTCGCCTGAGTGAGTTGCTGGGCGTTGAGCCCATGAGCTCGCTGGAGTATGTGGACGAACCTGAGCTCACCGGTCTTGGCGCACTTGCGACCCTCCACGACCCCTGCAGCCTGCGCGACCTTGCCGCACGCGCCGCCACGGCGTTTGGCAGCGACCCGCGCGTGTGGGGCGAGGCCGAGCACCCGTGCCGCACCCTCGCCATTTTGGGAGGCTCTCTCGGCGACTTTGGAGAGCTCGCCATCGCCGCAGGCGCTGATGTTGTCGTGACGGGCGAGGCGGGATACCACGTGGCGCAGGACCTTGCCTTGCGCGGACTAGCGGTGATCTTGCTCGGTCACGACCGCTCCGAAGAGCCGTTCGTGGATATCTTGATGAACTCTGCACTTGACGTCGGGGTCGACCCCCGTCATACGATTAAAATACTGAACCCTTGCCAATGGTGGACTGTGACAAAAGGAGAGAACTTATGAGCGCCGGCGCTACGCTACTCAATCTGCAACAGATCGATTTGGAGCTCGCCCGCAACAAGAGCGAACTTGCCAATATGCCGGAGCTCAAGGAGCTCGCTTCCAAGCGTAAGACCTATGTGAAGCTCAAGTCCGAGATGACCAAGCTCTATGCTCAGCGCAAGGATCTGGACATTGAGCTCGACGATCTCAACACCACCGAGATTCAGACCAACAACGCCATCGAGGCTGCCAAGAAGCGCCATGTTGACGGATCTGACTACCGCGAGGTTCAGGACCTGGAGAACGAGCTCGCCACCCTGGCCAAACGCCTGGACAAGATCGAGCACACCCGCAAGGACGTCGTCGTCGCCCATAAGGAGGCACTCGACCGCGAGGCCCGCGCTCAGGCCATCATCGCCAAGTTCGAGGAGGGTGTGAAGGCCGATACCAAGGCCGCCCGCGCCAAGGCTGCCGACCTACAGGCCCAGATTGACGCCGGCACCAAGGAGCGCATCACCCTTGCCGCTACGCTGCCCGCCGATGTGCTCACCGATTACGAGCGTCTGCTCAAGCAGTTCCGCGGCCTGGCTGTCGAGACCATCCAGGGTAATATCCCCACGGTCTGCCACACCGCGCTGCAGGCATCGTCCATGAGCGACCTCAACCACGACGGTAGCGAGATTACGCACTGCCCGTACTGCCACCGCCTGCTGGTGCTCCCGAGCAAGGAAGCTTAAACGATGGCGGCGCCCAACAATTCAATGCAACTTGAGGGAAAAACGATCCTGCTGGGCATTACCGGCGGGATCGCCGCCTATAAGTCGTGCAATATCGTGCGCCTGCTGCAAAAGTGCGGCGCGCGCGTCAAAGTAGTCATGAGCGAGCATGCCACGGAGTTTGTGGGGCCGCTCACCTTCCGCGCACTCACCAATGAGCCGGTCGCGGTGGACCTGTTCGACAACCCCTCCGACCCCATCCACCACATTTCGCTGGCGCAGGAGCCCGACCTGGTGGTCGTGGCGCCCGCGACGGCCAATATCATCGCCAAGATGGCCAATGGCATCGCCGATGACCTCATCTCCACCACGCTGCTCGCCACGCCGCGACCCATTGTGATCGCGCCGGCCATGAACAATGGCATGTGGAAGGCGCCGGCGACGCAGGCCAACATGGCCACGTTGCGCGACCGCGGGGTGCACGTGGTTGGCCCCGGTAGTGGCTACCTTGCCTGCGGCGACGTGGACACGGGACGCATGAGCGAACCCGAGGAAGTCGTCGAGGCCGTCTACGAGGTGCTCAATCCCGTGCAACAAGACCTGGCGGGCAAGCGCATCGTCATTACCGCCGGCCCCACGCATGAGCCGATCGACCCCGTGCGCTTCATTGGCAACCGTTCTTCGGGCAAGATGGGTATCGCCCTGGCGGGGGAGGCCGCACGTCGCGGTGCCGCCGTCACGCTCGTGCTGGGACCGACATCGCTCGACGTTCCCCACGGCGTGGAGTGCGTGCGCGTGCAAACCGCCTCAGAGATGCTGGAGGCGGCGCTGAGCGCCTTCCAGTCGGCCGATGCGGCCATTTGTGCGGCTGCCGTCGCTGACTACACGCCCGCAGCCCCTGCCGACCATAAGCTCAAAAAGGCCAACGAGCGTCTGGATCGCATCGAACTGGCCGAGACGGTCGATATTTTGGCCGAGCTTTCGCGCCAGAAGGGCGAGCGCCGTGTGATCGGCTTTGCGGCCGAGACCGATAACGTCCTGGAGTACGCACAGCGAAAGCTCGACCGCAAGGGTTGCGATGCCATTATCGCCAACGATGTATCGCGCGCCGATTCGGGCTTTGGAACCGATACCAACAAGGCCTGGATTGTGAGTACAACGGGTACGCAAGAACTTCCCGTGCTTACAAAACCCCAGCTCGCAGATACAATTTTGGACTTGCTTCAAAATTTGTAAAAAAGTTCTTGCACAAGGACAAAGTTTCGGGTTAATATACTCCCTGTTGCGAGCGAGAGCAGAGCAACAAACAAAAGCTTCGGGACGTGGCGCAGCTTGGTAGCGCACTTGACTGGGGGTCAAGGGGTCGCTGGTTCGAATCCAGTCGTCCCGACCAGAAGTTTGCAGGTCAGGCACCTAGTGCCTGACCTTTTTTGTTTTAAGCAATTGCTTAATTTTCATTAAGCAACAGGGTGCCAAAAATCTACCTACGCGATAGTCGCCTTTTGCGGTTACTTGCGCGTTTTGCACGCACTTGAGCCGATTTATTACCGCGATATGAATCTACATACGCGTAGCTGGTATACAGCCGAGTACGGGCTGTATTTATCGCGGCGATTTACACAGATATAGCGACTGTAACGAACAAGCGTGTCGCTTTATTTATTCCAGTAGTTCACTTGATCGGTGGACAAGTGGGCTGTTGCAACGAAACGCTAACCAGGATGGGCTATATACGATGACGCAGAGGAAATGACGGGGGAGTGCGGCAGACGCTCTGAGAGCCGCTGTGTGATCCCATGTCTCCTTAACTCGATAATTTGTGATTCAAGCCACGAATCGGTCGAGCAATTGCCAAAAGAACGGCCCATGCAGGATTGCACGGGCCTTACATCAGATCAAATTTGAGCTAGAAGCACCAAGCGGAGCAGACGCAACACCATCTCGTCGCGGCCTCGGCGAGCGACATATCGCAGTCGAGGTAGACAACGAGGAAGTCGTCAGATCCCGCACAGGGGGACCGCGATGGTGACCACCGCGCCGCCCGAGGGGCTGTTGGCGAGCGAGACGGAGCCCCCGTGGGCGCT
>CAUGJN010000041.1 GCA_959599635.1 uncultured Collinsella sp.
TACATCCTGCAGATATGCTGGGCGTAATCGCATAGGCCCTATGAGGATGGGAGTAACCATGGCCGCCTTGTTCACGACCCCCAAGCGCAATGATAAAACCTCAGGAGCCCATTTTGTCGAGCCCGACGTGCACCGTCGCACGCTGCTCGCGCACGGCAGCTGGCGCCGCGTGACGCGCCGCATCGTCTGCGGCCTGGCCTGCGCGCTCACGGTAAGTTCGCTGCTCATGCCGAGCGTCTCGCTCGCGGCGGAGTGGGTGGACGTTGGCGGCGTCCGCCACGAAGCGGCCGCGGGGCCCACGGGAGACGCCGCCGGCACCTGGAGCTGGGACGGCGCCGACGATATGAAGCTCAACGGCTATGACGGCGGTGCGATCCAGGCTGCGGGCAAGCTCAACATTGCCTACGAGGGCAAGAACACCGTGAAAACCGAGCCCGATTACACCGGAGCCGCCATCAAAGCGCAGGATGGCACTAGCCAGAAAGCAGAGTTGAACATAACGAGCTCGAATAGCACGGATGAGCTCAATGTGACAGCCGAGACCGATGCAATTAAATCCACAGGCGACCTCTCCATTTCTGGCCCAGGCACTGTGAACGCCACGAGCACTGCTTCCGACGGAATTGAGGCAAAGGGCGATCTCTCTATCGCGGGCTCGGGCACCGTGAATGCAACGGGCGGTACCGAAGGCATCCAATCCAAGGGCAAGACCACCATCGATTCCTCTGGCACAGTGATCGCAAAAGGAAACGAAAGTTACGGCATCTCCGCGGGCAGTGACCTCATCATCAAAGGCGGTGGCAAGGTAGAAGCAAGCTCGATAGAAGAAGCGGCGATTTGGGCTGAAGACGGCAACATCGACATCTCGGGCGGCAGTCAGGTCGAGGCGAGCTCCCAGGAAGACCTTGCCGTCGACGCTGAGGGCAGTCTCACGGTCACCAACGCATCCCTTAACGCAAGCGGTGTTGAGTATGGCGTCTATGGCCGCAAGGGCATCACGCTCGACCACGCGACCGTGACGGTCCGTGCAAGCACGGGCGGCGGTTGGCAAACTATCGCTCTCATCACTGACGAGGACGACATCGTCATCAAGAATGGTTCCATCGTGGACGCGCTCGCGGAAGGCGGGTTCTCGGCTGCTATCGCCAGCAGAAACTACAACCCTGGCGAGTCAGGCGGCCACATCTACATCAGCGACTCCGCTGTCAAGGCTATAGCCCGCTATATCGAGACCGGTGGCGGCGGCCCCGACCACTACAGCAACGACCAGGACGGCGAGATTGACCCTGGGCCTCAAGGCCTGAACATCGGCATCTTCGCCCAGTCCGAGAAGGGCATCACGCCCGCGACCATCTCAATCGTCCGCAGCAAGGTCACTGCCGAAGGAGACACGGCGGCGATCTTCGCCCTTGCCATGAGCGCGGACGGCAAGGCAATCGGCACCATCGAAATCGAAGGCTCCACCATCCTGACGCCTGAAGGCGGCAAGGTCATTGACTATCGCAACAAAGAAGAGCTCAGCAACGGCGACATCTACGAGGCAGGTCAAACCATCGGCACGGGTGACGCCACAATCGACTCCCCCTATGACGCCGCTGTCGCCAAGAGCACGGTCATCGTGCCTCCCGAGGAGATCAAACCCGAGGAAAAGCCCGGCGAGACCAAGCCCGAGGGTTCCAAGTCCGAGGGCACGAAGACGACCAAGACCGTTGCAGTTGCAACCACGGGAGCCAAAACCACCGGCAAGCTCGCAGCAACCGGCGACGCCTCGAGCGCAGCCATCGTGGCAGCCGCCCTTGCGGGAACAGCCGCCATCGCCGCGGGCGCCGTGGTGAGCCGCAAGCGCTCGTAAACACTTTTTCGCACGGGACGGGTGGATCGCGGCCCTTGCCTTCCTCGTCTACTTCTTCGTAGCGTAAGGGCAAGGCTGCAAAAGCTGAACAATAAAGCGCGGAGTCGCCATGCGGCCCCGCGCTTTTCTTTTAGCGCCGGTCCCTGCGCCGGCGTGCGGCCTATTTCTCCCCCATTTTGGCCATTTTGCCCTCCAAACGGCACTACCGCCGGCAACATCCAGCAGATACGCTGAATCTAGTCGTATAGGCCCTATGAGAACGGGAGCAGCCATGGCAGCCTTGTTCACGACCCCCAAACGCAATGACACTACCGCCGGAACCCATGTTGCCGAACCCGACGTTCGCCGTCGCATAGGACTCGCGCACGGCAGCTGGCGCCGCGTGACGCGCCGCATCGTCGCGGGCGCCGTGTGCGCGCTCACGGTGAGCTCGCTGCTCATGCCGAGCGTCTCGCTCGCAGCGGAATGGGTCAAGGTCGGCGGCAACAAGTACAACACCGCGGCGAGCGACGAGGCCGGTACCTGGTCGTGGGACGGCGCCGACGACTTGAAGCTCAACAACTATAACGGCGGCGAGATCCAGGCCGCAGGCAAGCTCAACGTGAATTACTCGGGAAACAACATCGTCACTGCCGACTGGATCGAAGGCATCAAGGCTTCTCATGGCAAGAATGAGAACGCCGAGCTCAATATCCAAGGCAACGCGGGCAGCACGCTCAGCGTGACATCTACTGAGGACGCTATCCTCTCCACGGGTAATATCAACATCGACGGAGCCGGATCCGTCAACGCCACGAGCACTGGGTTTGATGCCATCAATGCCGGAGGTGATCTCGCTATCAAAGGTTCGGGCAACGTCAACGCCACGGGTGCATCGGATGGCATCAGGGCAAACGGCAATATCACGATTGACGACAGCGGAGCCGTCACCGCCAGGGCTACCAAGGACAAGGGTATTGGAGCCGACAAGAACCTCACCATCAAGGGTGACGGGACGGTCGAGGCAAGCTCAGCCGATGGTGAGGCCCTTTGGAGCGGCGGCAATATCAACATCTCGGACGGCAGCCAGGTCAAGGCAAACGCCGAGGGATATCTTGCCGTCGACACTGAGGGCAGTCTCGCGGTCACGAACGCCTCCCTTGACGCAAGCGGTGTTGAATATGGCGTCTATGCCCACAAGGGCGTTACGCTCGATCACGCGACCGTGACGGTCCGTACCAGCGCGAACGGCGGCCAGGCCATCGCCCTCATCACTGACGGGGGCGACATCGACATCAAGAACGGCTCCACCGTGGACGCGTTTGCGGAAGGCGAGGTTTCGGCTGCATTCTCCACCAGAAACGATCGACCCAACGAGAAGGGCGGCCACATCTACATCAGCGACTCCGTTGTCAAGGCCATAGCCCGCTATGTCGAGAACGGCGACGGCCCCATCCCCTACAGCGAAAACCAAGATGGCGAGACGAGGCGCGAACCCCAAGGCGAGAACATCGGCATCATCGCCCAGACCAGCGAGGGCGTCACACCCGCAGTCATCTCGATCATCCGCAGCAAGGTAACGGCCGAAGGAAATACAGCGGCAATCTTTGCCCGTGCCATGAGCGCTGACGGCAAGACAATCGGCACCATCAAGATTGAGAACGCCGCCATCCAGACGCCCGAAGGCGGCAAGGTCATTGACTATCGCAAGCTCCGTGACGGCATCTACGAGGCAGGCCAAGCCATCGGCACGGGCGACGCTGTGATCGACTCCCCCTATAACGAAGCTGTCGCCAAGAGCATGGTCATCGCACCTCCCGAGGTAGCCAAGCCGGAAGACCCCAAGCCCGACGAGACCAAGCCCGCAGAAAGCAAGCCCGCGGAGTCCAAGCAGAACCCCAAGCCTGAGGGCTCAAAGCCGACCAAGGCCGTTGCGGCTTCAACCACGAAAGCCAAGACTACCGGCGTGCTCGCGGCAACCGGCGACACCTCGGGTGCGGCCATCGTGGCAACCGTCCTTGCGGGAACAGCCGCTATCGCCGCAGGCACCATGGCGAGCCGTAAGCGTTCTTAGACGCCTCTGCGCACATGGCAGCTCCCGCGAAGGCCCCGAGCCCCAGCACCGTTTAACAACGCCACCGCCGAGCTCCCCTCCGGCGGTGGCGTTTTCCATATGCGTCCGCAGGGGATGCACGAGATTGTCTTTGGTCTAGCCCAACCGGCATACGCTGGCATGCGACAATGGGGGCTGCCGATATCACAACACTGAGAGAAGCCCGTCATGGAAGCGCATCAAAAGCAGATAACCGTTTATTCGAATCATACGGAAAGCGCGCCTGTCATCTACCTTCCTGTGGTCGTGGGCGACGGCAGCGAGGTTTATGACCGCTGCCAAGAGCTCGACTGCCCACCGTTCACCCTTGTCGCCATTGGCGGGCTCGATTGGAATCGCGAGCTGAGCCCCTGGGGATGCGACGGCACCGTACGCGATTCCGAGCCCTTTGGCGGGCAGGCATCCGGATTTCTCGATGAATTGTTGAACCGGATAATCCCAGAGGCCGAGTCGTCGCTTCCTCAGCCGCCCACCTGGCGCGGCATTGCCGGCTACTCGCTGGCAGGCCTCTTTTCGCTTTGGGCTCTCTGGCAAACCGATGTCTTTGGCCGCGCGGCGAGCGCATCGGGGTCGCTGTGGTTTCCCGAATTTGTCGACCGTGCCAGCACGACCCCTTTTGCCGGCAGCCCGCAAGCCGTCTATCTATCGCTCGGAAAAAAGGAAACCAAGACGCCCAACCGCATGATGCGGCATGTGCTCGACGACACACGCGCGATGGAAGCGCTGCTTGTCGAGCGCGGCATTCCAACAACGCTGGAGCTCAACCCCGGCAATCACTTTGCCCAAACCGACTTGCGCATGGCCCGCGGTATCCACTGGATATTGACGCATTAAAAATGGTGCCCACGCGCATATACGCATGGGCACCATATCTTGTTTTAGCTGAACGCAGCTGCTACTTAGCAGCCTCCTCAAGCTCGGAGACATCGAACTCAAAGTCGTTACCCGGCAGGATGGCGTTGAGTACAATGCCCACCAGCGAACCCACGGCAAGACCCGAAAGCGAAATCGTCACGCCGCCCAGCTCCAACACGATAGCACCGGCAGTGCTGTAGGCAATGCCGAGTGAAAGCACCAGCACCAGAGCGGCCACCAGCACGTTGCGGTTGTTCTGGAAATCGACCTGGTTCTCGATGAGGTTGCGAACGCCCACGGCGCTGATCATGCCGTAGAGCACAAGCGACACGCCGCCGATTACGCACGCCGGCATGGCCGCAATGACAGCAGCGAACTTGGGGCAGAACGAAAGCACAATGGCACAACACGCGGCAATGCGAATCACGCGCGGGTCAAACACACGCGTTAGGGCAAGCACACCGGTGTTCTCGCCATAGGTGGTGTTAGCCGGAGCGCCAAAGAGCGATGCGAGAATGGTCGCCAGGCCATCGCCGAGCAGGGTGCGATGCAGGCCGGGATCGGCAATGTAGTTGCGCTCGCAAGTCGAGCCGATAGCAGAGATATCGCCGATATGCTCGATCATAGTCGCAAATGCCAGCGGCATAATGGTGATGATGGCCGTGGTGGCAAGACCGCTATCGAACTGAGGCCCAAAGAGTGCAAACACTGTGTTGTCCCACACGACGGGCAAGCCAACCCAGGGAGCGGCTGCGACGCCAGAGAAGTCGACCTCGCCCAGCGCAGCCGCAACGGCATAGCTCACCACAACGCCCAGCAGAATCGGCACGATCTTGACCATGCCGCGACCCCAAATGTTGCAGATCACGATAACGGCAACGGCAATAACAGCCACAAGCCAGTTGGTCTGGCAGTTAGCAATAGCGGAACTTGCCAGGATCAAGCCGATGGAAATGACGATGGGGCCAGTCACCACCGGCGGAAAGAAACGCATGACACGCTTGGCGCCAAACGCGCGGAAGAGCGCCGCCAGCAACGGATAGAGCAGGCCGGCGCAGGCAACGCCCAGGCAGGCGTAGGGCAAAAGCTCGGCCTCGCCGTTGGGCGCGATTGCGGCATAACCGGCAATAAAGGCAAATGATGAGCCCAAGAAGGCCGGTACCTTGCCGCGCGACAGGAAGTGGAACAGCAGCGTGCCCAAGCCGGCAAACAAAAGCGTTGCCGACACCGAGAGACCGGTGAGCACGGGCACCAACACCGTGGCGCCAAACATCGCGAATAGATGCTGCAGACCGAGTAGGAACATGCGCGGGCGGCCGAGCGATGACGCATCGTAGATGGCATCGGCGACGGCGGGCGTCGAAGACTGGGACATGGATGTCCTTTCGAATGGAAGGGCGATCGGGCATATTGGATAACCTGCCCGAACGATACGATCCGAACCATTGTACGCGATACGCAATGCCTCGCACGCGCCGTCCCCGCAAACGGTACTGCTACTTCCAAACGCGCTCGGCAATACGCTTGACCAGCGCGATCTTTGCCCATTGCTCGTCCTCGGTCAGCTTGTTACCAATCTCGCAACTGGCAAAGCCGCACTGCGGAGACAGATACAGGTTCTCGAGCGGCACGTACTTTGCAGCCTCGCGGATGCGCTCGACGATGACGTCCTCATCCTCGAGCTCCGCAGCCTTGGTGGTCACCAAGCCCAGCACGACCTTCTTGCCGGGTGCAACGTAGCTGAGCGGCTCAAAGCCGCCGGCGCGCGGCGTGTCGAACTCCAGATAGAACGCATCGACATTCTCATGCGCAAACAGGTACGGCGCGATGGGGTCATAGCCGCCCTCGAAGGCGTAGGTAGAGTGGTAGTTACCACGGCACACGTGCGTGTTAATGACCAAGTCGTCGGGCTTACCCTCGATGGCGGCGTTGTTGAGCGCCACGCCCAACTCGCTTACCTTTTGCAGGTCAACCGGGCTCATGCCGGTTTTGGCGACAAAATCGGTATCGCAGTAGATGCCCCAGGTGCAGTCATCAAATTGGATGTTGCGACAGCCTGCTGCGTACAGGTCGGCGATCACCGTGCGATAGGCCGCGGCGATGGCATCGGCGAGATCTTCGTCGGTCTTATAGACAGCGCGCAGGCTCTCCTGCTGCCCATCGCAGCGATCGAGCGTGACCTCAGAGAACGTCTGGATAGGCGCCGGGATGGTCTGGCGTGCAACGTGGGCTTCGCCCTCAAGTGCCTTGACAAACTTAAAGTGCTCGACGAAGGGGTGGTTCTCGCCGCTAATGGGACCGGTTACCACGGCGGTGTCGGCGGTGGTCTCCTCGTCGTGGAACATATAGCCCGTACGCGAGGTGCGACGCTCGACGCCGTTCAGCCCCCACATAAAATCGAGGTGCCAGTAGCTGCGGCGGAACTCGCCATCGGTGATGACCTGCAGGCCGGCGGCCTTTTGCTTGTCCACCAGGTCGCGAATAGCCTCATCCTCGACGGACTTTAGGCCGACAGCGTCGAGCGTGCCCGCGGCATAGGCGGCGCGGGCGTCCTTTACGGTCTGCGGACGAAGAAAACTGCCGACGATATCGGCACGAAACGGCGCTTTGAGCTGGGCGGAATTGCTCATACTGATCTCCTTTTTTTTGCGTAGATGCTTTTACGGAACAAAGTATGAGCGCTCAAGTAGCCATCGTAAAATATGAGTTATTTTCTTTTTGCCATAGGGATTGACTATACCAATACGCGCCGCCTGGCATCATGCGTACGGCAGACATAACAAGCTAGATGTGCTGACGAATCGCTTCGATATAGGCCTGCCCATAGCGCGTGGGCGTCGTATTCTTTCGCGTGATAATGCCGATCTCCATATATTCGTCCACATCGAGCGGAATCGAGATAATACCGGGGCCATTGAGCTCGTGGCTGATCACGCCCGAACACACCGTATAGCCGTTGAGTCCCATGACAAGGTTGAACAGCGTCGCACGGTCGCGCACGCGAATATTCTTGCGACGCTCAAACGTCGAGGTCAGCTCCTCGGAATAGTAAAACGAGTTGTAGCTGCCCTGCTCGTAGGATAAAAACGGATAGTCCTCGAGATCTTCGAGCGTCACGCTGGCGTGGTCCGCCAGTGGATGGTCGGCGCATACAAAGACATGCGGCTTGGCGCAGAAGAGCCCCTCGAACACGAGCTCGTTGGCCGCCAGCATGCGCTCGATAACCTCGCGGTTATGCTCGGATAGATACAGGATGCCCAGCTCGCTTTTCATGTGCGCGACATCCTCGATAATCTCGTGGGTCTGCTCCTCGCGCAGGGTGAAGTCGTAACGTGCGGCATCGAACTCGCGGATCACGTCAACAAACGCGTTAACGGCAAAGGAATAATGCTGGCAGCTCACACTAAAGTGCGGCACCTGCTCGGACGCGCCCTTGTACTTGCCCTCGAGCAGGTCGGCCTGGTCGAGCACCTGACGCGCGTAGCCCAAGAAGGTCTCGCCCTCCTCGGACACAATGACACCCTTGTTGGTGCGCTCAAAGATATGCACACCCATCTCGTTTTCGAGATCGCGGATCGACGCGGTAATCGAAGGCTGCGACACAAAGAGTCGGCGCGAGGCCTCGGTGATGCTGCCGCATTCGGCAACTTTGACGACATATCTGAGCTGCTGAAGCTTCATAGCGCCCTCCCTAGACGTTCGTGACGTCGAAACCCGTCGCATCCATCTGACGCATAAACGACGGCATCTCCCCCGTCGCGGCGCAGGCGGCAATCTGGTGCAGGGCCCCGGCAACCGCATCGTCTGTCGCGGCTCCGATATGCCAGCGCGCGGCAGCCGTAACGGCCTCGTTGGCATTGGCGACGGCAACGGAATTGGGGACGGCATCGATCATGGGCAGGTCGTTATCGGAATCGCCGAATACGGCCACCTCGTCGGGCGTCAGGCCCAAAGCGCGCGCCAGCTCCAGCGCAGCACAGCCCTTGTCCCAACCGGCCGGGAGAATATCGAATAGGCGCACGCGGTTGTTGGGAAACACAAGCGAGAGCTCCGGCACCTCGGCGGCAACGCGCTCGCGTAGCTCCGCGAGCTCCTCACGCGAACGGGCGCTCCAGATATTCGCCTTATATACCGGACCCTCATCAATCGTCGGCCGACACGGGGCTTCTTCGCCTTTGAGCCACGCATTGCCGCCCGACTCCATAGCGCGGCGCACGCGCTCGGGGTCGCTCGTCACGCAATAGGCATCGTTATCCCAAAAGTCGTCACCCAGGCTATAGACCTTTAGATAGGTATCGTCGGTCTCTTGTTCGAGGTAATCGGCCAGACGCATCAGGGCATCGTTGTCGGTCGCGCGCGAAGCGACCGCCTGACCGTCGACAAACATGACTTGGCCGTTGCAGAACGCACCGGTCGAAAAGTACTCGGAACGATTTTTGAACATCCAGCCCATCGCGGACGGCTGGCGACCCGAAACCGGGCCAAAGTGCAGACCCGCCGCCTGCATGGCATGAATGCCCTCAATGGCGTAGTCGCTGGCGCCGTCATGCCCGGCTGGAATCAGCGTATCGTCCATATCGGTCAGCACAAGTTTGATCATAAGGCCCCCATTCGTATCGGTCCTACCTATTGTAACGACCTGCCAAAATAAACCTGTCCCTTTTTGGCAGGTGCGCTAGTATAGGGAACAACAGATTCGATGCGGGAGTGCCGGCGGTGCAAACCACAAGGCTGAGAGGGCATGGGGCCCAATCCTTTGAACCTGTCAGTTAATGCTGGCGTAGGGAGCATGCCGCCTTTGCAGGGGCGCTGTCTATGCACAGCGCCCCTTTTCTATGCCAAGGAGGCATGTGCAGTGATTGATTCGGAACAGCTTAAGCAAAATGTGGTCAAGGCCGTGGAAGAGATTCGCGCCACCAATCCGATGGCCGGCTCCATCACCAACACGGTGACGATCGACTTTGTCGCCAACGCGCAGCTCGCCGTGGGCGGTTCGGCCGCCATGGTCTATCTGCCCGACGAGGGCGAGGCGCTCGTTGCCGGCGGCGGCGCCATCTATCTCAACATGGGCACGCTCTTCCCCATCTACGAGCAAACGATTCCCCGCGCGGCCAAGGCGGCACACGACGCCGGCAAGCCCTGGGTGCTCGATCCGGTGGGCCTGGGTATCGGTAGCCTGCGCACCCAGCTGGTAAACGAGCTCAAGCAGTACAAGCCCGCCATCGTGCGCGGCAACGCCTCCGAGATCATCGCACTCGCCGGCCTGTGGGGTCTTGAGGGCGAGGCGGCCGATCTGAGCCGCGTACGCGGTGTCGATACCACCGACACGGTCGACGCCGCCCGTGATGCCGCCGTGGCGCTCGCCCGCTACACTGGCGGCGCTGTGGTGGTCTCGGGCGAAGTCGACCTGATTACCGACGGCACGACCGTAGCCAAATCCCACGGCGGCAGCCCGCTCATGTCAAAGATTACCGGCTGCGGTTGCTCGCAGGGCGGCGTGCTAGCCGTGTACGCCTGCGCTGCCGATCCGTTTACGGCAGCCGTCTGCGGCACCGCCGTCTACAACGTAGCCGGCACGCGTGCCGCCGCTGTCGCCGATGCCCCGGCAAGCTTTAAGGTCGCCTTTATCGACGAGCTCTACCGCGCAACCGCCCAAGACATCGCCGACAACCGACTCGAGCTCGAGGAGGCATAAGCCATGTCCGAACCCGCAACCAACGCCGGCATGAACACGCTCGTCGCCGTGGCCATCGCCCCGTGCGGCACCGGCGATGAACTGTCCGCCGAAGTTGCCGAGGTCGTGCGCGTCATTCGCGAGAGCGGCCTTCCCAACCGCACCACCTCGATGTTCACCGAGATCGAGGGCGACTGGGACGAGGTCATGCAGGTCGTGCGCGACGCGACCTTTGTGTTGGCGAGCAAGGGCATCCGCACCGAAGTCGTGCTCAAAGCCGATATTCGACCCGGATTTACCGACACCATGACCGGCAAACTCGAGCGCATGGAAGCGCAGATCAAAAAGCAGGAGGAAGCACGATGAGTATCCGCGACAACCTTGATATCTCCGCCTATCTGGTACTCGGCCCCGAAAACACCCTCGGACGCCCCGTGGGCGATGTTGTGGCCCAGGCACTCGACGCAGGCTTTACCTGCATCCAGGTGCGCTCCAAGGTGGCAAGCGCCCGCGAGATCATCGCACTGACGGGCGACGCCGCGCAGGCAATCGCACAGGCCGGCAAGACCGGTCAGGTCGCCCTGCTGATCGATGACCGTCTGGACTGCGTACTCGCCGCGCGCGAGCAGAGCATCGCTGTCGACGGCGTGCATGTGGGTCAGAGCGATATTCCCGTCGAGGTCTGTCGCAAGCTGCTGGGCCCCGACGCCATCGTGGGTCTTTCGGCCCGTTGCGAGGAGATGCTCGAGTACGTCAAGACCGCCGACATGAGCCTAGTCGACTACCTGGGCATCGGCCCGCTCCACGAGACCGAGACCAAGCGCGATTGCGGACGCGCGGCCGACGGCTCCATCATCACCAAGAGCTTTGAGGACCTGGCAGCCCTCCATGCGGCAAGCCCAGTACCCATCGTGGTGGGCGGCGGCGTCAAGACGGCCGACCTGCCACAGCTCAAGGCCACCGGCGTCGATGGCTTCTTTGTGGTGAGTGCCGTCTGCAGTGCCGATGACCCCTACGTCGCGGCCAAGGAGCTCGTCGACACCTGGCAGCAGGCATAGACATAGGCCGAGCAGCTGCTCCGCGGCCTCATATCTTCAGCAACGGAAAGCGCATCCCAGTTTGGACCTCCATTCTGGGATGCGCTTTCCGTATAGAGGGCCAGTGGGAAACTGCATCCCGTTCTGGGCGCCGATTCTGGGACGCGCTTTCCGCCGCAGCCCCTACCCCGCCAGATACGTTTCCAGCGCCGGCAAGGTCGCCTCCGCATCACGACGACCGACCTGGTAGATGCGCTCGAGCTCATCGGGCTCGCGGCACAGCGACGGCACCTTTACCGATTCGCTCGGCCGTACCACAAAGACCTCGCCGGCCGCCTCGCGACGCGCCAGGTCATCGAGCGTGGCATTGTAGACCTCATGCCGATGCTCAAGCGCTGCGACAAACTCCGGGTAGTGACGGAACACGCGCCGCAGCATGGGCATCACGCTGTTGGGCTGCTTTACAAAGCCCGCCGGCTGCGTCAGCACCACCACGTT
>CAUGJN010000042.1 GCA_959599635.1 uncultured Collinsella sp.
GAATGTTGGGCTCGCCGCAGCACAGGCCGGCCATGATGGAGGGCATGTCACCGTCCACGATGCGCGGATCTCCGTCGCCGGCGGCAGCGCCCTTGTACAGGCAGGCGGCAGGCGCGCACTCAACCACGACAAAGGTGGGCGGGTTATCGGGATACAGGTTGGTAAAGTAGCCCACCACGGCGCCGGCGAGCGAACCCACGCCAGCCTGGACAAACACGTGCGTCGGGCGGTTGATGGCCATCTCGCGCAGCTGCTCGGCAGCCTCGGAAGCCATGGTGCCGTAGCCCTCCATGATCCAAGACGGGATTTTCTCGTAGCCCTCCCAGGCGGTGTCCTGAACGATGACGCCGCGCTCGCAGGCGTCAGCCTCGGCGGCGGCCATGCGCACGCACTCGTCGTAGTTGACCTCTTCGATGGTCACCGTGGCGCCCTCGGCGGCGATGTTATCAAAGCGGGGCTTGGTGGAACCCTTGGGCATGTGCACGACGGCCTTCTGGCCCAGCTTGTTGGCAGCCCATGCCACGCCGCGGCCATGGTTGCCGTCGGTGGCGGTAAAGAAGGTGGCCTGGCCAAAGTCCTTGGCAAGCTGATCGGAGGTCAGGTAATCGAAGGTGCACTCGGCAACGTCCTTGCCGGTCTCGTCGGCAATGTAGTTGGCCATGGCAAACGAGCCGCCTAGAACCTTAAAGGCGTTGAGGCCAAAGCGATAGCTCTCGTCCTTAACGCACAGGTTGGACAGGCCCAGGCGCGCGGCCTGGCCGTCCAGGCGGGCAAGCGGAGTGACGGTGTACTGGGGGAACGACTGGTGGAAGGCGCGGGCCTTCTTCACGTGGTCGAGACTCATGATTCCCAAGTGCTTGTCATCGCTCTTGGGCATCGTGTTGCCCGCCCACTGGATCTTATCGGCCATACGGTGAACTCCTTAAGTTCTCTCTTGCCGGCCCCCGCATACGCGTTTCAGCCCATTCCCATTCATGCGACTGAACTTTTATGTGGATGCCAAACAAAAAGTTTGTTAGCACTGTTCTATCACACTTTTTGATTGGAAAACCTAACAAATTGTTTGTTGCCGTAATCGGTACCTTTTCGACGCCGAACGGTCACACAACGCAGCGACGCTTTCGTTATTTGCGAACAAGTGTGGTTTATGGCAAAGTGTGCCCAAACTAATTTTTAGGAAGGCACCCATGACCCCCGCACAGATTGAGTTTTACAAGCGCCTTGCACACGGCCTAGCGCTCCAATTTGGCCCCAACTGCGAAGTCGTCGTCCACGACCTGGAGACCGAGGACGTGGACCACTCCATCGTGGTAATCGAAAACGGCCACGTCAGCGGGCGCAAACTGGGTGACGGCCCCAGTCATATTGTGTTTGAGTCCATGCGCGAGGGCACCACCGACGTGCACGACCGCGAGCCTTACCTCACCAAAACCACCGATGGCAAACTGCTCAAATCCTCGACCATCTTTATCCGCAACGACGAGGGCAAGCCCGTCGGCATTTTGGGCATTAACTTTGACATTACGCTCATGAAGGCTTTTGAGCGCTCGCTCGATGCCTTTACCGGCACCGGCGACACGGGCTACACCGAGCCCGAGCCCATTACCAAGAACATCGGCGACCTGCTCGAGGACCTGCTGCACGAGTGCGAGCAGTTTGTGGGCAAGCCCGCGGCACTCATGACCAAAGATGAGCGCATTCGCGCCATTGGCTACCTCGAACGTCGCGGCGCCTTCCTCATTTCCAAGTCGAGCGAGCGCGCCTGCGAGTTCTTTGGCATCTCCAAGTACAGCTTCTATAGCTACCTCAATGAGGCCAAGGCGGCGGCCGGCGACAAGTAGGCACTCGCCTGAATTGCCCCTCCCCTTTTGGGCGCGAGTTCTGGAAAGCATGAATCCAAGGCCGAGCCGCTTGAAAAGTTCCATATAATCGATGTCATTAGTATTTCGAAAGGGTGGAACAGAATGGCGTTGAGCAAGGCATCATGCACCGGTCGCGGATTGATTCCGGCAATTGGTGGACATGTGCACCGCATGTTCGATGAGGGTGAAGACGACCTGTTTTCGCTGAGCCTTGACGACGTGATGGATGATCGCCCGTGGACCGCCGACGAACTCATGAGCGGTGGGGCTCGCCCGTCAAGCCCCAATCCCGCACTTGCGCCTAAGCCCGCATCTGCGCCGACTCCTGCGCAGTCGCCTGTTTCGACGCCCGCGCCTACGCCCGCACCCACTTCGGCGCCCACGCCCGCTCCCCGCCCCGCAAGCGACCCGTCCGAGACGGCGGCATTTCTCGCCGCAGCGACGCGGAGCAAATCGGCCGACAGCACCGTTATGTACAGTGCCCAGCAGTTGCCTGTTCCTGCGGCACGCAAGCCTCCGGTCACAAGGCTCGATGAGCCCGCTGCCCATCAGGTTGCCCACGATTCCTGGGCTGCAGCCGATCTGGATGAGACCTCTACCGGCATGCCGGCGCTCGACGTTCCAGTTAACCCGCTTTTTGCCGCCAACACGAGCGCCGCGGACTATGAGGGCGGTGCGGCATATTCCGATTATTCCGATAGATATATTGGCACCGGTCGCATCGAGACCGAGGATTATGGCACCGCATCGAGCAATTATCTCAACGATCCGTACGCCGCCACGCCTGCACCGGAATATGACCCGGAGGCCGCGTCCGCGCCGGCGTATACCAAAAGCACGGGCGAAGAGCGCTTCGCCGATTATTACGCCGAGGAAAAGGCGCTACGTTTCTCGGAATTTCCGCAGGCAGTCAAGGTTGCCTTTATCGCCATTGTCATTGCCCTGCTCGGCGTCATTGCGTTTGAGGGATTCCAGCTGTTCTCCGGCCCCACCCAAGCGGAGTCGGAGACCCAGCAAAAAGAGGACGATGACGAGTATCTGGACATCAACACCCTCAAGGGCGACCCCAACGACGGGGACGATGAGTAGCGAGAGCTGAAGGCGGCCGCAGGATCCCGCATCCAGCACCGGCTTCTAAGTGCTGTTTTGTCATCCAGCTACACTTTTCCGGATAATTTGCCTATCGAATTTGACACTTTTCCGAAGTTTTAAGGTGCCTATTTCGACACTTTTCCGTACTTTTACACGACTGATTTCGACACTTTTTCGGATGAAAGCCGAATAATCACTTGGGAAACCAACGCCATCCGCGCGTCATTTCGCAAGCGCGCTTGATTTGTGTCCGCGCTCGCTGATAGACTCCATCGTGCCCGCAAAGAGCGGGCGCGTTTTATCCAGAGTCGGGGTAGAGAGTTGGCTCCACGATCCCGACGCCAACCGGCCAAGAGGCACGGTGGCCCTGCCAACATCGATGAAAGGAGTCCGTATGGACAATTTCTCCGTGCGCAGCGAGCGCAATTTCCACAACCTGATCGTCAAGCCAAAACGAATGCATCTTCTAGACGAGCCGAGCGGCTACACCTCGGCTTTGGTGAAGAGCGGCCTCTCCCACCAGATGCGCTTTGCCATACAGAAGCTCGAGGAAGAGCTCTGTGCTGCTGGCAACCCACATGTTCTGCAGATCAAGCTGCTCGGAGACGACTCGCGCGAGCCGTCCAACTGGAAGCTCTTCGCCGACGGCGCGTGCGTCGCAAGCGGCTCGGGTGACTTTGCCCGCGAGTGCTTCTACGAGGGAGCTGAGGTGTTTCTGGACCTGTGTCGCGACGCCGTACGCACGGCCGAGCTGTACTAGTGGAGCCAGAGGGAGTATGAGCTGTTGAGTGCGGCCCGCGGGATTGCGGGGGCGTAGGAACAGAAGCCTCATGATGGTGGCCTCGGCTGGAATGACGTATCGCTCGATAAATGATCTCAACAACGTAGCCGATGCGCCGCATTTCGCCTCAAAGGCATTGAGCGACCGGGCGGCGTCCAGCATTTCTTTGATATCCCCAATTGATTGTTCCGAGAAAGTCTCTTCATGCCCTCATAATCGCCCTTACGAGAAACTTGGACGAGACGGGCGTCCATACGCCGTCTCTAAACTAACGAGCCGTTCGCGGAAAGAACATCAGGCTAGCGTGGGCCAAAGATATACTGGTATCGTTGCAACAATTATGGAAGATCGGCATCGTCAATGACCTCCTTGAAATTCTCCAGGCGCTTCGCGCTTAGCCTGCTCGTCCCGCTGTCCGCCGCCGTAGCGCTAGCTTTGCCCTCAACCGCCCTCGCTGCGTCGGACCCGAACCCGCCCAGCATCTCCAACGTGACGTTATCCGCGACGACAGTCACGGCCGGCTCCACGCTGCATGTCGGCTACGATGTGGACGACCCCGATGGGGTGCGGTCAGTCACGCCGATAGTTGAGGTCGTCGTCGATAGCGATGACGGGGACCAGGGCAACAGCTCCCGCCTCGCCTTCCGGTCGACCGGCGACACGACCGCGGGCTTCGATATCCCCACCTCCCCGAGCGACCAGCCCTGCAGGTACCGGATCATCGGCCTCGGCGTGACCGATAGCCTTGGATGGGTTACCGATGTCTACGACGCGGCGTATGCCGAGGAGAAGGGACTCAACTCTCCGACCTTCGCCACCAGCCCCCTCGTCTATGAGGTGACCGAGGGGCCCGCGGACCAGAACCCGCCGACCGTGTCCTCCGTGTCGCTCTCGAGCAGGGAGGTCGCGACCGGCGCCGACTTCCACATCTCTTGGTCCGTCGCGGACCCGGACGGCGTTCGCTCCGTTTCCCCCATACTGCAGCGGGGCTGGGAGGATAAGGACGACGGCTGCTCCGTTTCGTCGGCCTATTATCACGGAGGCTCGTCTATCGACGGGTTCGACCTCACATTCGACAGCAATAGGATCGGAAGGCACAGGCTGATTGGCCTTTCGGTCACCGATGACCTAGGGTTCGAGACCGATGTGTACGAGAGTTCCTACGCCAGGGCCAACGGCATCTCGGGCGCGACTTTCTCGGTTGCCGACCCGAGCGAGCTGTGCTTCGAGGTGACCGGCAGCGCGATCGACCGGAACCCGCCCACGGTCTCGAACGTTTCCATCTCCGCGAAGAGAGTCCCTGTCGGCGTGCTCCTCCGCATCTATTGCAATGTAGGCGACGCGGACGGCGTGAAGTCTGTCTCCCCGATTCTCGGCGACCCCGGCTATGTCGAGGACCCGAACTCTGTAAAGGCCCGTAAAACGTTGAGCTGCAGCTACGATGCGGCAAGAGGCTATATCGAAATCGAGTTCCCCACGTCGCTCTCGATGGGCTCGTTTGAAATCCATGCCCTCGCGGTCCTCGACAAGGCGGGTCATGAGACCTTCGTCTACAGCTCCGCCTACGCCGAGCGTAACGGCAAGACCGGCGTCCGGACCTTTGATGTCGACGACGCGGAGGACGTCACCTTCGACGTGACCGCCCCGCTGTATGCCGCCACCAAGGGCAACGGGCAGGCATATGCAAAGGGCAACGAGGACGGTCTGACCTTCCGCTTCAGCGGTCCTCTCGATGAGTTCACGCGTCTCCTCGTGGACGGAAATGAGGCCTCCACTGAGAACTACACCGCAACCAAGGGCAGCACGATTATCGAGCTCAAGCCGGCCTACCTGGACACGCTTGCCGCCGGCGGACACACCGTCACGGCCGTCTGGAAGGACGGGACGGCGACCGATGCATCCTTCACCGTGGAGGGGAAGGCCCAAGGGGAGCAGGCGGGCGGCAAGACCGATGTAGATTCACCCGGCGACAACAAAAGTGATCCTGCCACTCCTGAAAAGGACGCCGACGAGGCGTCTACAAAAAGGTCGGGACACACGACAACCGATGAACCAAAGCTCGCCGTAACCGGCGACTCCGCTTGGATGGCCAGCATCGCATTAGCCATGGCGGCCACGGCCTGCTTCGCGGCAGCGAGAAGGCTTGAGCCCAAGCAGCATAGGCACGAACAGTAGCTCAAAGCGAACTCAACTGGGAAGGGCAGATGGATAGCCGTCCTTCTCTTGCAATCAACCCAATCCGCTGAAATGCAATCAGTTAACGAGTTTTGCCAGACGCTCGGTCTCTACCCCGCTCTGGCAAGCCACCTAGCAATGAGATAATGCCCACGGCGATCAACGCAAACAAGGAGCACGCTATGGCAGACAACGAGATCAAACCCTCAACGGACGGCGGCCGAGAGGAACTCGTGGCAAAACAGCTCGCATCGACCAAAATCCACCTCGCGCTCACCCAGGAGCGGGCGGACATCTCCGGCGCCATCAAGCTGCCGCTCGAGCGAATTCCCCAGCTCGGCGTGGCGTTCACCTCGCTCCCCTCGATGTTTCGCACCGTCACTAACACGGTGAGCGTACCCACGTTGCTCCAGGCGACTGACAAATTTGGCAACCCGCTCGATCCGTCGAAACTCAACTCGTTCAAGGACGGCAGCGGTCTCACAGGGGGCTACCGCGACGCAGTCAAGGGCTTTGGACAGGCGCGCTTCCACGTAGTTGAGGGCGACATCGCCACGAGCGTCACTCAAGTGCCTTACGACCCGACGTCGTTGTTCATGGCAGCCGCAATCGCGCAGATAAACCAAAAGCTCGACTCCATCCAGGAGTCCGTCGACGAGATGTTCGAGTACATGCGTCAGCGCGACAAGGCCAACATGCGTGGCAACCTCAAGACGCTCGCAGACATCCTCAACGGTTACGGCCTCAACTACGGCAACGCCACCTACATGGCAAACGCCCATATGAAGGTGCTCGACATCAAACAGTCGTCCGCGCAGGACATGGAACTCTTCCGCTCGCAGGCGCAAGCGGATCTGAAAAAGAAAGGGTTCATCGAGGTGCGAGACGGCTTGGGCAGACGCCTCGACAAGGTGCTCGACTACCTCAAAGACTGCCAGCTCGCCACCTACATCCACGCGTTCTCACTGTTCCTCGAACCCATGCTCGCCCAGAACTTCGAGCCCGCAAAGCTCGCGGACGCCACCGCGAAGATCGAGGCCGATTCGATTGCGTATCGCGAGCTCTACACCGAGTGTTACGACGCCCTCGAGGCGGGAACTGCCGACACCGTCGATGCGGCACTGCTGGGCGGCATCGCGTCCGCGGGCAAATTGCTCGGTCACGCCATCGCAAAGACCCCCGTGGGCGAACATACGCTCATCGACGAGGCACTCGAGGGTGCAGGAGAGGACATCGGCAGATTCAACGACAGGCAATCCGAGAAACTCCTCGAAAAGCTCCATCGGGCAAAGACGCCTGACGTCGCACCGTTCAAGCAGAGCGTAATGGAAGTAGACACCCTCTACAACCGCCCCACGCAGATCGCCGTGGACGCCGAGAACGTCTACATCCTGCCTGCCAAGCGGCAGGAAGAGTAGCGATACGCGACAGGCCACGCGCCATGCAGACGGCCAACGCCGCCTATCTCCCCTCCGCCTTCAACCTCAGCTGCAGGTCGCCCAGCTCGGAGCACTTGCTGGAAAGGCGCGTCTGAGCTCGCTCGCCCATCCCCCACCGCTGGCGGATCTCCTGGGCGTGCGGGCTCACGTGATAGTCCCCCTCCATCATCTGCTTGAGCAGCTTGGCGGTCACGCGCACATCGGCTAGGGCACTGTGGGCATGGCCCGTCGACTCGTCGAACTCGATGCCAAACCACGCTGCCGCGTCACTCAAAGAGACGCACCCGTGGCTGCCCACGTCCATGATCGAGGTGTAAAACGCCTGCAGGTCGGACCAGTCCGTAGGAAATACGGAAAGATCGATGTGCTTTGCCTGGCACTCGGTCAAAAACTGTCGCCGGTCCGCCCCACTCCAGCAAACCACCCGGGCGGAGTAGCGACCGATCCAATCGCTGAGCCTCTTCATCACCATGTAGAGCGGATCGGCCATCGCGGTGTCCACGGCCGATATCCCTGTGAGCTCGCGGACGGAAAACGCAACGCCTTCGGTAAATTCCGTCTGCACAAACTGCGAGAACTCGCCCATAACGTTGCCGTGGTAATCGAGCTTGACGGCGCCGACCTCGATAATCTCATTGCGCAGTCCACGGCGCTGGCGCTGTTTTGGCACCGGCGCAAACTCAAAGTCAAGCACAATCTGGCGCGCAAAGTTCGTCGTATCGATAGCCGAGATACCCGGCGTCTTTTCAGCTGACGCGGTTAGGGCCTTTCTCCGTTGCTTGCCGCTTGGTTACATAAGCGGCTACATTGCCGTAAGGATAGGCGCCCGTAAGGACATGAAGGCGGGACGCAATGCCACGCGCGCCAGGCACACGCCATACAGTCGACCCCAAGAGCGCCGCCCACTCTATTCAAATGGATGAAAAAGTTTAGGCCCGGTGACTTGAATCAGAGGTCATCCCGGGCCCATCAGAGCTCGTAGAGCTCTTGGTTGCTTTGGTCTCGCTCTTCACGGCGCTTATCGAACTTTCCGAGGCACTCAAGCAGCATTCGAAGCATAACAAGTCGCTGCCATTAAGGCACTGACCTCTTGACCAAGCAACGGCGCTGCCCAGCTCTTCACTACTTGGGCTGCCGTCGACTTTATTCTACCCGCCCAATTAAACTGAGACAAGCATCGGTAAATGGACTATACCGATATCGCAGGCCCCGAATTCTGAGGCGCGCTTTTCACTCGAAGACTCAGCCGGAAACGGCATCCCGTTCTGAGCGTCGAATCCGGGACGCAGTTTCCGTTTGGGGACCGTTCCGGAAAATGTATCCCGTTCTGGAGCCAAATACTGGGTCGTAGTTTCCGCCAAGCATGCCATCAGGAAAGTGCGTCCCGTTCTGAGCCTAAATTCTGGGATGCGGTTTCCACTGAAACTTCTACCGGAAAACGAATCCCATTCTGAGCGTCGAATCCGGGACGCAATTTCCGTCTGCAGCCACACTGGGAAAGTTCATCCCGCTCTGGGAGCTCGTTCCGGGATGCAATTTCCGTTTGAGGGCCGATTCGGAAACGGCATCCCACTCTGGAGCCGAATTCTGGGACGCAGCTTCCGGTTGAAATCCGATCAACCGCTCACATCACACGTCCTCAAACGCGCAATCCAGAGCTGCAAAATAGCAGATAAACAACCATTTTTCTAAAAAGTACACGTCCTGAAACTTACCCAGTCTTCATAACTTGCTACCGTTCACGGTCGCCGATTACCGCCCACCGATTCGGATGTAAAAATGTCGCCGAAAACAGGCCATCTACCTGCATGGTTAGATTTTGGTCAGCTTTTGGTCAGTTGAGCGGCAAGTTCCGGCTGATACGTTTTTGCTACCCAAAAGGAGGCGGTAGCTCATGACCCATTGCAATGACCAACTCATCGACCAACTGCTCACTCAGGCCGAGCAGGAGGGACGATGCCTTATTCCCCCGAGCACGGCGATCCGAAAAGCGCTCCTTCGACGCATGGGCGTCACGGTCGCCTCGCCCATGCCGGGGTTGTTTGCGCGAAAAACGCGCTGGGACGAACTCAACCGAGCGCAACGCCATTGCGAGATTATCCGCGCCCTTGCAATCATCCACCCCGATTGGACGTTCTGCTCGTTTTCGGCAGCATGCCTCCTGGGACTCGAAGTCTCGTGGCGGCACCTGAACGTCGCACACGTCTGCAGCTCGACAAAACCATCGGCTCGCCCGGGCGCGCATATTCAGCGGCATCAGATCGAGCCGGCCGGAGCAATCCGTCTATCCAGCACATCGGTAACGCCGCCCATCAAAACGGTAACGGATTGCCTGCTGCAGACCGGTTTTGCCGATGGCATGCCCATTGCCGATTCGGCGATCTCAAAGCTTGGCCTAACGCGAGAGCAGCTGATGGGAGCAGTCGAACAACGAGCGGGCGCTCGCAACGGTCGCGCGGTGCGCACGGCCCTCACCACGCTCCAATATGCTGACGCGCGCGCCGAGAGCGGCGGGGAATCGGTCGCCCGCGCTGTCATGATCGAGACCGGCTTTGCACCCGACCAACTTCAATACGAGCTAACGGATCCCTTCGATTCGACCGAAAGCATGCGAACGGATTTTGCCTGGGAGCGTCAAGCCAGGGAGCTCACGCTGGGCGAACTCGATGGGCTCATCAAATATACCGACCAGACCATGCTGGCCGGACGCACCACCGCCGAGGCGCTCGTTGCCGAACGACAGCGCGAGGCGCATCTATCGCTTTACGGTCATCCCTTGCTGCGCTTTACCATGAACGAAGTCCGTTCGGCAGGCATGTTCGCGAAAAAGCTGCAGACGGCAGGCATCCGGCAGACCGCGCTGCCGACATGGCTCAACGACGTGGAGCTGTAGGGACTGCTGAGCTTATGCCCGTCTGCCTGCCAAACCGGGACACACTTTCCGGTTGGCAGCACCCGCGGAAACCATGTCCCAGACTGAGTGCTCAAAACGGGATACGCTTTCCAGATGGCGTGCCTAGCGGAAACCGTGTCCCGGAATCAAGGCCTAGAACGGGACACGCTTTCCGGTTGAACGCCCAGCGGAAACTACATCCCGGAATAGACGCTCAAACTGGGCCGCAGTTTCCAAGTGAACGACAGCCGGAAAGCGCATCCCGGAATAGGCGCTCAAAATGGGATGCACTTTCCCGACGAAGCTCCTTGCGGAAAGCGTGTCCCAGAATGAAGACTCGGAATGGGATGCAATTTCCGCCTGAAGGCGATTCGGAAAGCGCATCCCATTCTGAGCATCGATTCCGGGTCGCAGTTTCCGGTTGAGGGCTGTTCCGGAAAGTGTGCCCCATTCCAGGCGCGGATTCCGGGATGCACTTTCCGTTTGAAGCTCCAACCGGAAAGCGCATCCCATTCTGAGCGCCAATTCCGGGACGTAGTTTCCGCTCTAAGCAAAAGGCCCCGGCTCACGATGGAGCTGGGGCCAAAGGCGCAGCTTATACAGTTGATGGCAAGCGCAGACGGCAGTCAGCAATGACCGTCCGCGCTCTACCCTACCCGCGGTGACGGGCGCGGCTGTACGGCGTATCCACCATGGGCAGATCCGGACGCAGCTTGCCGTCGAATGCGCGGTAGGCGTTCTGCACGGCGGGCGCCGTGGGGATCGTGGCGATCTCGCCGATGCCCTTGCCGCCGTATGCCACGGGCAGCAGCTCGTCCTTCTCCACGTAGATGGCGTGGATATCCGGAATCTCGGGCGCACGGAACAGCCCGAGCGTGCCGTACCTTGCCTGGGATACGCAGTCCTTGAGCGGCCAATCCTCGGTAAGCGCATAGCCCATACCCATGAGCACGCCGCCTTCGATCTGACCCTGGATGGAGATGGGATTGACCACCTTGCCGGAATCGTGCGCGGCATAGACCTCGCTCACGCGGCCGTCATCATCCAAAATGACCACATGCGTGGCAAAGCCGTAGCAGATGTGGCTCTTGGGGTTGGGAACGTCGGCGCCCAGCTTGTCGGTCGGCTCCAGGTACACGTAGCCAAACTCGCATCCCTCGAGCGCCTTGATGGTGGCCGCAGGGTCCTGAGGATGCATACCCTGGCCGGCGACGAGTTCCTGTGTGCGCAGCTGGTAGGCGCGACCGTCGTCATACTCGATCTTGACGCCGTCGCCGTGCGCGCTCACCGGGGCGGTAGGCGCAGGCTTGCCGGCCTCGATGCCAACCATGGCGTCGCGCAGCAGGAAGGCGGCGCCGCGCACGGCCTCGCCGGTCACGACCGTCTGGCGCGAACCAGACGTGGTGCCGGAGTCGGGAGCGTTCTCGGTGGAGCACTCGCCGTTGGCGATGCAGCTCAGCGGCAGACCGCATGCCTCGGCAACGTCCTGCAAAAAGACCGTGTTGCAGCCCTGGCCGATGTCGGACG
>CAUGJN010000043.1 GCA_959599635.1 uncultured Collinsella sp.
GCCTGCCGTCAAGGGCTTCTTTACCGGTGAGGATACGAAGGTCGCGGCTGGTCAGCAGGTTACGGTGACCATTCCCGACGGTGCTTCGGGCGATACGATCGCCTCGATTCTCTCCGAGAACCATATCGTCGAAAATCCCAAGGATTACTACGCGGCGGTGAAAAAGCTCAACGCCGATATGTCGCTTAAGCCTGGCACCTACTCGTTCACCACGCTCATGGATGCGACCAAGGTTGTTCAGCAGCTCATGGAAGGCCCCAACGCGGGCTCCAATGCGCTGACTATCCCTGAGGGTCTGACAGTCGATCAAGTCGCCGACCGCGTGGCCCAGGCCTACGACAGCATCTCTAAGGAAGACTTCCTCAACCAGGCTAAGGCCTCCAACTACGTGGACGACTATAGCTTCCTTAAGGGCGCCGCCAACGACTCGCTCGAGGGTTTCTTGTTCCCCAAGACCTATTCGTTGGGTGATTCGCCGACGGCCGATGACGTGATTCGTGCCATGCTCGATCAGTTTAAGACTGAGTACATGTCGCTTGACTTTGCGAGCTGCGAAGCCAAGATCAAGGAGCGCTACGGTGTGGAGATGTCCGACTACGACATCGTTAACTTGGCCTCTATCGTTGAGCGCGAGGGCCTCAACGCCGATCAACGTGCGCACGTGGCCTCGGTTTTCTACAACCGCCTTGCCGGCAAGCTCGACGGTCTGCGCTATCTCAACAGCGATGCGACCATGATGTATGTCACCGGTGGCGAGGTTACCGCCGACGACCTGCAGAGTGATAGCCCCTATAACACCTATAAGCACGAGGGCCTGCCACCCACGCCCATCTGCTCTCCGTCGCTCGAGGCACTCAAGGCCACGCTTGAGCCGACCGACTCCGATGACCTGTATTTCTACATCACGCAGGACGAGGAGTACTTCTCGCAAACCTACGAAGAGCATCAACAGTCTTGGAATTAGCATGAGGATTTTTAGCCCCAAACGATACGTTGCCTCGGTCGATCGCATTGACCTTGATACCCTGTGGGCCGACGGCAAACGCGCCATTCTGCTCGATCGCGATAACACTCTGGTGCCGCGCGACACCGAGCAGGTTCCCGCTGCGGTTTCCGCTTGGCTCGACGCCGCCCGCGCCAAAGGCTTTAAGCTGTGCATGGTGTCCAACAACTGGCATCGCGATCAGGTCATGAGCTCTGCACGCGAGCTGGGACTCGAGGCCATCAGCCACGCCATGAAGCCCGCTCCGTTTGCCTTGAAGGCGGGTCTTAAGCGCCTCGGCGCCACGGCAGACGAGGCGGTGCTGATCGGCGATCAGCTGTACACGGACGTGTGGAGCGGTAATTTTGCCGGCGTTGACACTATTCTGGTCAAGCCGCAGGCAACCCAGGACCTGTGGTACACGCAGATCTTCCGTATCTTTGAGCGCCGGGCCCTGCGCGACCTTCCCTGCGAGGAATAGGTTTCGCCATGTCTCAGCACATCAAACACGGCTGCGACCATATCTTCTTTATCGGCTTTTTGGGCGCGGGCAAATCGACGCTCGCGCGCAACGTCGGCACTATGTTCAAGCGGCGTTTTATCGATACCGATCGTTTGGTTGTGCGTCGATGCGGCAAGTCGGTGACCGAGATATTTGAGACCGAGGGCGAGGATCGTTTTCGCGAGCTCGAGACCTCGGCACTCCGTTCGCTTCAAAGCGAGCGCAGCCTGCTGGTATCGTGCGGGGGCGGCATCGTCGAGACGCCGGTGAACATTGAGCTGATGCACGAGATGGGTACATGCGTGTACCTCGAAGGCGACTTTGAGGACTCGTTGCGCCAGATTCGTCGCTCCGATACCCGGCCCGATTTCCGCTCGCCCGAGCACGCTGCGCGCTTGTTTGAGCATCGCCGTCCGCTGTATCGCCAGGCGGCCGATATTACCCTTGATATTCGCAACAAGTCCTTCGAGGACGTTTCCTACCTTTGTGCCGAGATGCTTTTGGAGCGTGGACTGCTATGATTCGCCGTCAACTTATCAATTTCCAAAACCGCAGTGTCGATGTCCGCGTCGGATTGGGGGCGTTCGAGGAGCTGTCGCGCATGTTTGCCTCGGCTGTGGGCAAGCCTAAGCGTGCGATGGTGGTTTGGAACGACGCCACATCCGAGCGTTTTGGCGAGGTTGTCGAACATGCACTTGTTGACGCCGGTTTTGCCGTGTCGCCGCTCGTCCTCGAGGTTTCGCCTGCCGGTGCTACGCTGGTCGATGCCGATACCGTCTTTGGCGCGCTGTCGGCTAACGGCATTACCTGCGATGATCTCGTTGTCGCTGTCGGCGACACGGCGACCTGCTCGGTTGTTTGCTGGTGCGCCAATCAGTGGTGCGGTCGCACCGAGTGCGCCTTGCTGCCGACGACGTTCGACGCCATGCTCACGGTCGCGACGACCATGAAGCCGCTTGTCGCCTCGTCGGCGCATGCGCTTCCCGCTATCGCGTTCCGTCCCGAGCCGGGCTTGGTCGTGTGTGACCTCGACCTTGTACGCGAGGCGGACCCCGAGGACCTCAAGCTCGGCTATGCGGTACTTGTTGGCACCATGCTTTCGAGCAGCAAGTCCCGCTGGAATCAGTTTACCGAGACCATTCCCGAGATTCTCGCGGGCGAGGAGGTCGCGCTCGTCAATGCCGTTCAGTGGTCTCAGACTGCCCGCAAGGACGTACTGATGGCCACGAACCCGAGCGCCCGCCATGCGCTCGATTTTGGCAAGATGGGGGAGCGTACCCTGCGCGCCTGCTTGGGCGATGCCGCGTCGCAGGTCCCTTCCTACCAGCTGTTGTCCGAGGGGATGCGCTTTGAGGCGCGCCTAGCACATGATGCCTGTGACTTTGATATCGATTACGTCTTTGAGGTCGATGACTGCCTGGAGGACTTTGGTATCGAGGAGCTCGCCTTCGATCTGGAGCCTGCCGCATATATCGAGGAGTTCCGCAGGCAGCAGTTTGCCCGCTCGAACCGTAGTATGTTGCCGCTGCCCGCGGCACTCGGCGCCATTCGTCTAACGAGCGTTGAGGACGAGGTCCTCGACCGCCATGCTCACGCCTACTTGGCTTCTCGCAAAGAACTTCTCTAAGATTTATTGACTTCCATCGTCTTTCGTATCATGTTGAGGGGCGGGTTTCCAATCGGTTGCGGATCGCATGCGATTCCGTCGTTCGGTTGAGACCCGTCCCGTCTATATAGAGACAACAAGAAAGGAATCTGCATGTCTGAGTTTGCTGCCGGTCCTGCCGGTCGTATCGAGCGCGTCCGTGCCCTGATGGTCGAGCGTGGCTACGACGCTATCGTGGTACGCGACGAGGCCAATCTTCGTTGGCTCACGGGCGTGAAGGGCGTCTTCGACTACACCTTCGAGTTCCCGCACGCGGCGTTTATTACGGCTGACCAGTGCCTGTTCCATACCGACTCGCGCTACCTCAACAGCTTTGAGGAGAACACGCCCGCCGGCAGCCCCTGGGTCTACGACATGGATGAGGGCACCATCCCCGGTTGGGTCGCCGGCAAGATCGCGGCCAACAAATGCCGCGTCTGCGCTGTCGAGGACGATATGCAGATTAATTTCTACCAGGGTATTCAGCGCGGCCTGGAGGACCGCTCCGTCGCCTGTATGCTGCCGCTGATGCACGACGACATCCGCAAGATGCGCGCCATTAAGGACGCCGAGGAGATTGAACTCATGCGCCATGCGCAGTCGATCACCGATGCCGCCTTCCAGCACATGCTCGGCTTTATTAAGCCCGGTATGACCGAGAAGCAGGTACGCAACGAGCTCGAGAACTTTATGTTCGCCAACGGTGCTGACAGCCTTGCCTTCGGCTCCATCGTGGCGAGCGGCCCCAACACCGCCAACCCGCATGCCGTCCCGAGCGACCGCGTGATCGAGAAGGGCGACTTTGTCCTCATGGATTACGGCGCGGGCTACTGCGATTATCGCTCCGACATGACACGCACTGTCGTGATGGGCGGGCCCACGCAGGAGCAGCTTGACCTGTACGCGCTCGTGCGCCGTACGCACGAGGAGTGCGTCGCCGCCATCCATCCGGGCGTCGAGGGCAACGACATTTTCAAGCTTTCCAAGAAGATCATCGGCGATGCCGGCTATGGCGATTACTACAACCATGGTCTGGGCCACGGCGTCGGTATCGACATCCACGAGCTGCCCAACTTCAATCGCAGCAAGAACACCATCGAGATCGGCTCGGTTGTCACCATGGAGCCTGGCGTCTACCTGCCCGGCGTGGGCGGCGTGCGCCTGGAGGACTACGGCGTGGTCACCGAGAACGGCTACGAGCCCTTCACCAAGACCCCGCACGACCTGCACGTCATCGACTGCTAGCCCATTTCGATAGATTTTTGGGCGGGGCGTCCGGAGCAATTCGGGCGCCCCGCGTTCTCTTTTTATGCGCTCGCCGCAGGCGCGGTCTGCAAGTGTATAATTTCTATCGTATGTAATTTGGACGCTTGTGCGTTCTGCCCATAACAAGAAAGGTCGCTATGCCTACCATTTCTACCGCCGACTTCAAGAACGGCCTCGGTCTCCGCATCAAGGACAAGGTCTACACCATCGTCGAGTTCCAGCATGTCAAGCCGGGCAAGGGCGGCGCGTTTGTGCGCTACAAGACCCGCGACATCAAGAGCGGCCGCGTCGTCGAGAACACCTGCAACGCCGGCACCAAGTTCGAGAGCGTCATGCTCACCACCCGTGAGTTCCAGTACCTCTACAACGATGGCGCCGACTACATCTTCATGGACAACGAGACCTATGAGCAGGTTCCCGTTCCCGAGGACATGGTGGGCGAGAACTCCAAGTGGCTGCGCGAGAACGACATTTGCCAGCTGCTCTTCGCCGACGATGAGCTCATGGGCGTGACCCCGCCGATGTTTATCGAGACCACCATCGTCCAGACCGACCCGGGCTTTAAGGGCGACACCGTCCAGGGTTCCACCAAGCCGGCCACGATTGACACCGGCGCTGTCATCCAGGTCCCCATGTACCTCAACGAGGGCGAGGTCATCAAGGTTGACACCCGCGACGGCAAGTTCGTCTCCCGCGTCTAGCAACCAACTCTTCTAGGAGGACTCATGCCCCAGGAAATCAAGATTGACGGCATCGGCATTTCGCCCGATGTTTTGACCGCCATCGTCTCGCGCGCCGTGTCGGATGTCGAGGGCATCGCCTCCGTTGGCGTCAAGGACCTTGCCACCAACCTTGTCTCCATGATGCTCTCGTCCAAGGCCCCTGCTTCCGAGCCGGCGGTCGAGGCCGAGGTCGTCGGCGACAAGCTCGCACTCACCGTGCGTGTCGTGGTGTTCTTTGGCTATCCGTTCAAGAAGCTCGCCGAGGCCGTTCGCGCCGCCGTGGTCGCTGCCATCGATGCTCAGGTGGGCGTCGAGGTCGAGCGCGTTGACGTTTGCATTGACGGCCTCGTTTTCCCCAAGGAGTAACCTTTGAGCCTTAAGGTTTATCGCGGGCGCACGCTTGCCCGCAGTCAGGCGCTGCAGCTGCTGTTCCAGGCCGAGGCCACGGACAGCCCGCTCGAGCGCGTCCTCGAGGGCGATTTCCTGATCTCGAAGGGTCCCCTCGACCCCTATGCGCTGGAGCTTTGCCGCGGTGCCTACGAGCATATCGATCGTATCGACTGCGCTCTGCGCGCCGTCGCCAAGAACTGGGATCTTATGCGCATGCCCGGCGCCGACCGCAACTTGCTGCGTATCGCCGTCTATGAGATGCGCTTCCTCACCGACGAGGAGGTCTCGGACGCCATCGTAATCAACGAGGCCGTCGAGCTTGCCAAGGCCTATGGCACCGACCAGTCCGCTTCGTTCGTCAACGGCGTGCTGGGCAAGATCGCTCGCAGCGAGGAGCTGCCAGGCGAGGACCTGTACCAAGAGCTGCTGGCCGAAGATCGCGCTCGCGAGGAGGCACAGGCTGCCGAGGCTGCCGCCAAGGTTGCGGTTGCCCAGGCTGAGGCTGGCGTGCTGGCCGAGGATGCGGACGCCGCCGAGGCTGTTGTCGACTCCGTCGAGGAGTAGCTATGCCAGAGGGTTCCGTCCGCAACTTCGACGAGATCTCGGACCGCTTGGACCAGATCATCGCTACCGTTCGTTCCAAGGATACCTCCTTGGAGCGTTCGCTCGATTTGTTTGACGAGGCGATTGAGCTGGGCTCCCGCGCGGTCGATATGGTCGACAAGTTTGAGCTGACGCCGCGTGAGGCCGACAAGCTCGAGCAGGAATATGATGAGGATGCGGCAAACGAATCCCAGGATAGCTAGGCTGCATCTCCGGATACGAATGGTTGATGGCATTCATGAAACGCGTGCGTCTTGATGACGAACTGATTTCACAGGGCATCTGCGCCGATCGCGCGGATGCCCTTCGCACTCTTATGGCCGGCTTGGTCTCGAGTGGCGGTGAGCGCTTGACTTCGCCGGGTCTTAAGGTGATGCCGGGGCTGCCGCTGCACGTGAGGGGGCGCATTCCCTATGTTGGCCGCGGCGGTCTTAAGCTCGAAGGCGCACTTGATGCGTTTGGCATCAATCCGACGGGCCTTGCCTGTCTGGATGTGGGCTGCTCTACCGGCGGCTTTACCGATTGCCTGCTCAAGCGCGGAGCTGCGACCGTTGTCTCGGTGGACGTGGGTCGCGCCCAGTTCGATTGGTCGCTGCGCCAAGACGATCGTGTGACGCTCCACGAGCGCACGAATGTGACGCAGTTGCCCGAGCTCGGCTACGGCGGTGCTATCGATCTGGCCGTGTGCGATGTATCGTTTACGAGTATCGCGAATATCATCGACGCCGTGCTGGCGTGCCTGAAGCCTTCGGGTTCGTTTTGCACGCTCGTAAAGCCGCAGTTTGAGGCTCCGGCGGCGCTGGTGGGTGAGGGCGGCATTGTGACCGATCCCGCCGTGCGCCACGATACACTCGTGGCGGCGGTTGAACTCTTTGCTGCCAAGGGCCTGTTCCCGGTCGATGTCTGCGTGTCGCCCATTCATGGTGCCAAGGGAAACGTTGAGTTTTTCCTGTACGGCACGAGGTTTGCCCCCGGCGAGCGCGCCGACGATGAGCTGCAATCCCAGGTATCGGTTTTGAGCGAGAAAGCTGCAACGCTATGAAGGTCTTTCTGGTTCCCAATTACTACAAGCAAGAGGCGGTCGAGAGTGGCCTGATGCTCGAGCTTTGGCTGGCGCGCCAGGGCTATGAAGTCGCATGGGCTGCCGACCAGCGATCGAAGATTCAAAGCACGCCTGATATTGACGGCTCCGATCTGGTCATTACGCTCGGCGGCGACGGTACGTTGCTGCGCGCTGCCCGCATCCTTAACCATCGCGAGATTCCTATCCTCGGTCTTTCCTATGGTCACCTGGGCTTTTTAACTGCTGCGAGCCCCGAGGAGCGCGACATTCTGCAGGTCGTGAGTGACGCCCTGTCCGGCGAGCTGCACGTGAGCCGTCGCGCCACCATCGCCGCGGATATCGTGTCCGTGCGCGAAGACGGTACGAAGGATGTCGTGCGCACCTTCGCCCTCAACGACATGGCGCTTACGCGCGGCCCCCTGTCCGATATGGTCGAGTTTGACATCACGGTGTCCGGTCACCATATCGACCGCCTACGCGGTGACGGTGTCGTCGTTTCGACGGCGACTGGTTCTACGGGTTACGCGCTCAGCGCCGGCGGCCCCATCGTCAGCCCCGATTACACGGGCATGGTATGCGTACCCATTGCGCCGCACACCATTCAGGCCCGTGCCTTCTTGACTTCGCCGAGTGATGTCGTCGAAATCTTTATGTCTGATGACCGTCCGAGCGTTCCGGCGATCGCTATCGATGGGCAGTTTATTACCTGTGATGGCACCGTTGAGAGCGTGGCGGTGCGTCGCGGTCCCGGCGATGTGCTGCTGCTGGATTACGGCCCCGAGAGCTTCTATAACTCGGTGAGCCGTGTGTTCTACGGAGTGCGTCATGATCGATGAGCTGCAGGTTTCTAACATTGCACTCATTCGCGAGGCGACGTTGGTGCCGAGTGCCGGCCTGACTGTCCTGACCGGCGAGACCGGTGCTGGCAAGACCGCGCTGCTCTCGGCCCTCAAACTTATTTTGGGCGAGCGCGCGGATTCGACGACGGTGCGCGAGGGCGAGGCGCTCGCGAGCGTCGAGGCACGACTCTTCGACGGGCCGCACGACACGGAAGGGTTCACCGTACAGCGCAGCCTTTCCGCCGAGGGCCGCAGCCGCGTGAAGATTGACGGGCGCATCGCCAGTGTGCGCGAGCTTTCGGAGCGCGTTGGCGTGATGATGGATTTGTGCGGCCAGCACGAGCACCAACGCTTGCTCGATCCGGCACATCACGTTGCGATGGTCGATGCGTGGGCGGGACGCTCTGCGCTCGAGGCACTCGAGCACTACCGTGCTTGCTTTAAAGCCTCGCGCGCGGCTGCCAAGGAGGTCCGTCGCGTCGAGGAGGCCTCGCGTGCGCAGGGGAGTCGTGTCGAGGAGGCGCGCTTCGCCCTGGAGCGCATTGCCGAGGTCGACCCTAAGCCGGGCGAGTATGAGGAGCTCGAGGAACTGCTGCCGCGCTCCGAACATGCCGAGGTACTGGTTGCCACTGCTAACGATGCCCATGCATCGCTTGCTGCCGAAGGGGGAGCGATCGATGCCGTGAACAGTGCCGTGGCAGAGCTTTCCCGTATGGCTGCCGTCGATCGCAAGCTGGGCGACATTGCCGATGCGCTTTCGGATGCCTGTATCTCCCTTGAGGATTGCGCGAACGAGCTTCGTTCCTATCGCGATGGCGTCGCCTTCGACCCGCGCGAGCTCGCTCGCATGCGTGAGCGGTATTCCGACCTCAAGGGTCTGTTGCGTCAGTGGGGTCCCACTATGGACGATGTTTTTGCCATGCGCGATCGCTCGCAAGAACTGCTGTCCCTGGTCGATGATGGCGATGAGCAGATCAAAAAGGCGCGTGAGGCACTCGGGAGCGCCGAGCGCGAGTTGTTTGCCGCTGCCAAGGCACTTAAGCGCGCTCGCAATACGGCGGCCCCGCGCTTCTGCCACGAGGTTAGCCGCCAGATGGCGCGCTTGGAGATGGGTAGTGCCGAGCTCGTCTGGGAGTCGCGCGATCTTCCCCGTGCTGAGTGGACGCCCGTTGGTCCTTCGAGCTACGAGCTGCTATACCGCAGCGGTGCCGGCTTGACGCCACGTCCCCTGCGCCGCATTGCGTCGGGCGGCGAGCTCAGCCGCGTCATGCTGGCAAGCAAGGTTGTCCTCGGTAACGCGGACGGTGTCGATACGCTGGTGTTTGACGAGGTCGATGCCGGTGTCGGTGGCTCCACGGCGCGTGCGCTCGCGGGCGTGCTGGCAGATCTCGCCGCTACGCATCAGGTTATTGTCGTAACCCACTTGGCGCAGGTCGCTGTCATGGCTGACAAGCATTATGTCGTTAGCAAGGAACCGGGCGATGTTCCCCAGACGCATTTGGACGAGGTAACCGGCGAAGCGCGTACTGCCGAGATCGCCCGCATGTTGAGCGGCGATCAGTCCGAGGCAAGCTTGGCCCACGCAAAGCAGATGCTCGAAGAAGCTCGAGGTTAGGTCGTATCAGCGGTGTTGGTGGGACAAAATAGACTGAAATTTTTGTCCCACTACGCGTTTTACTCCACAACCTTATCCGGCTGGATGAGCTCTTCGTAGTAGCTGATATGCTCGCGGGCGTCTTCGATTTCGGGCAGCAGGAAGTTGTAGATGACCTCGATGATCATCGTGGCGCTCATCTTGGAGAACGCGAAGTCGCCCGTTGTCAGCAGTGCTTCGTGGTTGACGGTATTAAAAGTGTAGTCTGCCAGGCGCGCGAGTGGAGACTTGCTGTCGCTGCTGATGACGACCACGGTTGCGCCGCAGTCGCGAGCCGCTTTTGCCATGCGATTCAGTCGGCGCGATTTGCCGGAGTTTGAGATTAGCACGATGACGTCACCCGGGCGCAACGTGAGCGCAAAGCCGATTGATGTCTCGCTAATGGTACTCGTCATGCAGCGCAGGCCCAGCTGCGAAAACTTAAATGTCGCGTCGAGCGCGACCGCGTTTGTATTGCCCACGGCGGCGAACTCAATAACGCCGGCATTCTTAAGCGCGTGTACAACTGCGGCCAACGTGTCGTGATCAATGCCGTCGATGGTCGCATTAAGCTCGCTCACCTTGGCAGCCAGGATGTTCTTGAGGCTCTGCTCCATATTGTCGAGCGAGACCTCGTCGGTCAGGCCCTCGTTGCGCTGGCTTTCCAAATCCCTCGCCAACGAAAACTGAAAGCTGCGGAAGCTACCAAAGCCCAGCTTGCGGCAGAAGCGCGAAACGGTCGCTTCGGACGTGGTGGCGGCGCGTGAGAGCTGAGCCGCCGTGAGGCGTGGAGCCTCGGACTGGTGCTCCAATATATAGTCGACAATGCGCTGCTCGGATTCGCTGTATCCCTGATGGGTGCTAATGAGGGAAAGTGCGCTCTTGCTACTATCGGTCATGGATGGCTCCTGGTTGGCATGAAAATCTAATTTGATTCGCAATGCCATAGTATACGGGCATTTTCAATTACAAGATACACCTTGCCGTTTCAAGTGTTGATGGTAAACTTTCACTTACCGTTTACGGTTATGAAAGAACCTTTCACCGGAGAATTGCACCTTGTCTCTTCTCACGCGGACGGTAGGTTGGTATCTTTCAGTTGTGGAAAAACGCGCATCGAGGCGCGTGTAGGGGAGCGCCCGCGGGCGCTGTACTCAAGAAGGAGGGACACATGGCTAAGTTTGACATCATCGCCGCGACCGGTTGCCCGACCGGCATTGCGCACACCTTCATGGCGAAGGAGGCGCTGGAGAAGGCTGCTGCCGAGCGAGGTCTGACCATTAAGGTCGAGACTCATGGCCAGGTCGGCGTCGAGAACGAGCTCACCAAGAGTGAGATCGCTGGTGCCAAGGCCGTCGTCGTCGCAGCAGACAAGGATGTCCAGGCTGAGCGTTTCGCCGGTAAGCCCATGGTTTCCGTTGGTGTTTCCAAGGCCCTGTCCGTTGAGGCCGCCGGTAAGTTGATTGACCGCGCGCTCGCCGCCAAGGGCGACGACACGGTTGCCGCTGCCGCCGATGTCGAGGACGAGGTCGAGGAGAAGGAGTCCATCGGTCACGTCATCTACAAGCACCTCATGAACGGCGTCAGCCACATGCTGGTCTTCGTCGTTGCCGGTGGTGTTCTGACCGCCATTTCGTTCCTGTGGGGCATCACGTCCTTTGATTCGACGGCTGCCGACTACAACAGCTTTGCCGCGATGCTCAAGATTATCGGCGGTATCGCAATGAACCTCATGGTTCCGGTGCTCTCCGCTTACATCGCCGAGTCCATCGGCAAGCGCCCGGCGCTCGTCCCCGGTTTCGTCGCCGGTATGATTGCCATCCAGGGCTTGCCTGTTAACGCCGATACCGGCATGATCGACGCCGGTGGCGTAGGTGTGGGCTTTGGCTTCCTGGGCGGCATCGTCGGCGGCTTCCTCGCTGGCTATGTCATCCTGCTGCTCGAGAAGGTTTTCTCTAAAATTCCCGCGAGCCTTAATGGCCTGAAGGCAATCTTCCTGTATCCGCTGTGCTCTACCGC
>CAUGJN010000044.1 GCA_959599635.1 uncultured Collinsella sp.
ATTTTTTTTGTATTGGGGGATTGGCTGATGGTGCCTTGGAGGGTGCGAATATACATTTGGTCAGCAAATATTACATTACCGGGGTCGGGGTGGATTGTTTAGGTTTTGGAAGTTCGCGAGGCCCACTTCCAAAACCTAACCAAGCCACCCCGGCCCTCGTCTGTGAACCCTTCCGCTGGGCGAGCCATAGACGCCGCGCACCGATGCGGTAAAACGGCGGCTTGAAATTGGTGCTATATTCGGCTTGAGTTGTTTAATACTAGAACGGGAGGCTGATATGGGGCTGTTCAAGAAGAAAAACCCGCAGGATGCCTTTGATCCCGATGTGTTTACCATCACGGATACGATTTTGGACCCACCGCGGTTTACATTTTTGCCGGCTATCTACCAGGATGCCACGCGCCGCAAGTGGGCCGTGCATCAGCGCGGCGGCGAGCCGAAGATTTTTGACTATGCGGACGTGCTGCAGTGCGAGGTTGTCGAGACCGGAAATCCCGAGGATGTGTCGGAACTTAGCAATCGCGAACTAGCTCAGCAGATTTTGATTAATCCAGCTCAGGCTACCAAAAACAACGCTGCCAAGCGTAATATATGCCTTGGTATGGGTGTCATCGTTGCCGTGCAAACCGGCGAGGATGAGATTTCGAAGCTTGAGATTCCGGTGACCGCGGGCGAAGTCAAGCGAGACTCCGGCCTATATCGGTCGTATCGGAACGTTGCGGAGCAGATCAAAGAAGCCTTCGACGCCATGGGGCGTCCGGAGCAATGATGCCCGCAGCATCAAGCGGTTGAGGAGCCGTGCCCATGCCGAGTGAACTATATGCGATTCCGCCCAAAGATCGCGCCTTTGAGGGCATTCTTTGGTATATCAATCATTATGACCTGCAGGGTGGCGACCGGCTGCCCGCCGAGCGTGTGCTCTGTGAAGAGCTGGGCGTGTCGCGCACGGCGTTGCGTGCTGCGATCACGCGCCTTATTTCGTGCGGAACTTTGGAAAGCCGCCGCGGTTCGGGCACCTATGTGTGTCCTCCCAAACCGCTGAACATCTTTCAGGAAACATGGAACTATACGCAGGCGGTGGAGAGGGTTGGCTCAAAGTCGACCGCACGCCTGGTTTGGTCCAAGGTCGTGTACGCCGATATCGATCTGGCCCAAAAGGCCCAGATCGACCTGGGCATGCCGCTCTTCTGCATTCGACGTGTGCGCGTGGTTAATGGTTCCCCGGCGTCGATTGAGACGGCCCACGTCAATCTGTCTTTGTGCCCCTCGCTTCCCGATCACGATTTTGAGCAGGAAAGCCTCTACGACGTTTTGCTCAAAGAAGGGAATGTCCATGTGACGCACGGCAAGGAGCATATTTCCATCAGCCGTCTGAACGCCGACGAGGCCAAGTTGCTGGGTGCTCAGGAGGGCACGCCGGTGTTTTACAAGGCTTCGCACGAGCGTGACGAGAACGATGGCTTTGTCGAGTATTGCAAGTCCGTGATTCTGCCGACCAAATATCGTTTTGCCGATAACGGCGAGGCAGACGGCGTTGCGACGAAAGTGGGTGTCGAATGGCTGATGCAGTAGAAGACTTGCCGGTTTACAAACATATTCGCCGCTGCATTGCGGAGCGAATCGAGCGCGGCGACTACCCGACGGGCTCGATGATTCCGTCCGAAAACGAGCTGGCCGAGGAGTTTGGCACGACGCGCCTGACAATCCGAAGTGCCATGGACGAGCTGGTCAAAAGTGGCCAGATTCGTCGCGTGCAGGGCAAGGGCGCCTTTGTGGGACACAAGTGGTTTGACGAGCACGAACGCAAGGGCGGCTTCCGTCAGTCGGTTCTGGCGTCGGGCGCGACGCCATCGGTGCGCATTCTGGCGCGCTCCAAACGCTACGCCGGCCCGTATTACGCCGACCTGTTTGGCATCGCCGAGGACGATCTGCTTTACTCGGTGCGCCGTCTCAACTGCATTGATGGGGAGCCCGTGTCGATCGAGATGACGCTGATTCCGTGTCTGCTGTTTCCGGGCATCGAAGACGTGGACATTTCGGTCTTCAGCCTGTTCGAGACCTACGACATGTTGGGGCGCAAGCCGGACAAGTCGATTGAGAAACTCGATATTGAAGCGCTGGGCGCACGCGATGCGAGTTTGCTCAATCTTGAGCCGGGCGATCTGGCGCTCGTACTGGAATGCCTGACCTATGACTCGAGTGGGCAGGCGATCGAGCATGCCAAGTCTTTTAACCGCGGCGATGCCGGCGGATATACCTACAACTATTAGCGTCTAGAGCATCCTCGTGCACGGCGGGGTGCTCATTTTTTTACGGACATGTGTCGCATGACCGATGAGCGGCAAAAACTGACCGTCTACCGAGAGGGGAGGATGAAATCAAAAAATCGGTATTAAAAACGGCTAACCTGTAATCGTTCACTGGTATTAAGAACCTTTGAATTGTTGAGCTTAGGGCCAAGATGTCCACAAGGTTAAGCGGCGAGACGGGGCGGCAAGCCCGTTCATTCCGTGCGACAATTCAAACTGCTCGTGAAAGGAGCGGGAATGAAGGAGACCGAGAAGATCGAGATCATGCACTTCGACCAGGAGGGCTACCTCGAGGACGGCAGGAACGTCTACGAGGCCGGCAAGCGGATGACCGCCCTGGCCGACCGCGTGCACGAGGAGGGCTACGACGCCGTCTTCCTGATGGGCGTCGGCGGCACCTGGGACGAGTTCATGCAGCTCGAGTACCTCATGAACAAGTTCGGCGACCGCGACCTCGAGGTCTACCTGATCCACGCCGCCGAGTGGAACGTCATGGGCCACAAGCGCATGACCGACAAGTCCGTCGTGCTGACCGCCTCCGAGTCCGGCACCACCCCCGAGGTGCTCGAGGCCGTCGGCAAGATGAGGGAGATGGGCGTGCGCGTCTTCGCCATGACCAACCCCGAGGGCAAGATCGGCCAGGCCGTGGGCGCCGAGAACTGCGTCATGATGGCCTCCGACCACGGCGCCGGCGGCTGCGAGAAGGGCTACTACCTCGCCGACTGCTTCGGTCTGCGCCTGCTCAACCGCCGCGGCTGCTTCCCCAAGTTCGACCTGTTCATCGAGCAGACGAAGGACGTCTGGAAGGACATGCTCGACATCCGCAAGCGCTTCGAGCCGCGCGCCGAGGAGCTCGCCAGGAAGTACGCGCTGGCCGACTACACCATGTTCATCGGCTCGGGCGCGCTGTGGGGCGAGACCATCCTGTACTCCATGTGCCTGCTCGAGGAGATGCAGTGGAAGCGCATCCGCCACATCACCTCGCACGACTTCTTCCACGGCACGCTCGAGCTGCTCGAGCCCGGCGTCCCGGTGTTCCTGTTCATGGGCGAGGACGAGTGCCGCGCCCTCGACGAGCGCGTCCGCGCCTTCCTCACCAGCGGCGTGACCGGCGACGAGGACTACGTCATCATCGACACCGCCGAGTACGCGATCCCGGGCCTGGACGACGACTTCCGCGTCATCGTGTCGCCCTGGATCCTGTCCGCGCTGACCACCGACCGCCTCGCGCGCAACTACGAGCTGGTCACCAAGCACAACCTCAAGTACCGCCGCTACTACCACCAGTTCGACTACTAATTTCATTTGGGGGAAACCGCAATGAGGCAATACATCTTTGCCAGCCACGCGCATTTTGCGACAGGCATCAAGGAGAGCACCGAGCTGCTCTCGGGCGCGCGCGATAACGTCCACGATCTGTCGATGTTCGTCGACGGGCGCAACGACGTCGCCGAGGAGGCCGCCAAGCTCCTGGCGACCATCGACCCCGCCGACGACGTAATCGTGTGCACCGACCTGTTTGGCGGCAGCGTCAACAACGAGTTCACCAAGATCGTCCAGACGCGCCCCAACACCTACCTGGTTGCCAACATGAATCTGCCGCTGCTGATCCAGTTGCTCTTCTCGGACCAGGAGGCTCCCGCCGACCAGGTTATCCGCGAGATCCTCGCGGCTGACGACACGCGCGTCAAGTTTGTCAACGATCTGCTGACCGATGCGGATGACGAGGAAGAGTTCTAGTCACCGCCTGCTATTAATGGGGCCGGGTTTCCGGCATGAGACCTTGGGGGTCAATCATGATTCAACTGCTTCGCGTCGACCATCGTCTGCTTCATGGCCAGGTGGCCGTCTCTTGGGTCCAGGGCTTGGGCTCCGACTGCATCTTCTGCGTTGGCGACAAGGTTGCCAACGATCCCGTCTGGAAGACCACGCTCAAGATGGGAAAGCCGGCCAATGTCAAGCTCGTCATCAAGGACATGGAGCACGCCATCGAGGCCATCAACTCCGGTGTTACCGATAAGTACAAGATGATCATCTGCGTCGCCAGCATCGCCGAGGCCAAGCAGCTTGTCGACGGCTGCCCGCAGATCACCTCCATCAACCTGGGCAACACCAAGTCCAAGGACGAGCAGCGTCCCGATGCCCGTAAGATCTCCCGCCAGATCTTTGTGACTGCTGCCGAGGAAGAGGACATTCGCGAGCTCGTCGGCCGCGGTGTCGAGGTCGAGATTCGCGCTCTGGCCGACGACCCCAAGGTCGATGCCCTAAGCGCCCTCTAATTGGGAACCACGGGCGGCGCGCACGGCGCCGCCCCTATCCGTGGGCGTACCGGATAAACGCTTTACCCGTTACCCCCATCTACCGTTCACCGGGAGTACACGCCCGTTGAGCGATTGGTATTAAATAGTTTTCGCATGACTATATAATTGGTATCAAATCATTTGCACCGGTTTAGGTGTTAACAGCACACCGGTACAAGCTGGATCTGTCTGGGCGATTGTCGGCATGGAAAAGGGCGCGCTGACAAGTCGGGAATCGCCGCGCGGATCCAAGAGGGATCAAAGGGAGGAACAATGCTTGTTCAAGCAATCCTCATCGGACTTATCGCTGCCTTCGGTAAGCTCGATTATCAGCTCGGTACGCTCTATGCGTTCCGCCCGATCGTTCTGTGCCCGCTCGTCGGCATAGTCCTCGGGGACCTGCAGTCCGGCCTCGCCATCGGTGCGAGCCTCGAGCTGCTCTTCATGGGTTCTATCTCCATCGGCGCTTACGTGCCGCCCGATGAGACGATTGGCGGCGTGCTCGCCTGCGCCTTCGCTATTCAGCTGGGTCAGAGCACCGAGGCCGCTATCGCGCTCGCGATGCCCATCGCCACTCTGTGCCTGGCCATCAAGAACGTCGTCAACGCCGGTATGCCCCTTCTGGTCGACCGTGCCGACGTCTTTGCCAGCAAGGGTAACCTCAAGGGTATCTACGCTATGCACTGGATTATCGGTCTCGTGATTGTCGTCCTGGCCTTTATCCTGTGCTCGGTCTCCTTCTATCTGGGTGCCGACGCTGTTCAGGGCCTGCTCGACTTCATCCCGACGTTCGTCCTCGATGGCTTTGGCGTCGCAGCCAACATCCTGCCTGCCATGGGCTTCGCCATGCTCGGCCGTCTGGTGCTTACCAAGCAGCTCGTGCCGTTCTACTTCCTGGGCTTCCTGCTGTGCTCCTATGCCAACGTGCCCGTCCTCGGCGTCGCCCTGATCGCAATCATCATCGGCATCGACAAGTACGACCTGCTGGGCCTTGGTGGCGCCCAGTCCCAGCTTTCTGTGGAAGGGGATGAGGACGATGACTTCTAATTCCGAGAACCAGATTACTCGCTCCGACCTCATTAAGAGCGCCGTGAACACCGGCGCCCTGGGCATGGAATTCTCCTGGACCTACTACAAGCAGATGAACATTGCCTTCTGCCTGATGGTCGCCAACATGCTCAAGAAGATCTATGCCGGCCGTCCCGATGATTACGCCGAGGCCTTGCACCGTCACAGCGCATTCTTCAACATCACCCCGCAGCTCGCTCCCTTCGTGGGTGGCATCGCGATGGCCATGGAAGAAAAGGTCGCTCGTGGCGAGGTTGAGCCCGAGAGCGTCAACGACATCAAGGCCGCCCTCATGGGTCCGCTTTCCGGCCTGGGTGACTCCTTCTTCCTGTCCACCCTGCGCGTCGTCGCCGCTGCCGTGGGCATCAGCCTGTGCCAGGCCGGCAACGTCTTTGGCCCCATCGCCTTCCTGCTCGTCTACAACATCCCGGCGTTCCTGATTCGTATCTTTGGCGCTATCAAGGGTTATGAGCTGGGCATTGGCTTCCTCGACGAGGCTCAGAAGACCGGCCTGATGCAAAAGATCATGGCCTGCGTCGGCATTGTCGGCGTTATGGTTGTTGGCGCCATGAGCAAGGACATGTTCTGGGCTTCACTGCCCATCGCCATCGGTCAGGGCGACTCCGCCCAGACTCTCCAGGACATCCTGGACGGCATCATGCCCGGTATGCTCGGTATGGCCGCCTTCTGGCTCTACTACTGGCTGCTCTCCAAGAAGATCAACCCGATGGTCCTGATCCTCTGCACCATGGTCGTGGGCATCATCGGCGCTTACTTTGGCGTGCTTGCCTAATATGTTCGAATCGCGCTTCCATCGCGTCTAACGGTTGCGTCGATCTTTGGGGGGCTTGTCGCATCTGCGGCGGCCCCCTGTTTTTTAAAACTCCGTACGAAAGGGGAGGGCTATGGTCGTACCCGAGCTTTCGCTCATGAACATCAACCATCGTTACTACAGCATCGAGACGTTTTTTAAGGCTGCAGGTGAGGCCGGCTATCGCAATATCGAGCTGTGGACCGGCTCGATGCACCTGTATGTGGATTGCCATGAGCACGATTCGGTGGATAAGATTCGCGATCTTGCCGCCCAGTACGGTATCAAGATCGTGTGCGTGTGCCCCGAGCAGAACAACCCCAAGCCGTGGAACGTCGCGGTGCGCGGTGAGGCGGGCCAAAAACGCATCCTCTCCTACTTTAAGAATGTGATCGACGTAGCCGTTGAGTTGGGCGTGCCGCAGATTCTGGTGACGAGTGGTTGGGCCTATCTGGACGAGTCGGCTGAGGACGCCTGGGCCCGCAGCGTTGCCATGCTGCGCTCGGTGTGCGACTACGCCGACACGCGCGGTATTCGCGTCGCGCTCGAGGCGCTGCAGCCGTCGGAGTCCGTGCTGGTCAACACCGCACAGGATGTGGCACGCATCCTCGAGGCGGTCGATCGCCCCAATTGTAAGGCTTGTATCGACTTTGGCGCCATGGAAGTTGCCGGCGACACGATCGACGGATACTTTGAGGTTTTGGGCGACAAGATAGTTCACACCCACTTTGTAGATGTGGGCGGCGGCACGACGCATCTTGCCTGGGGTGACGGCGAGCGTGATATGCGTGCCGACCTCGAGGCACTCATGCGCCACGGCTATACGGGGTATGTCTCGGCCGAGACGTGCGATGGCCGCTACTATCAGGATCCGTCCAAGGCGACGACTCAGGTTATCGAGATGTATCGCCGTGTGACGGCGGAGATGGAAGCCGAATAACTAAATTGCGCGGTTGCGCCGGAAACGCTTGGGCGGGTCTGGCGCAACGCCTTTATAGCTGACGAGTAGTGGAGCGCCTGTTGACGGCGGAGCTCGAAATAAACAACTATCGGCGTTGTAATACCACTCGGGCGAGGAAACCGACCGTTCGCCGCAAATACTCGTGAGTTTGGATTGGTATTAAATAACAAGCAATCGTATGGCTATAATTGGTATCAGCAAGAAGCGCGATGTATAGAATCGCGCATATGTGATGGGAGGACACACATGAAGGAGACCGAGAAGATCGAGATCATGCACTTCGATCAGGAGGGCTACCTCGAGGACGGCAGGAACGTCTACGAGGCCGGCAAGCGGATGACCGCCCTGGCCGACCGCGTGCACGAGGAGGGCTACGACGCCGTCTTCCTGATGGGCGTCGGCGGCACCTGGGACGAGTTCATGCAGCTCGAGTACCTCATGAACAAGTTCGGCGACCGCGACCTCGAGGTCTACCTGATCCACGCCGCCGAGTGGAACGTCATGGGCCACAAGCGCATGACCGACAAGTCCGTCGTGCTGACCGCCTCCGAGTCCGGCACCACCCCCGAGGTGCTCGAGGCCGTCGGCAAGATGAGGGAGATGGGCGTGCGCGTCTTCGCCATGACCAACCCCGAGGGCAAGATCGGCCAGGCCGTGGGCGCCGAGAACTGCGTCATGATGGCCTCCGACCACGGCGCCGGCGGCTGCGAGAAGGGCTACTACCTCGCCGACTGCTTCGGTCTGCGCCTGCTCAACCGCCGCGGCTGCTTCCCCAAGTTCGACCTGTTCATCGAGCAGACGAAGGACGTCTGGAAGGACATGCTCGACATCCGCAAGCGCTTCGAGCCGCGCGCCGAGGAGCTCGCCAGGAAGTACGCGCTGGCCGACTACACCATGTTCATCGGCTCGGGCGCGCTGTGGGGCGAGACCATCCTGTACTCCATGTGCCTGCTCGAGGAGATGCAGTGGAAGCGCATCCGCCACATCACCTCGCACGACTTCTTCCACGGCACGCTCGAGCTGCTCGAGCCCGGCGTCCCGGTGTTCCTGTTCATGGGCGAGGACGAGTGCCGCGCCCTCGACGAGCGCGTCCGCGCCTTCCTCACCAGCGGCGTGACCGGCGACGAGGACTACGTCATCATCGACACCGCCGAGTACGCGATCCCGGGCCTGGACGACGACTTCCGCGTCATCGTGTCGCCCTGGATCCTGTCCGCGCTGACCACCGACCGCCTCGCGCGCAACTACGAGCTGGTCACCAAGCACAACCTCAAGTACCGCCGCTACTACCACCAGTTCGACTACTAAGAGCTGGTCACAGGTCCGATATCTTGGCTGGTTGATATCTCGACCCTACACAAGGGCGTCCGCATTGCGCGGGCGCCCTTTTTGCGTTGCTGCTGGCGCGGGGGTCCGGCGGAAAGTCCATCCCGGAATTTCAGCTCAGAGTGGGATGTGGTTTCCGGATGAGGCCTCCGGCGGAAAATGCATCCCAGTTTTTGGCCGAAAAACGGGACGCGGTTTCCGACTGGCCTGGGGGATCGCCAGATTAAGCTGAGGGCCCGCCCCTATGTTTCCAAATGAATACGGTGTGAGCGGCTGCGACGGATTTTCCCCGCAAGCACTCTAGTATGCTAAAGTACGCAGAAGACCGGCGGAGCTATGCCGGTCTTCTGTTCCATATGAAACACAGCATGAGGAGGCTCACCAGATGACGGCCACACCGTGGGGATTCCGGGACATATTGCCCGAGGAGGCTCAGGCGCGCGAGGAGATCGCATGTACGGTGAAGGGCTGCTTCAGGGAGCATCATTACCTTCCGGTCGAGACGCCGTTGCTCGAGGACAAGGGTTCGCTCGAGGAGGGCGGCCGCATTGCGGACACGCCGTTTAAGCTCTTTGATGATGACGGCCGCCTGCTGGTGGTCCGTCCCGACAACACGCTGCCGATCGTGCGCTTGGTTTCGACCCGCATGCGCGCGGCCGACCTGCCCCTACGCCTGCGCTACGAGGCGCCGGTGGTTCGTGAGTACCAGCGCAATGCCGGCGGTTCGCGTCAGTTTGCGCAGCTGGGCTTTGAGCTTATCGGCGCGGGCGATACCGCGGGTGATGTCGAGATTGTCTCGCTCGTGGCCGAGGCCGTGCGCAAGCTGGCGCTGCCCGATGCGCGCATTATCGCAGGTAGCGTTCGTCCTTTTAAGGAACTGCTCGCGGCGTGCGAGGATCGCGAGCTGGCTGCCGAGGCCCTGCGTTGCGTGCACGCCAACGACTTTGTGGGCCTCGATGCCCGCGTGGCGGCAAGCGCCGAGTCCGATGCCGTCAAGGCTGCCATTAGCGAGCTGCCGCGCCTGCACGGTGGTGCCGAGGTGCTCGACCGCGTGGATGCGCTGCTGGAGGCCGCCGGCATCGCCGTGCCGCTCACGCGCGAGCTGCGCGCCCTGGTCGAGGGTCTGGCCCCCGAGGATGCCCAGGTGCTGTCGTTCGACTTCTCCATCATGAACTCGTTTGATTACTACACAGGCCTGGTCTTTAAGGCTTATGCCGGCGGCCTGCCTGACCCGGTCGGTTCGGGTGGACGCTACGACTCCATCTTTACCGGCGCATTTGGCGATGGCATCGAGGTGCCGGCGGCGGGCTTCGCCTTTTCGCTCGAGCGTCTGGAGGCCGCGCGTACTTCGGCCGAGGACGCCGCCTCCGACGGCGATCACGCCGCGGGCCGTGGCACCGAGGGTCCGCTGCGCATCGCCGTGCCCAAGGGTTCACTCAAGGCCGACACGCTCGACGTGCTCGAGGCCGCGGGCCTGGACGTCTCCGAGCTGCGCGATCCCGGCCGTCACCTGATCGTGCGCGGCCGCGACACGCGTGCCGGCGAGGGCGCGGTCGGCGATATCGAGTTTGTCATCGTGCGACCCAGCGACGCGCCCGCCTTTGTGGGCTGTGGCGGCGCCGACTGCGGCGTCTGTGGCTGGGACTCGCTCATCGAGGCCGACCTCAACCTGCTGCAGCTGGTCGATCTGGGCTACGGCCTGTGCACTTTCATTGAGGCGGAGCCCGCGTGGCGCGCCGGTCAGGCCGAGCGCAACTATGCACGCCGCGGGTCGCTTCGCGTGGCCACCAAGTACCCGCGCATCGCGAGCGCTTGGTATGCCGAGTGCGGCGTGAATGCCGACATCGTTTCGCTGCACGGCAATATCGAGTTGGGCCCTATCGTCGGCATGACCGACCGCATCGTGGACATTACCGCCACGGGTGCCACGCTGCGCGACAACGACCTGGTCATCACCGGCCGCATCATGGATTGCACGGCCCGCTTCTTCGTCAACCCAGGTGCCGCGCGCTTGGATCCGCGCGTTCGCAACTTGGCCGATCGTCTGGCTGCTGCCGTGAAAGACAAGCATTTTGAGCCCGTCGCGGGCTCGGCACAATAGCGCGAGCGCGCACGGGCGCCCCCATATCCGGGCTGCGGGTCGATTGGCGCCGCTGCCCGGCCTCTCGTTTTTCGAACACAACCTCGACCGATAGGGGATACCGATATGAAGACTATCAAGCTTGCTCCCGGCGAGCGCCTCGCTACCAATCAGCTCAACCGCAAGGGTGTGCTACCGAAAAACATTGTTGACGCCGCCCGCGATATCGTGGCCAACGTGCGTGCCAACGGCGATGCCGCGGTGCGCGATTATTGCCAGCGTTTTGATGGTGTTGAGCTGCAGAGTTTTCGCCTGCCGCAGGAGCAGATCGATGCTGCACTCGAAGGCCTCGATCCTGCCTTTGTTGCCGCGTTGGAGAAAGCTGCACGCCAGATCCGCGAGTTCCACCAGCGCGAGGTCGAGCAGAGCTGGTTTACCACGCGCCCGGACGGCACGATGCTCGGCGTTAAGGTGACCCCGCTCGCGGCGGCCGGCATCTATGTGCCGGGCGGTCGTGCGCAGTACCCTTCCACCGTGCTTATGAACGCCATTCCCGCCAAAGCGGCCGGCGTCAAACGCGTGGTCATGGTGACGCCGCCGCAAAAGGACGGCCTGATCAGCCCCTACACGCTCGCCGCGGCAAAGCTCGGCGGAGTGGACGAAATCTATATGGTGGGCGGCGCCCAGGCTGTGGCCGCGCTGGCGTACGGCACCGAGACCATTCCGCGCGTCGACAAAATTACCGGCCCGGGCAACGCCTTTGTTGCCGCCGCCAAGCAGATTGTCTCGGGCGA
>CAUGJN010000045.1 GCA_959599635.1 uncultured Collinsella sp.
TGCCCTCGACCTGCTGCACGAGAAGAAGATCCTGATCACGCGCGGCGGCGGCTTCAACTGGGCTGAGCCCGACCACTTCCGTATCGTGTACCTGCCGCGCATGGAAGTGCTCAAGGAGTCCCTCGAAGACCTCGCCGACTTCTTCGATCACTACCGTCAATCATAACGACAGAGATAGTCTGTCATTTAACGGGCGGCCCGTAACAGATTCGGGTCGCCCGTTTTCTGTTAAAGCTCGCGTTGTCGGCGTCTCGATCGTTTGGGTGAGTGGGGTTCGCGTGTGAACGGAAAACTGTATTCCAAAATGGAATACAGTGTGCTTCAACTGGAATTGATGTCCGTGTGTCCGCTTTTTAGAATGTTCTCGACAAGATGAAAGGCGGTCCCCACCAATGATTATCGATGCAAATTCCTACTGGTTTGACGAGCGCATCTTCCATGACGAGACACTCTGTGAACAGTTTTTGGCCGAGGTGCCCCGCGCTTACGACACCGAGGGCTATCTGACCGTAAGCCCCACGGGCAAGCGACAGATTGTGATCGAAAAGCCCGCTGGCTTCCCGGGCCTTAACTATATCGAGGGAGACTACACCCTTGAGAAGCGTCTGGCAGACATGGACGAGGCGGGGGTCGATAAAGCGATTCTCAAACTCCCCGGCTGCCATGAGTGGATGTCACTCGAGATGTGCCGGCGCTTCAACGACGGTATGGCCGCTGACGCAAAAGCGTCGAACGGTCGCTTGATACCGCTTGTCGCCGTGCCTCCCTTTGGCACCGAGGCGAACCTTGAGGAACTCGATCGCAGGCTCGACGAGGGTTTCGCGGGCGTGCAACTCTGCGCCCACTACGGCAAGCGCTATCTTGACGATCCGATCTTTTCGGGCTTTTTTGAGCGACTGAACGAACGCAGCGTCACCGTTTACGTGCACCATGTGCCCGTACCGGTCGAGCATACGTCGCTGCTCGCATACGACAACCTGCGTCGCTCCTACGGCCGTTGCGTCGACCAGACCACGGTGATCGGTCGTGAAATCTTCAGCGACTTCTTCGAGCGTTATCCCAACGTCAAGATGGTCCACTCCATGCTCGGTGGCGCTTATTTTGCGTTTAAGGAGATGCTGCTGCCGCACGGTCCCAAGCGTCCAGATGCCTCGGGTCGCTTCCAGACCGATACCGAGACGGTCTCCAAGCGTCTTGAGAACAACGTTTATTTCGACATGTCCCATGCTCAGCCCTGGGGCGAGACGCTTCTTGCCTGTGCGGTTGAAGTCCTTGGTGCAGACCATATTGTCTTTGGTACGAGTTATCCCGTTAAACGCGAGTGGCTAACAGAGGGTGTCGCCTGCGTCCGCGCTACAGATTTAAGTGATACGGACAAGGACCTTATGCTTGGCGGCACGGCACGGCGCCTGTACGGCATCGAGTGAGCGACAGATAAAGGAGGGCGTTCGCCATGGATAAGGGAGAGATGAAGGCCGGAGCCGCCCGGGTGGCCATTAACTTAGAGGACGTATTGCCGTTCGACGGTTTCGACGCACTCCGTCATGAAATCTTTGTCCGTGCCTTCGTGGTCGAAGGGATGGGGCGGCGCGCTTGCATCCTTTCACTTGAGGTTACCTCGATCGCTCCGGCCCTACTCGCCGATCTGCGTGAGGTTGTCAAGGATGTCTCCAATTGCGACGGCGCCTTTTCTTGGGTGGTCCCGACCCACACGTTTTCTGCGCCTCACGTGCGCACCCCTGGGCATCTGGCCGACACCGATGCCCGCGATCGAAATGAGCGCTATCGTGCCGCGCTCATCGCCGCGACACGCGCGGCTGTTGAGCAGGCGGTTGCGGGCATTCGCTCTGTCACGCTCGCCTCGGCGGAGGGCCACTGTCCTGTGAACGTTAACCGCGACATTGAGACGCCGGCCGGCTGGTGGCTGGGAGTAGACCCCAAGGGGTTTGCCGACCACGCGATGCCCGTACTTGTCGCGAGGGATGCTGAGGGCGGGCTCGTTGCCATGCTTGCGACGGCTGATGTCCAGTCTTCCGTGCTCGACGGATCGCACGATTCTCAAGGGAAGCGCGTGGTGAGCGGGGACCTCTTTGGCTTTGCCGCCATGGCTCTCGAGCGCGAATTGGGCGGAGTTGTGTTGCTGCTGCCCGGTGCCGCGGGGGATCAGAGTCCGGCGGAGCGCGCCGTGACCGTTGCGTTTGATTCGACCGGGGCGAAGCAAACGTTAGATGCTCACGAGAGTGGATATCGCATGCTGCATCGACAGGGTCGCGTTCTGAGCGATGCGTTGATTGAGGCCGTCCGTGCGGCGCGTGAGGACGATGCCATCGGCGTCGATGCTCGCACGGTCGACGTCCTTTTGCCCGCCCAGACGCGCGCCGACTTCTGCTCATTGGCCCCGCATCGAACTTATGAGTTTCATGCGGCGGGCGAACAGCGTACGAGGGTCTATTTACTTCGGCTGGGAAATGCCGAGTTCGTTGGTATCCAGCCCGAGGTTTCGAGCTCGTTTGGCGCCGCCGTGCGCGCCGCCCGATTCTGCCCCGTGCTCTTCGCCACGCTTGTCAACGGAGGGCAGAAGTATCTGCCGGCCCCCGATGCGTACGAGAAAATCACCTATGAGGCCATGAACTCCGGCTTTGCCGCCGGTTCCCATGAGCGCCTCCTCCAAACCATCCTTGCCGCTTTAAACGCGGCGCGACAAAAAGGAGAACTTGCATGAATATCGGACATGCACGCCGCAAGATTACCCCGCAAGGCGACATCTATCTAATCGGATACCGTAACCTCCCCAACCGTCTGGAGCCTGCGACAGGCGTCCATGACGACGTCTTCGCCAACGCGATTCTTTTCCAACAGGACGACCGCGAAGTTTTTCTCTTCAACGCCGATGTTCTCGAGTTTGAGGAGAGCATGGCCGAGGAGGTTAAGACGATGCTCGCCGAGCGCTACGGAATCGACCGTGATTGCGTTCTGCTCTCCGCGACGCACGACCACACTTCGATCGTCGCCTACCATCGCAGCTGGTGGACGGGAAAATTCAACGAGGACTACTATCGCTGGTTCCTCGATACCATCTGTCAATGCTTCGAAGAGTGCCGCGCCAGCGTGCGACCTGCGACCTGCCGCATGGGCAAAAAAGTCATCACCGGTTTCTACGACAACCGCATCATTCCCGGAGAGCTTGCCGACAATGAGGTTATCGTGGTGTCGTTCTTCGATGACGAAGGCAAATCGTTTGCGGGCTTTGTGAACTGGGCGGTGCATTCTGCCTGTGTCGGACCCGACTGCACGGAGCTCACGAGCGAACTCGCCGGTCTTACCGGCAAAAAGCTCGCTCAGAGTCTTGGTTACTATCCGGCCATGGTCGTCGGTGCTGCTGGCGACTGTAGCGACCGCAATTTTCGCCAGGGACGCGGCATTCCCGAGGTTGAGCGTGTTTCGACCGGTCTTGCCGAGGCGATTTCCCAGATCAAGCTCGATCGCGAGGTCGTTCTTGACCGCATCGAGCCTCAGACGTTCTATCACACCGTTGCCCATGACGACTTTTCGCTCACGCTTAAGTGTGCCGTCATCAGTTTGGGCGGCCTGCATCTCTTTGTGTTCCCGAGTGAGCTCGGCAGCGACCTGGGTATTCGCATGAAGCGCGAATGTCCGGTCGAGGGAATAGTTTGCGGTTACACCAACGGCTATTTCGAGTATTTCCTTCCGGCACGCGAGTACGGCCTCTCCTTTGAGACCGAGCGTACTCAGATTCCCCAGGGCGAACCGGAACGTCTGTGTGACAAGTTCTGCCAGACGACGAGACTTCTCGGCGCAGCAGATTCGCGTCTGTAGACCTGATTGCGTGACATGGGCTAATGAGGCTCGCTGCCATGTGATCGGCATCTTCCATCTTCTCTGCCGTTTCCTATCCCGGGCGTACGTGCGTCCGCGGATTTCAAAGGGGGAAGCGGGTTCCTTGCCCTCCCACGTCGACTACGGAGGCCTGAAATCTACGCTATGCCCCGCTCAGAAAAAGGAGAACTCCATGAAATACCAGAAGCTTTGCGATGAAATCATCACAAAGGTCGGTGGTCGAGACAATGTGTTAGACGTGAGCCACTGCATTACGCGTCTCCGCTTCCACCTCAAGGATGAATCGCTCGCCCAGACCAATGAACTTAAGGCGACGAAGGGCGTCGTTGACGTCATCCAGGCCGGCGGACAGTATCAGGTCGTGATAGGTGCCACTGTCGAGGCCGTCTACAACGACCTTGTTCAGATTGGCGGGTTCGACTCCAAACCCGCACTCGATATCGATGAGGGCGACGACGTCAAAAAGGGGGATCCATTCTCGCGTCTGCTCGCCATCATTTCCGAGATTCTGCAGCCGGTTCTTGGCGTGCTTATGGCCGGTGGCTTTATCAAGTCGATGCTCGCGCTCTGCACGGTTGCCGGTTGGCTTGCCAAGGACAGCAATACGTATGTGACGCTCTCGGCAATCGGAGATTCGGTCTTCTATTACTTTCCGCTAATCATTGGCTGGACGTCGGCCAAGAAGTTCGGACTTAAGCCCGTTATGGGAATGGCGCTCGGTGGTATCCTCGTCTACCCGACGCTCGTTGCCCTTATGGGCGGAGATCCGCTCTACACGCTCGGCGCCGGCACGGTCTTCGAGTCCAATGTCTATGGTGATATTTTTGGCATCCCGCTGATCATGCAGAATTACTCATCGACGATTCTGCCTGCGATCTTTATCGTCTGGATTGCCTCCAAGGTGCACAAGGCCCTTTCTAACGCGCTGCCCGCGCTTGTGAGTTCGTTCTTCTCCAACATCCTGACGCTCCTCATTTGTGGCATCCTTGGCCTGCTTGTGGTCGGTCCGGTCATGACGGTCCTCTCCAATATCGTTGCCCAGATCATCTTGATGCTCATCAACTTCCAGCCCGCCATCGCCGGCTTCGTCATCGGCACGTTCTGGAGCCTGCTCGTCATGTTCGGCCTGCACTGGGGTATCATCCCGCTGTGGTTTCTCGATGTCGCAACCTACGGCTATGACCTCATTAACCCGCTCGTGTATGCAGGCGGTTGTGCCATCGCCGGTGCTGTGCTTGGCATGGTCATCCGAACCAAGGATTCCGAGGAAAATGCTGCCGTCAACATTCCCGCCCTTGTCTCTTCGATTTTCGGTGTCAACGAGCCTGCGCTTTACGCCATCTTGCTGCCGCGTAAGCGCCTTATGTGGGCAACCTTTATTTCCGCTGGTGTAGGCGGCGCCATCGCCGGCCTCATGGGCGCCAAACTCTATGCCTTCGGTGCCTCCGGCCCGCTTGGTTTCCCGAGCTTTATTAACCCTGCCGGCATCGACACGGGCTTTATCGGCCTTGTCATCTCCGGTGTGGTCGCTTTCGTTCTGGCTCTTGTCGCCGCTATGGTGATCGGTACCAGGAAGGACGAGGGCGGTAAGGCGCTCAACATCTCGGTGGACTAGTCTGTCTGCGCACTTTAACTAAATATGCCTCGGACGGTGACGTGCCGCCCGAGGCATATTTGTGTTTTGTGCCGTTGTCAGCGTGTTTGCGGACACAAGCCTGCGGTTGTGGAGCAACGGGGATTATGACGGTCGTGCCGCGGTGGAAGACGCACGGTCGCCCTGCAGGAGCTGACGGTAGGGGAGGAAGCCGATGAACGAGACGACCGCCTGCGAGTGCGCGGCGTTCCGCTTGAGGTAGAGCCTGACCTCGGAGGTCGTCGCGGGCTCAAGCGGCACCAGGGCTACCTTTCCGCTGGCAAGCGATTCTGCCGGCTTGCGCATGAGGAATGAGACACCGGCGCCGCGTGCGACAAGAGAGATGATGTTCTCGGCTCGTTTGCCGGTGAACGTAACACGTGGGCCAAATCCAGCTTTGCGACAAAGGGAAAGGACGAGCTCGCTTACGAACGAGCCTTGGGGAAGCATGAGGAAATTCTCGTCGATAAGGTCGTCTATCTCGACGGTGTCACGTTCGGCGAGTGGATGGTCGAGCGAAAGGACGGCCACGAGCCGGTCGGTCGTAAAGGGAATCTTTTTGAACTCCGGCTCGATGGCGCCGCTGTCGCGGATGAAGGCCAGGTCAATGTCCTCGTGCAGGAGCATGCGCTTGAGTGTGTCGCCCTCGCCTTCGATGAGCTCGACAGAATATGAGGGGTTCGCCTGCTGAAAATCGATGACGGCGTCCGTAATCCCATAAGGGGTCATAATGGGGATAGAACCGACGGTGAGGTGCTCGAGCGGCTCATCTGCACCTATTTGAATGGCGGCAAGATAGCGATGCTGAAGCGTCGCAATTTTTTGCGCATAGGGGAGGAGCGCTTCACCTTGCGCGGTGAGTGTTACGTGGCGCTTGCTTCGATCGATGAGCTTGCAGCCGAGTTCGTGCTCCATTGCCATGATGTGCTTGGAGAGGGTTGATTGCGACATGAAAAGCAGTTCCGCCGCATCAAGAAACGTGCGTGACTGCGCTAAGATGGCGAATTCGCCGAAGCGGCTGATATCCATAGGGAGGCCTCCGGTACCCTCATTTTGGCAGGTGGCCTAAACCACGACGCCGTTGCAGTGGTCGATTTCGTGTTGGATGATCTCGGCGGTGTAGCCCGAGAAGTTTTTGATGCGGTGGACGAAGTTCTCGTCCAGATACTCCACCTTAATGCGGCGATAACGGGTACAGGGGCGCTCTCCAACCAGCGAAAGGCATCCTTCGCTCGTCTGATAGGCATTGACCTGCTCAAGAATTTGAGGGTTGTACATCAGGAGCGCCCTGTTGCCGTCCTTTACGCAGATGATGCGTTTGCGCACGCCAATCATATTGGCGGCGAGGCCCACGCACTCGTGCTCATGCTCATGGAGCGTATCCAGGAGGTCCTGCCCGGTCACGGCGTCATCGGGGGCCGCGTCTTCGGAAGGCAGGCGCAAAAAGAACTCGGATTTCATGATGGGTTTGATCATGGCGGGCTCCTCATGTCTCATGCTTTCGTGGACTTTTAATAATAGCGCGGAAGGAAAGCTGCGCGTCCGCGTTACAATCTTTCGACGTTGGACCATGTTGCCAGACTCGTCGCGTGCGGCGTCTGGCGTAAGTCTAGGGCTCATTCTCGCCCTGGACTGTTCCTCTGGGGCGATGTGACTGTCGTTCCAAGAGGAAGGAAATGCATGGGAAGCAAATCTCAGCAACAAGTTCAGACAACGCCATCGGCCACTTCGGCGTTTCTCGCCGTAATGTATATCGCAGCCTTTGTTGCCGCCTTTAACGAGAACATCATTAACGTGGCGTTGCACGACATCATGGCGGCCTTTTCGGTGAGTGCCACCACGGCGCAGTGGCTTGTTTCGGGCTACATGATCGTGACGTCGATCTTTACGGCCGTCATGGCCTTTCTTTCCGGTCGTTTCTCGACGCGCAAGCTGCTGTTTTTCGCATGCGGATGCACGGTCGCCGGAGAAGTCCTGTGCCTGGTCGCCCCGTCGTTTACTGTTTTGCTGCCAAGTCGTATTTTGCAGGCTGCGGGATCGGGCATCTTGTTTCCGCTCATGATGAACGTGGTGCTGTCTTGCGCCCCGCGTGAGAAGCTCGGTCTGTACCTGAGTCTGGGCGGTGCCTGCATTACGCTAGGGCCGGCGTTTGGACCTGTGATCAGCGGTCTTATGTGCACGTTGTTTGGCTGGAGAGCGGTGTTCGTAGTGCCGTTGGTGGGCGGCATTGCGGTCGCTGCGGCGGGCGTAAAGCTTGTTCAGAATGTCGGAGAGCGCTCGAACACCACGCTTGATATTCTGTCGGTTGTTTTGCTCGCTGCCAGCATTACGGCATTTGTGTATTCCGTAGGCGAGTTCTCGACCAATCTGATTTCCGGCATCGTGACACTCTTCGCCGCCCTTGTGCTGCTCGGCTTGTTTGCGGCCCGTCAGCTCAAGCTCGAGCATCCGGTGCTTAACGTGCGTCCCGTGGCGAGCGTTCGTTTTTGGCCTGCGTGCCTGCTTGTGGTGGTGTCGATGATGACAACGTTCTCGATGAGTGTTTTGTTGCCGCTCTATTTTGAGGGCGTATACGGCATGACCGCACTTGTTGCGGGCTTGCTCATTTTGCCGGCGATTGCCTGCAACGCCGTGACCTCGATTGTGGGCGGACGTGTGATGGACGCCCGTGGCGCATGGCCCCTGCTGCCGGTCGGCTTTGCCCTGATTGCCGTGGGGCAGACTGCCATCTCGATGACGGCGGCAAGCATGAACATCGGCGTCGTCGTGGCGCTGACCGTTGTGGTGTATGCCGGAGTCGGTTTGGTGCTGAGCCCCTCGCAAACGGCCGGCTTGGAGACGCTGCCTGCCGCTGAACATCCTCACGGAACGGCATTGCTTAACACGTGGAACATGATTGCCGCATCGTTTGGCCCGTCGCTGTTTATCGGTCTGCTCTCGAGTTCTGCGGTGGCTGCTGGCGCCGCGGGCGTTGCGTCGGACGTTGCCCAGGCGATAGGATTTGCAGCCGCCGTGCGCGTGGCGGCCGTGATTGCCGTTGTCGGGTTCGCGGTGTCGCTGGTGTACGCCCGCCGCGAGTCGCACATGTCGCATTAATGTGTGCACATAGATTCTGCAGCTAGATTGGATGGCGACACCATAAACTAATGGACGTTTTGCCGAGAGGCATGAATGTATAAAGCGCAAAGAGTGCGCGACGGGCCCCGCGAATGGGGCGATGATGCCCGAGAGGGCCAAGAAGGAGTCTCATGTCTGAGAACGAAGAGATCATGAACGAGACCGAGAACGAGACCATGGCTGCCGAGGTCGAGGCAGTCGAGACCGTGGAGACCGAAGCTGCTGAGGTTGAGGCTGCTGACGAGGTTTCCGCCGAGGAGGAGGCCGAGGTTGTCGAGGCCGCCGCTGATTACGATGACGAAGAGCTGATGGACAAGATGCAGAAGGCCGCTCGCCTGCTGCGTAGCCGTCGCTTTGCTATTTCCAAGGAGGAGGAAGCCAAGGCCGAGCGCATGGCGAACATCGAGCGCGCCATTAAGCTCCTTGACCTCAAGCCCAAGATGGAGCAGAAGGAAATGTCCGACCTGCTGGGCATGCGCCTTCGTGAGCTCGATGGTCTGATGGCCGAGGCCGAGGCTGCCGATCTGGTCGGCCGCATCGACGACGCCGAGGGCGATATGCGCAAGATCGTCGTCTTCGCTGCCGAGGATGCCGCTGAGGGCCTGGTCGAGCTTGCCAACAAGAAGGAGAAGCTCCTGCCTGAGCTTTCTTACGAGGAGGCCACCGAGCTGATGGCCGCTCTCGATAAGGTTATCGCTCCGCTCGTCGCCATGGGCCTGGACGAGGACCGCGGTCCTCGCGGCGGCCGTGACGAGCGCGGTGGCCGTGGCGGCGACCGTGGCGGTCGCGGCGGCTTTGGCGATCGCGGTGGCCGTGGTGGTGACCGCGGCGGTCGCGGTGGCGATCGCGGTGGCCGTGGCGGCTTTGGTGACCGTGGCGGCGACCGTGGCGGTCGCGGCGGCTTTGGTGGCAACCGTGGTGGCTATGGCGATCGCGGTGGCAACCGTGGCGGCTTCGGCGGCAACCGTGGTAACGACCGCGGCGGTCGCGGTGGCGATCGTGGCGGCCGCAACGGTGGCGGCTTCCGCGGCAACCGCTTTTAGTTGAGTTACGGCGTTTTACCAAACGCCGCAACGACTCGACGCTGCAAACGCCCCTAAGCGGCAATCTGACGTTCAATTTCAAGGGCGCGACCAGAAGGTCAGCGCCCTTTCATTTCACGTCACCTTGCTCGCTTAGGGGCGTTTTCGCTGTCCGTCCTCTACCTGCGGCGTTGCATCGTCCCCTACTCATTGGGGACAGACTTAAATGAGTAGTCATTGGGGATGTTCTTGTTTGGCTAGTCGTTTAAGGACGTCCCCAACGACTGCATAACGTGAGAGTGGATAATCTCCCGGTTTGAGCCTGCATTCAAGCTCAAAGTGGGAGATTATCCACTCTCATTTGCTCTGTGTCCGGAAATCCACGCTCGTTTCTACTCTGCCTACATTTGCAGGAACAGTTCGTGGAGGCGGGTGTCTTCGTCGAGTTCGGGGTGGAAGGTTACGCCGAGCTGGTTGCCCTGGCGGGCGGCGACGATGCGCCCGTCGACTTTCGCTAAGGCCTTGGCGTCGCCGTGGACCTCGACGATGCGGGGCGCGCGGATAAACGTCAGCGGCGCTTCACCGTCGATGCCGGCTACTTGCCCTTTGGTTCGAAAGCTGCCGAGCTGCCTGCCGTAGGCATTGCGCTCGACAAGTACATCCATGGTTGCCAAACGCGGCGTGCCCTTATCGTCATGGGCGGCAAGGTCGCGCGCCAGCAGAATCAGGCCGGCGCAGGTGCCCAGGACGGGCATGCCTTCAGCGATGCGGGCACGAAGCTCCTCGAGCATGCCCAACTCATCAAGCAGTTTCCCTTGAACGGTAGACTCGCCGCCGGGAAGTACCAGACGGTCAAAGTCCTGCTTCAAATCAGCCGCCTGCCTCAGCTCAATACAACGTGCGCCCAGCTCGGACAGCCTCGCTTCGTGCTCGGCAAAAGCACCTTGGATCGCCAGCACGGCGACCGTCTGGTCTGCGTAATCACTCATGTGCGATCCTTTCTGCCGGACTAGCGTCCGCGCTCCTCCATGATGATCTCGATCTCGTCGGCGTTGATGCCCACCATAGCCTCGCCCAGGTCCTCCGAAAGCTCAGCGATGAGTTTGGCATCGGTGAAGTTGGCCACGGCCTTGACGATGGCGGCTGCGCGTTTGGCGGGATCGCCGCTCTTAAAGATGCCCGAGCCGACAAAGACGCCTTCGGCGCCCAGCTGCATCATCAGCGCGGCGTCGGCGGGGGTCGCTACGCCGCCGGCGGCAAAGTTCACGACGGGAAGCTTGCCCGTGGCATGGACCTCGCGCACCAGCTCGACCGGAACCTGCAGTTGCTTGGCTGCCTCAAAGAGCTCGTCGTCGCGCAGGGCAACAACGTCACGGATCTGCTTTTGAATCTTGCGCATGTGGCGCACGGCTTGGACGACGTCGCCCGTGCCCGGCTCGCCCTTGGTGCGAATCATTGTGGCGCCCTCGGCAACACGGCGCAACGCTTCGCCCAGATCGCGGGCACCGCAGACAAACGGGACGTCAAACTGGGTCTTATCGATGTGGTAGACATCGTCGGCGGGGGAGAGAACCTCGGACTCATCGATGTAGTCGATCTCGATGGCCTGAAGGACCTGCGCCTCGACGATGTGACCGATGCGGCACTTGGCCATGACGGGGATGGAGACGGCCTCTTGAATGCCCTTGATCATCTTGGGGTCACTCATGCGCGACACGCCGCCGGCGGCGCGGATGTCGGCCGGGATGCGCTCGAGAGCCATGACGGCGCAGGCGCCTGCCTCCTCGGCGATACGTGCCTGCTCGGGCGTGGTGACGTCCATGATGACGCCGCCCTTGAGCATCTGCGCGAGTTCGCGATTGAGTTTGACGCGATCTGCCTTGCTGGTCTGTTCTGCCATGGTTGCTCCCTTGGTTGGCATGTGCA
>CAUGJN010000046.1 GCA_959599635.1 uncultured Collinsella sp.
GACGCTTCTTGGGGCGGCAGCCGTTGTGCGGAATGGGGGTCTTGTCCTGGATGCTCGAGACCTCGAGGCCAGCAGCCTGGAGGGAGCGGATGGCGGTCTCACGACCGGAGCCGGGGCCCTTGACGAAGACGGAAACCTTCTTCATACCGTGCTCCATGGCCTGCTTGGCAGCAGCCTCGGCAGCCATCTGGGCAGCGAACGGCGTGGACTTACGGGAGCCCTTGAAGCCCACCTGGCCAGCCGACTTCCAGGAAATGACGTTGCCCTGGGGATCGGTGATCGAAACGATCGTGTTGTTGAACGTAGAACGAATGTGAGCCTGGCCCACGGAAATGTTCTTACGGTCCGCGCGCTTCAGACGGGCAGCGCGAACGTTCTTCTTAGCAGTAGCCATCTATCTAGCGCTCCTTATTTCTTCTTCTTAGCACCGATCTGACGCTTCGGGCCCTTGCGGGTACGAGCGTTAGTGTGGGTGCGCTGGCCGCGGACCGGGAGGCCCTTGCGGTGACGAAGGCCGCGGTTGCAGCCGATGTCCATAAGGCGCTTGACGTTCTGGTTGCGCTCACGGCGGAGGTCGCCCTCAACCATGATCTGGTTCTTATCGATATAATCGCGGATGGCGTTAACCTCATCCTCGGTGAGGTCCTTAACGCGCGTATCCACGTTAACGTTGCACTCGACGCAGATCTTCGTCGCAGTGGTGCGGCCGATGCCGTAAATGTAGGTCAGACCGATCTCAACGCGCTTCTCACGCGGGAGGTCGACACCATTAATACGGGCCAACGTAGTCTCCTCTCTTAACCCTGACGCTGCTTATGACGGGGGTTCTCGCAAATGACGAGGACCTTGCCATGGCGCCTAATGATTTTGCACTTATCGCACATCTTCTTGACCGAAGGACGTACCTTCATCGTTCTTCCTTTCGGTAGCGCTCAAACTACTTCCCTACTATCTACTCGCCCAGCCGCAGGCGTTTAAAACTATGGCTGGTCTTCACACACAATCCGACCGTAGGTTGAGCTAAGCCTGCAGCCGGAAATGGAGTGCGTGTATGCGTGCCGCTATTTGTAGCGATAGGTGATGCGACCGCGGGTCAGGTCGTACGGGGAAAGCTCCACGACAACCCTGTCACCGGGGAGAATACGGATGTAATTCATTCGAATCTTGCCAGAAATGTTGCACAGAACCGAATGACCGTTCTCGAGCTCAACCTTAAACATGGCATTGGGCAACGGTTCCTTTACCGTACCCTCGAGCTCAATTGCGTCTTCCTTCTTCACAAGCAATCATCTTTCTCTAGAAAACGACAGCGATTGAGTATTCTACAACACGTATGCACGCATCGTAATAACTTCGTAATGGCTCCACAACTAAGTGGAACTTGTTACATTTGAAATGTAAAACAAAACCGTTCCCTGATACCCAAGATCGCCTTGAAATGAGAAGGCATAGACCTTGGGGTCATGCCTTCGAAATTGAAAGGCGAGGTTGGGTATCAGGGGGCGGCGACCTTTACATTTCACCGCCTTGCAAGGAACACCAAGCACCTTGGGCATCCGTGGTGAGAATCACCGGACCGTCATTGGTAATGGCGACGGTGTTCTCGTAGTGCGCGGCGGGCAGGTGGTCGTTGGTCGTAACAATCCAACCGTCGGAGCCCGTGCTCACATGGTTGGAACCCATCGTAACCATCGGCTCGATGGCAATGACCATGCCGGCCTGGAGGCGAACGCCCCTCCCCTTCTTTCCATAGTTAGGAACGTTGGGGTCCTCGTGCATCACGCGGCCAATGCCATGACCCACATAGTCACGAAGCACGCCGTAACCGTGAGACTCGGCAAGGGACTGAACGGCATAACCGACGTCCCCGATATGGTTACCGGGAACAGCCTGCTCGATGGCAGCCTTAAGGCAATCGCGCGTGACCTCGCACAAAGCCTTGGCTTCGGGCGTGGGGGTGCCGACGAAAAACGTCCATGCGTTATCGCCGACCCAACCGTCGACAACGGCTCCCGTATCGATGGAGATGATATCGCCATCGCGCAGGATCATGTCAGGGTTGGGAATACCGTGGACCACGGCATCGTTGATCGATGCGCAAATGGTCCCCGGGAACCCGCCGTAACCCTTAAAGGCCGGGGTGCCGCCATGCATGCGGATAATCTGCTCCGCGAGCTGATCGAGCTCAAAAGTCGAAACGCCGGGGCGCACCATGGCTCCAACGTGGCGGAGCGCCATCTTAGATAGCGCTCCTGCCTTCTTCATCTGCTCGATTTGCGTTGCAGACTTAATCTTGATCATAGACCGAGAGCCTCTTTGACATCCCCGTACACGGTCTCGCGAGCCTGGTCACCGTTGACCGACTTGAGCAGACCCTGGCCACGATAGTAGTCGACGAGCGGGCTCGTGGACTTCTCGTAGACGTCGAGACGGTTCTTGATGGTCTCGGGCTTGTCGTCGTCGCGCTGATACATCTCGCCACCGCACTTGGGGCAGGTGGCATCGGCAGCGGTGCCGGTGTAACCGCAGGCGCGGCAGGTGCGACGCGAAGACAGACGATCGATGATGACCTCGGGGGCCACGTCGACCAGAAGGGCGCAGTCGATCTCGCGACCCATGGCGGAGAGCTCGGAATCGAGCGTCACAGCCTGGGCGGTGTTGCGCGGGAAGCCGTCGAGGATGAAGCCCTGCTGGGCGTCATCGGCGGCAAGGCGCTCCTTGACAAGGTCGATCACGAGCTGGTCGGGGACGAGCTCGCCAGCGTCCATGTACTTCTTAGCCTGAATACCAAGCTCGGTGCCACCCTTGACGGCAGCACGCAGCAGGTCGCCCGTGGAAATGTGAGCGACGCCAAACTCGGCGACGAGCTCCTGTGCGACGGTGCCCTTTCCGGCACCCGGAGCTCCGAGCAATACGAGGTTCATGAGCAATCCTCCTCTAGCCTATTTAAAGAATCCATCGTAATCATACATCTTGATCTGGCCTTCGAGCTTATCGACCGTGTCGAGCACGACGCCGACCATGATGAGGATGGACGTGCCACCAAATGCCTGAATCAGATGGTTACCCGTGAAGGAGAAGATGATCGAAGGCACGATGGCGATGAGCGCCAAAAAGACAGCGCTGGGAAGCGTGATCTTGTTGAGCGCGTTCTTGATGTAGGCCGCGGTAGCCCTACCCGGACGCACGCCCGGAATAAAGCCGCCCTGCTTCTTAAGGTTGTCGGCCGTGTCATCGGGGTTGAACACCATGGAGGTGTAGAAGTACGCGAAGAACACGATGAGGACAACGTTAAGCACCCAGTTGAGCCAACCGGTCGAAAGCGCGGAGGCAACTGCCTGAATCCAACCGATGCCGGGGAAGAACACGGCAATCTGAGCCGGGAAGTACAGCAGCGCCGAAGCGAAGATGATCGGCACGACACCCGCGGTGTTGACCTTAATGGGCAGGTAGGTGGTCTGGCCACCCATCATGCGACGGCCCACGACGCGTTTGGCGTAGGAGACCGGGATGCGGCGCTGGCCGCGCTCAAGGAAAACAATCAGCGGGATAACCAGCAAGATGATGGCGCAGATGATCACCATGGTGATGATGCCACCGGCATTGCCCTCGGTGCTGGAGAAGATCGCCTGCGGCAGACCGGCCATGATGTTCGCAAAGATGATCAGCGACATGCCATTGCCGATACCGCGCTGGGTGATGAGCTCACCAATCCACATGATCAGCATGGCGCCCGCGGTGAGCGTGCCGACGATCATGAGGTCGAAGATGATCTCGGGAGCACCGGCGCCATTGAAGCTGATGCCGAAGCTCTTAAAGAGGAAGAGGTAACCCACGGAGTTGAGGATTGCCAGAGCCAGGGTGAGGTAACGCGAATACTGCGTAATCTTGGTCTGACCGACCTCGCCCTCGCGGGCAAGCTCATGCAGGGAAGGCACAACGGCCTGGAGCATCTGGAGGATGATCGAGCTGGTGATGTAAGGCATGATGCCCAGCGAAAACACCGACACATAGCTCAACGCGCCGCCAGAGAAAAGATTCAGGAGGGCCATAGCACCTGCGGCGACCGAATTGTTATCGGTCGAGAAAAGGCCCAGCATCCCCTGGAAGGGAATGCCGGGCACAGGAACGTGCGCACCAATGCGGTACACGACGAGCATAGCTATGGTAAAAAGAATCTTTTCGCGCAATTCTTTGATGCGGAAAGCATTCTTAAGACCATTTAGCACGGCAGCTCGACCTTTCCGCCGGCGGCCTCGATCTTGGCCTGCGCAGAAGCGCTGACCTTGTCGACCTTGACCGTGAACTTCTTGGTGAGCTCACCATTGCCGAGCACCTTGACGGGCTCGAACTCGCTCTTGGTGATGCGAGCGGCCTTAAGAGCGGCACCGTCGATCACAGCGCCATCCTCGAACTTACGCTCGAGACGCTCAACGTTAACAGCGGTGTACTCGATACGACGGGGGTTGCGGAAGCCCGGAAGCTTGGGCAGGCGCATAGCCAGCGGAGTCTGGCCACCCTCGAAGCCGGCACCCTTGGTGCCGCCAGAGCGGGAACCCTGGCCCTTCTGGCCGCGGCCAGAAGTGGTGCCGTGACCCGAAGAATTGCCACGGCCGACGCGCTTACGGTTCTTGGTGGAACCGGGCGCGGGAGTAAGATCGTGAAGCTGCATTTGCTACTCCTCTACAATCTCGACAAGGTGCTTGACCTTGAAGATCATGCCGCGGACGGACTCGTTGTCAGCAATCTCGCGAACCTCGCGGATCCTGTGGAGACCGAGGGCACGGACAGTACGGACCTGGTCCTGCTTGCAACCGTTGGTGCTGCGGACCTGCTTGATCTTGATGGTGTCAGCCATGCTTAGTTCTCCTTACCGACGAACATCTCGGAGACCGTCAGGCCACGGCGAGCCGCGACGTCCTCAGGGCTGGAGAGCTCCTTGAGGCCCTCGACGGCAGCCTTGATGATGTTGAGGCCGTTGTCGGTACCGAGGGACTTGGACAGGACGTTCTTGATGCCAGCAAGCTCGAAGAGGGGACGCACAGCGCCGCCGGCGATAACGCCGGTACCCTCGACAGCGGGCTTGATGATGATGCGGCCGGCACCAAAGTGGCCGAGAACCTCGTGCGGGATGGTGCCCTGCTCGGTCACCGGCACGTGGAACATGTTCTTCTTGGCATCGAGAGACGCCTTGGAGATGGCCAGGGGCACCTCAGCGGACTTGCCCATGCCAACGCCGACGTTGCCCTTGCCGTCGCCAACGACGACGAGAGCGACGAGGCTCATGCGACGACCACCCTTGACGGTCTTCGACACGCGGTTGATGTAAACGACGCGCTCCTCGAACTCGGAGGCCTCGCGCTGCTGCTTCTGATTACGAGCCATGTGCTACATACCTCCTAGAACTCGAGACCGGCGGCACGAGCACCGTCGGCGAGGGCCTTGACGCGGCCATGGTAGATACGGCCACCGCGATCGAAGGCGACCTTGGTGATGCCGGCCTCGATGGCACGCTTGCCAACGAGCTGACCGACCTTCTCCGCAGCCTCCTTGTTCGAGGTGTGGGTGCCCTTGAACTCGGCCTCGAGGGTCGAGGCAGAGACGAGCGTCAGGCTGGAGCCCTTGCTGTCGTCGATGATCTGGGCATAGATGTTGGCGTTAGTACGGGTCACGCGAAGACGCGGACGCTCGGAGGTACCCGAGACCTTGCCGCGAACACGACGCTGACGACGCTTGAGGCCTTCCAGCTTCGCCTTATGCTTGTTCATACGTAAACTCCTAAAAAGGTTGATCTTGCCAGCACCTGACGGGGTGCTGGTCTTATGCGAGTGAGTCGGTTACGACTACTTGGCGGCCTTACCCAGCTTGCGGCGGATGTGCTCGCCAACGTAGTGGATACCCTTGCCCTTGTAAGGCTCGGGAGGACGATGGCCGCGGATCTCAGCGGCGATCTGACCGACCTGCTGCTTGTTGATACCCTTGACGTTCACGTGGGTGTTATCGGGAACCTCGAAAGTGATGCCCTCGGGAGCCTCGACGATCACGGGGTGCGAGAAGCCCAGGGAGAACTCGAGGTTCTTACCCTTCTGCTGCACGCGGTAACCGACGCCGGCGAGCTCGAGCTTCTTCTCGAAGCCCTCGGAAACGCCAACAACCATGTTGTGGATGAGGGCGCGGGTGAGGCCGTGGCGGGCACGGGTCTCACGCTCGTCGTCGGGACGGGAAACGGTGAGGACGTTGTCCTCGACGTTGATAGCGAGCTTCTCATAGATATCGAGCTCGAGCTGGCCCTTGGGGCCCTTGACGACAATGTTGTTGCCGTTGACTGCCACTTCGACTCCGGCGGGAATCTGGACAGGCTTATTACCGATACGAGACACGGTGATCTCCTTTCCTTCTACCTACCGAGCGAATTACCAGACGTAAGCGATGATCTCGCCGCCGACGTTGTGCTTGCGAGCATCGCGGTCGGTCATGACGCCATGGCTGGTGGAAATAATGGCGGTACCAAGGCCACCGCGGACGCGGGGCATGTCGGCAACGCCGGTGTACTTACGCAGGCCCGGCTTGGAAATGCGGCGGATGCCGTTGATGACCTTAGCCTTCTTGGGACCATACTTAAGCGTGATGTGCAGAGTCTTCTGGGGAACGGTGTCCTCGACATCGTAGCCCTCGATGTAGCCCTCCTCGTGCAGAACACGAGCGATCTCGACGAGCTTCTTGCTGCTCGGCATGGAGACCGTGGCCTTGTTCACAGAGTTAGCGTTACGGATGCGCGTAAGCATATCTGCGATCGGGTCTGTAAGGTTCATACAGATTCTCCTTCGTTCTTGATGAACACGTGCTCTTGGTTCTTCGCCGCCCTTAACGGCAAAGCCTAACTAGCGCGTTTTCCCTGTTCCAAACGGATGCTTGAAACGCTGGTAGTGACTTACCAGCTGGCCTTCTTAACGCCGGGAAGCTCGCCCTTGAGTGCAAGCTCGCGGAAGCAGACACGGCACAGGCCGAACTTGCGGTACACAGAGTGCGGACGGCCGCAGCGCTGGCAGCGCGTGTACTCACGAGTAGAGAACTTCTGCTTGCGATTGCACTTGACGATCATCGATGTCTTAGCCACTTATATCCTCCTCACATAGAGTATTGTTCGCCCCAAGCGCCGCCCCCTTCTGGGAACGGCGCTCATAGGGCAGGTGAACCTATTTCTTGAACGGGAAACCGAAGGCGTCCAGAAGGGCCTTGGCCTCCTCATCGGTGTTGGCGGTGGTCACGAAAGTGATGTCCATACCACGCTGGTGATCGACGGAGTCGAAGTCGATCTCGGGGAAGATGAGCTGCTCGGTGACGCCCATGGAGAAGTTACCACGGCCGTCGAAGCTCTTGGCGGAGATGCCGCGGAAGTCGCGGATACGGGGAATCGCGACGGAGGTCAGACGATCGAAGAACTCCCACATACGGTCGCCACGCAGGGTAACCTTGCAGCCGATCGGCATACCAGCGCGCAGGCGGAAGGTAGCGATGGACTTGCGGGCACGGGTGATCATCGGCTGCTGGCCGGTGATGGCGCGCAGGTCGCGCACGGCACCGTCGATGGCCTTGGAATCGGTAGCGGCCTCGCCGACACCCATGTTCACGACGATCTTCTCAAACTTGGGGATCATCATGACGTTCTCGTACTGGAACTTGTCCTGAAGCTGCTGCTTGACCTCGTTGTTGTACTTGGTCTTCAGACGCGGCACATACTTCTCTTCTGCCATTGTTCACTCCTTCTTGGGGTTTTAAGCACGGGGCGTGGCCACGATGGGTTGTCCTCGTGCCTCCTGGCTGCATCCGCGCCGCTCATGGCATTTCGCGGTTTGGACTCGACGCAGCAGGAGCCGACAAAACAATCGGTACTATACGCGCATCGGGAGCGTATTTCCAGAAAAACCTCGTCTGCCTGCACAACTCCACAACTCCCCCGCACATATTGATCCCTAGGGGACGGAGGAAAATGGCAGTTGCGTTGAAATAGGGACCGTTTGACGGCTTAACAGGCTTTAATAGTCCGTATTTCACCGCAACTCATATATGGGGATGCGATTAGCGCTTGCGGGGGACGAGCTTGGTGCGGCGCAGGTGAATCATCTCGGCAGCAATGGAGATGGCGATCTCCTCGGGGTCCTCGGCCTCGATGGCAACGCCGATCGGCAGGTGCAGCTCGTCGATCTGGTCCTGCGTAAAGCCCTCCTGCTCCAGGCGGGCGCGCACAAAGGCCGTCTTGCGGCGCGAACCCAGACAGCCCAGATAGGCGGGCTTGGCGTGCATGGCCTGAATCACCACGTCGATATCGGACTTGTGACCCGCCGTGGCGACGACCACTAGGTCACGCGGGCCGATGGGGCACTGCTTGCTCAGGCTCTTGTAGTCGACCAGACGACGGTCGTAGACACCGGGCACCCATTCGGGGGTCAGTGTGCCGGGGCGGTCGTCGCAAGCCACAACGGCAAAGCCCGCCGCCGTGAGCACCCGCGCCGTCGCAGCACCCACGTGGCCGCAGCCAAAGATATAGGTCAGGCCCTCGGGGCAGAGCGTCTCGATGTGCGCCGCGGGAATCTCGGAGGCCGCGTTGGTGTAGGTGACCTTACTCCCCTCCTCCACCAGCGAAAGCTCGGGGCAGCCCATTATGGTGCGGCGCGACTCCTCGCCATGGTACTTGGCCACATCGCCCTCGAGCGCGCTCGCGATAAACGGCTCAAAGTCGATGACGAAGTCGCCGATGCGTCGATACGCCAAGACGTCGGCAATCGACTGGAACAACGGCGCCTGCGATACATCCAGGTGCAGATAGCACAGGCAGATGGCTCCGCCGCAGATCATGCCGGTATCGGAGTTCTCGCCGCCCATGGTGTAGCGGACCAGACGCGATTGCCCTGCGGCCAGCAGCTCGCGCGCCTCGTTCAGCGCAAAGAGCTCGATCTTGCCGCCGCCGATGGTGCCCGCTTGGCTGCCATCGGCAAAGACGGCCATCCAGGCGCCCACGCCGCGCGGCGATGACCCCGCCGTGCCGGCCACGACCACGAGCTCGCACGTCTCGCCAGCACGCAGGGCGGCAAGCGCCGCATTCACCACATCGAGCTTTTCCATTGCCGCCTTCTATCCTCTAAAGACATCGGTGAGCATAGCGAGTGCCTCGAGCACGCCGCCGCCGACCGACGTCGCCTTGTCCGAAATATAGTTGATATAGCTGGCATCGCCGCGCGGATCGACGTCGGCGCATTTAAAGCCCTCAGTCACCTGCACGCCGTTCGCCAAAAGCCCGCGCAGACAGCCATCGATCTGCGTGACCATGGGAGTATCACCCGCATACCCGATCACGTCTCCGGCGCTCACGATGTCGCCGATGGTGCGGTCGGACCGAAACATGCCGGCGGCGGGGCTGTGGATAACGCGCTCCTTGCCATAGCCGGCGATCATGCCCGGCACGCCCGTGTTGGGCTGGGGCGAACCTTGGGTAATGACACGGCCGAGAAAATGCCCGCGCATGGTCTCGACCACGGCGTCGCAGTCAACCGGCGCGGTAAAGCCCGGCCCCACGGCGATGACGGCAGGCGCCATGTCGCGCGTGGTGCCCAAGTTGCGCTTAGCCAAAATCGCGTCGACCACAGCCGCGGGTTTCAACTCGCCGAGCATCTTGGCCTGGGGGTCCACTACAACGGCGACGTCTCCAGCCTCGGTAATCGCAAGCGCCTCAGCCGGCGTCTGTGCCAAGCGGGCGCGAATGCCTTCGACCTGGACCTCGCCCAAGCGAATGGCCTCGCAAAAACTGATTGTGCGACGGATGCACGTGGGAACCGCGATATCGGCCATAACGACCGACACGCCGGCGCGCACCAAACGGGCAGCGACGCCCGTGGCGATATCGCCGGCGCCGCGAACATAAACGAGCATTCCCGGGGCACCTCCCTGTGCTACGGTTTGAGCAGAGCAAAAGCGGTTCGACCGCTACTCTGATGATTATTTATTATCACAGTATTATACGGCGGTGAACAGATGGAAACGGTTAGCGGCAATCTTGTCTCGGCGCTCAGGATCGAGCCGGGCATTACCGCGATTATCGGCAGCGGCGGCAAGTCGACGTTGCTGAAGACGCTGGGTCTTGAGCTCATGCGCGCTGGCGGCCGCGTGCTCCTCTGCACCACCACGCATATGTTTCCCGTCGCCGGCGTGCCATGGGACGGGTCGAATCGTCGCCTGGACGCCGCGCCTTGGAAGCCGGGCGCCGCGCATGCCCCCGGCTGCACTTGCGAGGCCTGCGCGGGCCTTGCGCGCGGAAGCATCTGCCAGGCAGGCGTCTTGAACCCTCAGACGGGCAAGCTCTCCGCCCCCGCCGAGCCGCTCGGCGAGCTGGCGCAGCGCTTTGACTATGTGTTGGCCGAGGCAGATGGCAGCAAGCGACTCCCGCTCAAGGCGCATGCCGCCTGGGAGCCGGTAATTCCCGCCGCCACGGCAAACGTTGTCTGGGTCGTCGGCGCCTCGGGGCTGGGCAAGCCCGTCGCCGAGGTTGTCCACCGCCCCGAGCTCTTCTGCGAGCGCTGCGGCTGCGAGCCCACCGACGCTGCCACCCCAGAGCGCGTCGCCATGGTGCTCAATGCCGAGCTGCAGATGCTGAACCTCGACAATGCCCGCATCATGCTCAACCAAATCGACACGCTTGCCGACCCAACGATGGCAGATCGCTTCGAGACAGCCCTCGGCCGCCCCCTCATCGCCATCAGCCTCCAGGGGTAGCTAAAAGAGCCCCGTCCCAAATTAGCTACCCCGGCGGCCTTCTTGCTAGCGGGGGACGTAGCGACCGGGCTGGGCTCCGGTGGGCTCGCCGTCGCGCGCAGCCAGTACGCCGTTCACAAACACAGCCTTGGCGCGGCCGTGCGCCTCAAAGCCCTCGAGCGTCGTGTAGTCCACGGCCTGATGCTGCGTCGCGGCGCTAATCGTCCAGCGCGCCTTGGGATCCCACACGCACACGTCGGCATCGGCGCCCTCGGCAAGACAGCCCTTGTGCGGATACATGCCAAAGACGCGCGCCGGGTTCTCGCTCATCAAGCGGCACAGATCCTCGGGACCCAGCTGTCCCTCAAAGCTCGTGGCAATCGCAACGGGACGATGCTCCACGCCGGGCCCGCCGTTGGGAATCGCGCGGAAATCATCGCGTCCTCGGTCCTTTTGCCCGTGCAGGTTAAAGCTGCAATGATCGGTCGCAATAGTATCGATCTCGCCAGCCACAAGCGCCTCGCGCAGCGCGGCACGGTCACCGGCATGGCGCAGCGGCGGGCTCATCACATACTTGGCGCCCGCAAAGCCGTCCTCGCCCTGCTCCAGATAGCAGGTGTCGTCGAGCATCAGATACTGAGGGCATGTCTCGACATAGATGTTCTTCTGCCCGCGCGCTTTGGCAGCGCGAATGGCCTCGAGCCCCAGCTTGGTCGAAAGGTGCACCAC
>CAUGJN010000047.1 GCA_959599635.1 uncultured Collinsella sp.
GGGCCCCGTAGTTCGAAAGGGGTCCACCTTTGAGTGAGATTCAGAACTCGTCCATTTTCTCTCTTGACGATGTCAACGAGGAGGAGATGAACAACCTCATCGACGGTACGATTACCGACTTTGATGAGGGCGATCTCGTTAACGGCACTGTCGTTAAGATCGAGCATGACGAGGTGCTCGTTGACATCGGATTCAAGTCCGAGGGCGTTATCCCGGTCCGCGAGCTGTCCATCCGCAAGGACGCTAACCCTGCAGACATCGTTGCACTCGGTGATCCCATCGAGGCTCTGGTTCTCCAGAAGGAGGACAAGGACGGTCGTCTGGTCCTGTCCAAGAAGCGTGCTGAGTACGAGCGTGCTTGGAACCGCATCGAGGAGAAGTTCAACTCCGGCGAGAACGTCGAGGGCGAGGTTATCGAGGTTGTCAAGGGCGGCCTGATCCTCGACATCGGCCTGCGTGGCTTCCTGCCCGCTTCCCTCGTCGACCTCCGTCGTGTCAAGGACCTCACCTCCTACATGGGCACCCGCATCGAGGCCCGCGTCATCGAGATGGACCGCAACCGCAACAACGTTGTCCTCTCCCGTCGTGTCGTGCTCGAGGAGTCCCGTAAGGCCGAGCGCTCCGAGATCCTGTCCAAGCTCAAGTCTGGCATGCGTCTCCAGGGCACCGTTTCCTCCATCGTCGACTTCGGCGCCTTCGTCGACCTCGGCGGTATCGACGGCCTCATCCACATCTCCGAGCTCTCCTGGAACCACGTCAACCATCCTTCCGAGGTTGTCAAGGTCGGCCAGGAGGTCGAGGTCGAGGTTCTCGACGTCGATCTCAACCGCGAGCGCATCTCCCTGGGTCTCAAGCAGACCACCGAGGATCCGTGGCGCGCACTGGTCAAGAAGTACCCCGTCGGCGCTATCGTCGAGGGCACTGTGACCAAGCTTGTCCCGTTCGGCGCTTTCGTCGACCTGGGCGAGGGCATCGAGGGCCTGGTGCACATCTCCGAGATGGCCAACAAGCACGTGGACCAGCCTTCTCAGGTCACCCACGTTGGCGACAAGGTTCAGGTCAAGGTCATGGAGATCGACCTCGACCGTCGTCGTATCTCCCTGTCCATGAAGTCTGCTGCTGAGACTCTGGGCGTCGAGATCGAGGTTACCCCGCTGCCTTCCGAGAAGAAGGACGAGGAGACCGACGCCGAGTAAATCGGTTTGACGATCACTTGTTTTAAGGGATCCGTCCGTAATGGACGGGTCCCTTTTTGCATTTGGCGCCGGGATACGCAATGCTGCCGGGCTGTCCACAGGCTATTGGATTGTCGGTGCATGAAAAAAGCCGACATCCCGCCTCGGGGAGGAGGCGGGAACACACCGAGTAGACGGAGGGGTGCGGAGCGCGGTCGCGTCTCGACTGACGACATTGCCCATCGACAGGACCATTGTAGCGCATGGCGGTTCTTGGTTTATCGTGTCGAGCGTTTGCGTTGTGCCATTGCCTGCGGTAACGGTGTGCTACACTCTTGCACTGCTGAGTGGGCCAGACGGTCGCGCGATGTGCTGCTTGCAGTACGCGTGAGGAAAGTCCGGGCTCCAGAGGGCGGGATGCCGGCTAACGGCCGGGCGGAGTGATCCGACGGAAAGCGCCGCAGAAAAGAAGACTCCCACCTGCGCCGCAAGGCGTAAAGGGAAAAGCTGAAACGGTGGTGTAAGAGACCACCAGCGTCGTGGCAACACGGCGGCTTGGCAAGCCCCATCCGGAGCAAGCGCGAATAGGAACGCTATGGGCCGGCCCGGTCCGCGTTCGGGTAGCGTGCGTGGAGCTGCATGGTAACGTGCAGACAAGATAAATGACCGTTCACGACAGAACCCGGCTTATCGGCCCACTCAGCATTCTTGTTGACGCTACGACGGCGTCAGCTGGCCGATTTGGCGCTCATTCGTCGGTCGCCGCCATAAGGCGTGCTCCCTCCTCTTTCGGGCCAAATCGACTCAGCTGACGCTGTCTCGCTGTTTTTGCCTGGCCATCGGCGGCTCCATTCTTTTCGCTGTGATTAACGGTATGCCCTTTGCCGTATTATTGAGGCTGTTCGTTGCTGCGCTTTATTTTGTTGAGGGGCTTTGTTGGACAGCTATTTTACTCTGCAATCGAATATTGAGGTTTCGGGTGAGTTTGTGGACCGCAAGAGCCGGTTTATTGCCCAGCTGGTCCATATTGAGTCCGAGGACGAGGCGAATGCCTTTATCGAGATGGTTCGCAAGCGTCATTACGACGCTCGACACAATGTTCCCGCGTGGATTTTGGTCGATGGACGCGAGCGCCAGAGCGATGACGGAGAGCCGAGCCGCACGAGTGGTATGCCGACGCTCGAGGTGCTGCGCGGCGCGGGACTTAAAAACGTATGCTGTGTTGTGACGCGTTATTTTGGTGGCACGCTGTTAGGGCCCGGTGGCTTGGTACGCGCCTATACCGCGGCGACGCAGGCGGCGGTGGCCGCGGCTCAGGAGGCCGGGCAGATCGTTGAGATGACGAGCGTCGTGCCTGTTGACGTGCATGTGGCCTATCCGCAGTACGAGCAGGTGCTTCGTTTGGCGCAGGATTCGGGTGCCAAGGTTTCGGATACCGAGTACGCGGATGCCGTGACACTTCATTTGGTGTTTAAGGCGGGGGAGCAGGAGTCGTTTTGCGCTAAGATGCGCGAGCTTATGGCGGGGCGCGAGGAGATTGAGGTCAGCACTCCCGAATTTGCCGAGTTCTAACGGCGACGGTCGGCGTGCTTTTGGACGGATCCCAAGCACACCGACCGTCGTTTTATGTCGCTGCCGTTTACTCGGCGAGCTGCTTTAGTACATCACAGGCGATTTCGACGGCATCGTCTATGCAACCGGGACAGCTGCGGAGCGGACCCTTGTCCGATCCGATGCCCTTGAGCGTGCCGCAGACGGTCGTCGTGTTCTTCTCGCCAAAGCGCTTGGCAATCTCGCGCGACAGCTTGTAGGTCTGGCCCTTGGTCTTCGGGTTTTCCATGCCATCGCTCATTACAAAGCCCATGATGGCCACGGCGCCCGAGATGGCGCCGCAGGTCTCGGTCATACCGCCCATGCCGGCGCCAAAGCCCTCGGTGAGGGTAAACGCGGTCTCGGGGTCGAGTCCGACGGCGGGCGCAAGAGTGCAAGCAACGGCTTGTGCGCAGTTAAAGCCGCGGGCGTGGTATTCGGCAGCCTGAGCCTGGCAGGTGGCAGTGTTGAGCTGGGTGGTATCGATCTGCTTCATCGTTGTCTCCTTGATTGCGGTGTACCCGCCTATGGTACCCTTGCCGGCGCATTCGCTTATCGAGACCGCAGTGCATATCTCATTTTTTTTATAAATCTAACTGTTTCTTAATTTTTGTCAAAAATAAACCTTTTTATTTTGTCCAATACACTATGGGGGGGTTGGGTTGTGTGGGGTGGGGGGTAGCGGTATCGTGAACCGAATAAAACAAAACCCAAGTAAGGGAGTTGGATATGAGCGAGCAGACCATCGGTACTACATGTGTTCAGGGCGGCTATCACCCTGGAGATGCGGAGCCGCGCCAGGTGCCCATCTACCAGTCCACCACGTGGAAATACGACACGTCCGAGCACATGGGAAAGCTGTTTGACCTGGAGGAGTCTGGTTACTTCTACAGCCGTCTGCAGAACCCCACGTGCGATCTGGTTGCCGCCAAGATCTGCGAGATGGAGGGCGGCACCGCTGCGATGCTCACGAGTTCGGGCATGGCCGCGAACTTCCTCGCGATCTTTAACGTGGCCGGTGCCGGTGATCACGTGGTCGCGAGCTCTGCTATCTACGGCGGTACGTATAACCTGCTCGACCATACCATGGGCCGCATGGGCGTGACTTGCACGTTCGTCGCCCCCGACTGCACCGATGAGGAGCTGGAGGCCGCCTTTGAGCCCAATACCAAGCTCGTCTTTGGTGAGACGATCGCCAACCCCGCCCTTGCCGTGCTCGATATTGAGCGCTTTGCCAAGGCCGCGCATGACCACGGCGTGCCGCTGATGGTCGACAACACCTTTCCGACGCCCGTGATGTGCCGTCCCTTTGAGTGGGGCGCCGACATCGTCACGCACTCCACCACCAAGTACATGGATGGACATGCTGCCTACCTGGGCGGCGTGATCGTCGACCACGGCCAGTTTGACTGGATGACCCATGCAGACAAGTTCCCGGGTCTCACCACGCCCGACGAGAGCTACCACGGCGTGACGTATGCCGAGAAGTTCGGTCGCGAGGGTGCCTTCATTACCAAGGCAACCGCTCAGCTCATGCGCGACCTCGGTCCCATGCAGAACCCGCAGGCGGCGTTTTTCCTGAATAGCTCGCTCGAGAGCCTGCATGTGCGTATGCCGCGTCATTGTGAGAACGGCCTGGCCGTTGCCAAGTTCCTGCAGAGTCATCCCAAGGTGCGCTTCGTGAGCTATCCGGGCCTGGAGGGCGATAAGTACTATGACCTGGCTCAGAAGTACATGCCCAACGGTACCTGCGGCGTCGTGAGCTTTGGCTTTAACGGTGGTCGCGCGGCGGCCGAGACCTTTATGAAGAGCCTCAAGCTCGCCCAGATCGCCACGCATGTGGCAGACGCCCGCACCTGCTGCCTGCATCCCGCTAACGCCACGCATCGCCAAATGAACGATGAGGAGCTCATCGCCTGCGGCATCTCCGCCGACATGGTGCGCCTGTCGTGCGGCCTCGAGGACACGGCCGACTTGATTGCCGACCTTGAGCAGGCGCTCGAGCAGTGCTAGGCTAGCCTTCGCACAAGTCGCCGATGCTGGCAGAAAGCTTCGGCGACCTTTAGTTCCGATTCCGTAGGCGGGACCCCAATCGCGACTGTTCGCAGGCGATTGGGGCCCCGTTTTTGCGTTGCACCACTCGAAAGGATGGATATGGAGAAAACTGCAGAGCAGCTGCGCCGCGAGCACATTGCCCTAGAGGGCGACACCCATGGCAAGAACAAGTGGGCGATTCTGTTTACCGTGCTCATCATGACGTTTATGGTGTGTCTGGATTCGACCGTCGTGACCGTGGCGCTGCCCGTGATGCAAAAGGAGCTGGGCGTGGGCCTCGATCGCATTCAGCTGGTAAGCTCGGTGTATCTGCTTGCGACGTGCGTGGCTATGTTGCCGTTTGGCCGTCTGGGCGACGTGCGCGGCAAGGTGAATGTGTTCCAGCTGGGCGTCATCGTCTTTTCGGTCGGTTCGCTGCTGTGCGGCCTTTCGGCCTCGCTCGAGGTTCTTATCCTGGCACGCATCGTTCAGGGCGTCGGTTGCGCGGCGGCCATGGCCAACAACATGGGTATCATTACCGAGTCGTTTCCGGCGCGCGAACGAGGTCGTGCCATGGGCATTCTCGCGACCTTCGTGGCCCTCGGCATGATGTGTGGCCCCGTGCTGGGCGGCATGCTGGTGGCAAGCTTTCCCTGGGAGAGCATCTTCCTCATCAACCTGCCCATTGGCGTCATCTCGCTTATCGTGGGGCTCTACACGCTGCCGCATGTTAAGCCGGAGGCCGGCGAGCGCCCTATGTCCCTGATCGAGGCCGCTCGTCGCTGCTTTGCAAGTTCGGCCTTCACCATCAACCTGGTCTGCATGCTCATCGTGTTCGTTGGTATTGGCGCATCCGAGTTTATCCTGCCGTTCTATTTCCAGGACGCCCATGGCTTTAGCTCCGATATTTCCGGACTACTCTTTTTGGCGCTGCCGATGGTGAATGCCTTTATCGGCCCGCTTTCGGGTACGGTTTCGGACCGTGTTGGCTGCGAGGGCCCCACGGCGGTCGGCCTAGGCGTGTACGTATGCGGTCTTTTTGCGGTAAGTACGCTCGACGAGCACTCTTCCATCCCTGTGATCGTGTGCTGTGTCGCGTTTATGTCGTGCGGTACGTCGATTTTCCAGAGCCCCAATAACTCGCTGTATATGGGCTCGGCTCCGCGCGAAGCGCTCGGCTTTGCGGGCAGCCTGGGTAGCCTGGCGCGCTATGCGGGTATGGCAGTGGGCATTACAGCGGCATCGCATATCCTGTATGGGCAGATGAGCGTGGCGATGGGCGAGTCCATGACCAGTTTCGTTGCAGGCCGTCCGGATGTGTTCCTGTTCGGCTTTCGCTCGGTGTTCTATGTGCTCATGGCTGTGGCCGCTGTGGGTTTTGCGCTCGCCATGGTGCGTTTGGTGAGGATGCGCGCCCGTCATTAGTGTGTTGAGAGACTGTCTGCCACGATTCGCGCCGTCCCAAAAAGACCGGTTTGTGGTGCGATGCGGCTTGTGGGGCGGGCGGGGGTCGGTCCGTGGTAGACTATCGAACAACGTTTATTAATCGCGCGGCATCGTTGCCGCGAGAAGGGGTTGCGCCATGCAGGAGCTTGAGGATCGTATTCGCCATGACGGCATCGTAAAGGCCGGTAACGTCCTTAAGGTTGATGCCTTCCTCAACCACCAGTGCGACGTTGAGCTGTTCGACCACATGGGCGCTGAGTGGGCCCGTCTGTTCAAGGATGTCGAGATCAACAAGATTCTGACGATCGAAGCTTCGGGCATTGGTATGGCTTGCATCGCAGCCCAGCATTTTGGTGGCGTGCCGGTTGTCTTTGCCAAGAAGGCACAGTCCATCAACCTCGACGGCGAGCAGTATGCTACGACCATCTACTCCTTTACCAAGCAGAAGGAGTATCCGGTCATCGTGGGCAAGCGCTTCCTGTCCGAGGGCGACAAGGTCCTGATCATCGACGACTTCTTGGCCAACGGCTGCGCGCTCGAGGGTCTTATCAAGATCTGCGAGGCTGCGGGTGCCGAGGTATCCGGCATTGGCATTGCGGTGGAGAAGGGCTTCCAGGGCGGTGGCGATAAGCTCCGCGAGCGTGGCTTCCGCGTTGAGAGTCTGGCCCGTATCGCCGATATGGACTGCGAGACCGGCGAGATCACCTTCGCCTAAGCGCGCAACACAAGCGATTGGTATGCGATGTGACAAAGGGACTGTCCCTTTGTCACATTTTTTTGTATGAGGGGAGGTATTGATATGGATGAGAACAAGATGGGATGGTGCGAGTATGCGCGCTATGCCGCGATGGCGGCCGAAGAGTTGGCGCGCGATTGCGAGGTACAGGTGTTTCGCGCGACGGGTCCGGGCGGACAAGGCGTGAACACGACGGACTCGGCGGTGCGCATGAAGCACGTGCCCACAGGGATTACCGTGACGGCGCGCGAGAGCCGCAGCCAGTTCCAAAATCGCGCGAGCTGCCTGCGCAAGCTGCACGCCGAGCTCGAGCGACGCGGACGTCCACCGCGTCGACGTGTAAAGACCAAGGTGCCCCAGCGCTCTCGTCAGCGCAGACTCAATGACAAGCACTTCAATGCCATTAAAAAGGCCAACCGACGCAAGCCGGGCAGCGACGAGTAGTCGTTTGTTCCACTGGCCTTGCTAGTGGGTAGGGTGCCAAACTTGGAGGGCGCTGCCGAGGACGTCGACCTCGATGCGCGAGGCGTCAACGGGCTCGCCGTCGGCCTGGATGGGGTAGTCGGGCTCCTCAAAAGTTAGCTCGGCATGGCGGCAGCGGCGCATGCGAACCGGTGGCAACTTGGTATGGTGGCCGTCCTTGGCCGAAAGGAACATAGGCAGGGCTACCGCGCGAGGGACGGGGCCGCAGGCGTAGCAGACGTCGAGCATGCCGTCGCAGGGGTCGGCATCGGGGCAGATGCGATAGCCCGAGCCATAGGTAGGACCAAGCTGAATCGCCATGATGATCGCCCTCACGCGCTCGGCGGGCGCGCCGTCAAAGCTGACTGTCATGGGGTAGTTGCGGTAGCGCAGGCCAAACTGCTCAAGTCCCGAAAGGGTGTAGAGCGGCGCGCCCGTCAAGCCGGTCTTTTTGCGCAGCTCGGTGGTGCCCAGGCCGATGGCGGCATCGATGCCGACCGAAAGCGTCTGGTCGTAGTACTCAACGGTAGCCTCGCCGCTGCCGCTCGCAGGGCTCCACGAGCGAATGCGCCCGATGTCCTGACGCTGCAGCTCGCAGGTGAGCAGCGCGCCATAATCCTTGCCGGAGAAATCGTCGATACCGAGCGTCTGGGCAAAATCGTTGCCGGAGCCCACGGGCAGGACGGCAAGAGCGGGGCGGGCGTCCTGCTCTTGCGTCATAAGCCCGTTGACGACCTCGTGAATCACGCCGTCGCCGCCAAGGGCGATAACGGTGCGATAGCCCTGAGCCTGCGCGGCCAGCTCCTTGGCGTGTCCCATACGCTCGGTCAGCACCAGGTCAAACTGGGATGCGCGTGCAGTCATGTCCAAAAAGCGTTGCAGGCGCTCGGAAACTTCGCGCGCCGCACCCGACTGGGCGGCTGGGTTGGCGATGATGAGCGTGCGACCAAAATCAGTTGCGTGCATGGGGCGACTCCCGGCGTGTGGCATGACGGTGCGGTCGCGCTCAGGTCGAATTGCCCCCGATTGTGGCTGCACGGCGATTATTACATCTACTCTATCAGGTCGTTGTGGCGCTCGATAGCATCCGCTACCGTACCGCCCTCATCCACAATAAGCGAACGGCGCTTGGGTGAGATGATGCGCTGGGCAGGGTACACGCCGCGGTGTCCGCCGGTTAGGTAGCTGATAAAGGCCACGATGACAAAGAACCCGGCGGCCGTGCCGTGGAACAGGTCGATGGCCATCATGCAGGTGGTGATGGGCACGTTGAGGCCGGCGCAGAACACGCCGAGCATGCCGAGAGCCGCCAGAAAACTGGGGTCAAGCCCGGTAAGGCAACCGATCCAGCCACCGAGCGCCGCACCGATGCCAAACAGGGGCGTGACCTCGCCGCCTTGGAAGCCCGCGCCTAGGGTGAGCGCTGTGACGACCAACTTGATGGCTGCGTCCGCCAGGGTGGTGTTACCTGCAAATCCTGCGCCGGAAAGCCACGTGGAAAGGCCGGCGTAGTCCCAGGCGTCGAGGAGGGCATAGGCGGCCAAAACCACGAGTGCGCCTATGAGTGCGCGGACGAGGTAATTGGTGATAAAGCGACCGTACAGGCTTTTGACGGTTCGAACCGACCAGGCAAAGAGGCGTGCCGTCAGGCCGAAGATAATGGCGCTGATAACAACGATGACAACCGTCCGTGGTGTCATGTTGGGAACGCTGGCGATGACATTCGCCTCGTACTCAGTTCCCAAGGCAAGCGACGTAAAGTAGCCGGTAAACGAGGCGACCAGGCAGTAGATGCCCGCGGTGTAGTCGATCTTGCCGATAAAGCACATCTCCATGCCAAAGAAAGCTCCAGCAAGGGGCGAGCCGAATACGGCGCCAAAGGCCGACGAGATGCCGGCGAGCATGAGGTCGTGGTGGTCATGTTTTTTGAGGTGGGCGAGGTTCGAGATGTTGCTGGCGATGGTGCCGCCAATCTGCACCGCGGCCCCCTCGCGACCGGCAGATCCGCCCGTTAGGTGCGTGAGCGTGGAGCAGACGAAGGTGAGGACGGCCATGCGCATATGGATGAGACGTGTGCTCAGAGCGGAGTCGATGACCAGGTTGTTACCGCGTTTGGCGGCAAGGCCGTGGTTTTTGTACACCCATGCGGTGGCAACGCCCACAACAGGAAGCAAGGCGTAGACCCACGCGTGGTGCTCGCGATAGTCGGTCGCGATATTCAGCGAGGCCAAAAACGCCCAAGCGGCAACGCCCATGGCGAGCGAGACGATGACGACGAGTGCGAGCAACTTGGCGCTCGCGAGTAGGTTGCGGGCGTTGCGGCGCGTGTCGGCGGCCAAGAGATGCTCGGAGCGGGTGAGCTGTTGCCTGCCTGCCATGATGACGTCATTAAGGGAGAAAAAGCCGCCGTCGTCGAGCGACTGGGAATGATCCTGCGCCTCGTTTGCGCTTTCAGGTTTGTCGGTATAAGCCATACGTTCCTCTTTTGGGTTGCAACACGAGCATTATAGAACGTGCCATACTTGACAAACCGGCAGGTTGGTTTTGGTTTTGTTTCGCGGCTTGCGGCCGACAGATGTATTCGCGGCCGCGGGCCAGGTCTTGAGCAGGCGGCGAGGGATTATACTGAGATAAACATAAAGAATCGGCGCTTTTGTTGCGCGCCGCAGCATGCTAGAGGTGCATATGGCTGAGAAACTCATTCCGTTGGAGGACGCACAGGCGATCGTCTTGTCGCACGTGAATCGCACCGAAGTTGTCGAGATTCCCGTGTGGCAGGCCGTCGGTCTTCCCTTGGCCGAGGACGCGGTGGCCGATATCGACATCTCGCCGTTTGCCAACAGCGCTATGGACGGATATGCCGTGCGCTCGGCGGATTTGGCGCAGGCATCTGGCGAGGCGCCGGTGACGCTCGACGTTATCGGACACGAGGCCGCGGGCCATGTGTTTGAGGGCGCAATCGGCGCGGGTGAGACGGTTCGCATCATGACGGGCGCGCCGGTGCCCGAGGGTGCCGATGCCGTTGTGAAATACGAGATCGTCGACGTGCTCGATGGCGACGGCAACGAGGGCTCGCACGTTCGCTTTTCGGCGCCGGCCAAGGTGGGGGAGAACGTTCGCTCGGCTGCCGAGGAGGCCCATGCCGGCGATGTTGTGATGCACGCTGGCGAGGTTGTGGCCCCGGCCGGCGCCGGTTTGCTGGCGAGCGCCGGTTACGCGAACGTTAGAGTGCACGCCGCCCCGCGCGTGGGCGTTATCTCGCTGGGCACGGAGCTGGTCGCGCCCGGCCAGCTGCCGGCGCGTGGGCAGATTCGCGATTCCAATTCCTCGGCGTTAATGGCCGAGGCACTCGATGCTGGGGCCGACCCGGTGTTCTACGGCATTGCGCCCGACGACGAGCGGGCGATTGCCGAGCTTGTGCACCGCGCCGCGCAAGAGTGCGATTTTGTCATTACGAGCGGTGGCGCCTCGGCTGGCGACTACGACTACGTGACGGCGCTGGTTCGGCGCGAGGGCGAGGTGCTGTTCGATCGCATTTCGTTGCGTCCCGGCAAGGCCATTACGTTTGGCCTGCTCGGCGGCAAGCCCTATCTGGGGCTTTCGGGCAACCCCGCGGCGGCCTATGTGGGCTTTGAGATGCTCGCCCGCCCGGCGATTCGCAAGATGCGCGGCTTTGCCGAGGGTGCTCGTCCCCTGCAGCGCGCGGTTCTCACCCATGGCGTGAAGAAGCGCCAGGACCGACGCTTCTATGACCGCGCCACGGTTGCGCGCGATGCGCAGACGGGTGAGCTTACGGTCGCCGAGGCGCACAGCCAGAACTCGGCGCTGCTCGGAACCATGCAGCGTGCGAACTGCCTGTTGCGCATCAACGAGGGCCCGTGCGATCTTGAGCCGGGCGACGTCGTGGATGTTGTCCGCGTCGATCTGCCCGAGGGTACCGTGCTGTAGGAGGAATGCTATGGAGTTGAAGATTTCGATCGTGACGTGCTCGGATACGCGCGAT
>CAUGJN010000048.1 GCA_959599635.1 uncultured Collinsella sp.
GCCTGTATAGCTCAGTCGGTAGAGCACTTCGTTGGTAACGAAGAGGTCACCAGTTCAAGTCTGGTTGCAGGCTCCATCCGGCGGTGTAGCTCAGTTGGTTAGAGCACACGGTTCATACCCGTGGCGTCACTGGTTCGAATCCAGTCACCGCTACCATAGGTAACACGGTGGCTTCTCAATAGTATGTTGAGAGGCCACTATGGTATAAAGGCAAAGTCCCGTCCGGGGACGACCTGTTTAGAGGAGGGCTTTATGGCCAAAGAGAAGTTTGAGCGCACTAAGCCGCATGTTAACATCGGCACCATTGGTCACGTCGACCACGGCAAGACCACGCTGACCGCTGCCATCACCAAGGTTCTCTCCGAGACCGAGGGCTGCAAGGCTGACTTCACTGCGTTCGAGAACATCGACAAGGCTCCCGAGGAGCGCGAGCGCGGCATTACGATCTCCGTCTCCCACGTCGAGTACGAGACCGCTGCCCGTCACTACGCTCACGTTGACTGCCCGGGCCACGCTGACTACGTCAAGAACATGATCTCCGGCGCTGCTCAGATGGACGGCGCTATCCTGGTCATCGCTGCTACCGACGGCCCCATGGCTCAGACCCGCGAGCACATCCTGCTCGCCCGTCAGGTCGGCGTTCCTTACATCGTCGTCTTCCTGAACAAGTGCGACATGGTCGACGATGACGAGCTCATCGACCTCGTCGAGATGGAGACCCGTGAGCTCCTCTCCGAGTACGATTTCCCCGGCGACGACATCCCCGTCATCCGTGGTTCCGCTCTGGGCGCTCTCGAGGGCGACGCCAAATGGATGGACGCCATTCGCGAGCTCATGAACGCTGTCGACGAGTACATCCCGACGCCTGCTCGTAACAACGACCTCCCGTTCCTGATGGCCGTTGAGGACGTTATGACCATCTCCGGCCGTGGTACCGTTGCTACCGGCCGTGTCGAGCGCGGTGAGCTCAAGCTCAACGAGCCCGTCGAGATCGTCGGCATCAAGGATACCCAGAACACCGTCGTTACCGGTATCGAGATGTTCCGTAAGTCCATGGACTTCTGCGAGGCTGGCGACAACGTCGGTCTGCTGCTCCGCGGCATCAAGCGCGAGGACATCGAGCGCGGCCAGGTTCTCTGCAAGCCCGGTTCGGTTACCCCGCACACCAAGTTCACCGGCGAGATCTACGTTCTGACCAAGGAGGAGGGCGGCCGTCATACCCCGTTCTTCGATGGTTATCGTCCTCAGTTCTACTTCCGTACCACCGACGTTACCGGTACGGTCAAGCTCCCCGAGGGCACCGAGATGGCTATGCCTGGTGACCACATCACCATCGAGGGCGACCTCATCCACCCGATCGCCATGGAGGAGGGCCTGCGCTTCGCTATCCGCGAGGGTGGCCACACCGTCGGTTCGGGCATCGTCTCCACGATCATTGAGTAAATTAGCTCTTTGATATAGCTGACTTAGAGAACCCGGCACTTATATGGGTGCCGGGTTCTTTTCTGCAATGGATATTGAGCCGTTGCTGGTGTCGAGAGGATCGATAATGGTCCTGGATGCACCGTCGATTAGCTCTCGATGGCTTCATTGATGTGTTCCAAATATGAATGGATCCACCGAGAACCAATTGACTCGAGGTTTTCATTGACAGCACTTACGTGGAGCTGATAAAGTAACAACTCGTGCCCGTACGGGGCGGAAATGAAAGGTTCAGGATACATGCGTACTCTAGTTACTCTTGCGTGCACTGAGTGCAAGCGCCGCAACTATACGACCACCAAGAACAAGTCGACCATGCCTGATCGTATGGAGATCAAGAAGTATTGCCCCTGGTGCCGTCACCACACGCTGCACAAAGAGACTCGCTAGTCTCTAGTCACATACGCCAGTAGTTCAATTGGTAGAGCATCGGTCTCCAAAACCGAGTGTTGAGGGTTCGAGTCCTTCCTGGCGTGCCAGTCATTATTCCGTAAGCTCCCACTTGGGGGCTTACGGTTTACTCATGTATAAGCGCATTGCGCGGAGGTAACCCAAATGGCCAACAAGAAGAACAAGAAGAAGGCTCAGCAGCCGGCACCTGCCAACAACGCTGCTGCCAACTCCAAGGTTGAGGCCAAGAAGGCCGTTGCCAAGAAGAGCGAGAAGGCTGCGAAGTCTAAGAAGAACGAGAAGCCTGGTTTCTTCGCCCGCACCAAGAAGTATTTCGCTTCGGTCAAGTCCGAGATGAAGCGTGTCACGTGGCCTGATAAGAAGGAGCTCGTGAACTACTCGGTCGTCGTTTGCGCTTCTCTGGTCGTCGTCGGCGTCGTCATCGCTCTGCTCGATGCTGGCTTTGGCGAGGCTCTTGCTCTGTTCTCCGGATTGAGGGGCTAAACCATGTCTAAGCGTTGGTACGTCGTTCACACTTACTCTGGATACGAGAACCGTGTTAAGTCCGATCTCGAGCATCGTATCGAGACCATGGGCATGCAGGACCGTATCTTTGATATCGAGATTCCTATGGAGCGCGTCACCGAGATCAAAGAGGGTGGCAAGCGTGAGACCAAGGATTCCAAGATCTTCCCGGGTTATGTCCTGGTCCGCATGGAGATGGATGACGATGCGTGGACGTGTGTTCGCAACACGCCCGGTGTCACCGGTTTCCTGGGCGGCAACGGCAAGCCCGCTCCGCTTTCCCGCGACGAGTACAATAAGATGACTCGTCGTCCCGGTAAGGGCGATTCGCCCAAGCGTACGTCGGTTGATATTGAGGTCGGTACGTCCGTCCGCGTCACCGATGGCCCGCTTACCGACTTTGATGGCAAGGTCTCCGAGGTTAACACCGAGGCCGGCAAGCTCAAGGTCACGCTGATGATCTTTGGCCGCGAGACGCCGGTCGAGCTAGACTTTAACCAGGTCGCTGTCATCGCTTAAGTTTTCGTCCGTTCGCGCGAGCGTGCTTCTTCTGTGACTGCTCATCTCAGGAGTGCTTCTAACACGTGCGTGCTTACGATATAGCAAGTACTTCACACTCGTGATTCGAAAGGAATGACCATGGCTGAGAAGAAGGTTGCCAACGTCATTAAGCTCCAGATTCCTGCTGGTGCAGCTAACCCCGCTCCTCCCGTCGGTCCCGCCCTGGGCGCTGCTGGCGTGAACATCATGCAGTTCTGCCAGGCCTTTAACGCCGAGACGCAGGACAAGAAGGGCGACATCATCCCCGTTGAGATCTCTGTCTACGAGGATAAGTCCTTCTCCTTCATCACCAAGACCCCGCCGGCGGCTCACCTCATCAAGAAGGAGCTGAACCTCAAGTCTGGTTCCGCTAAGCCCCAGGCCGACAAGGTTGGTCAGCTCTCCCAGGAGCAGCTCACCAAGATCGCCGAGATCAAGATGCCGGACCTCAATGCCAACGACATTGACGCCGCCAAGAAGATCATCGCCGGTACCGCCCGTTCCATGGGCGTCACCATCGCTGAGTAGCGATTTCTTATGGTAACGACGGGTGCTCCGACCTGGGCGCCCGTTAAATGTGTGCAATAGGGCACACGATACGATGTGGGAGGGCTCACGCCCGTTTAACCACAGGAGGTAATGCACATGGCTAAGCATGGTAAGAGCTATAACGCCGCTGCCGAGAAGATCGACCGCGCCACGCTCTACACCCCCCTTCAGGCTGCCAAGCTCATCAAGGAGCTCGACACCGCCAAGTTCGACGAGACCGTCGAGGCCCACTTCCGTCTGGGCATCGATACTCGTAAGGCTGACCAGAACATCCGTGGTTCCATCTCCCTGCCCCACGGCACCGGCAAGACCGTTCGTGTTGCCGTCTTCGCCGAGGGCGAGAAGGCCCGCGAGGCTGAGGCTGCCGGCGCCGACATCATCGGTTCCGACGAGCTTGTCGCCCAGATTCAGAAGGGCGAGATCAACTTCGACGCCGCTATCGCTACGCCGAACATGATGGCCAAGGTTGGCCGCATCGGTAAGATCCTTGGTCCCCGTGGCCTCATGCCGAACCCCAAGCTCGGCACCGTGACCATGGACGTCGCCAAGATGGTCTCCGAGCTCAAGGCCGGCCGCGTTGAGTACCGCGCCGACCGCTACGGCATCTGCCACGTGCCCCTGGGCAAGAAGTCCTTCACCGAGCAGCAGCTCGTCGAGAACTACGCTGCCCTGTACACCGAGATCCTGCGCGTCAAGCCCTCTTCTGCTAAGGGCAAGTACGTCAAGTCCATCTCCGTGTCTTCCACCATGGGCCCTGGCGTCAAGGTCGATCCCGCTATCCAGCGCGACTTCCTGGCTGAGTAACTAACAGTTACTGCCTGAGCAAAGCAAGCATTGCTAAAGAGACCCGGTTCTGCCTCGTGCAGGACCGGGTTTCTTGCTTTTGAGTCAACGAAACCACCACGAAGGGGACAGGCACCCTTGTGGTGGTTTTACTTGTGTTGTACTTTAGCGCGATGTAGTACTACCCGAGGCCGAAGGGAGCCCAACATGTTTAAGAACACGCAACAGCTCCTAGGCCTAGCGCTACTAGATTGGATAGCGCGCTAGGGTTGTAATCTCGCTATAACGATTTGTTGTACCCGGGTGCGCTATCGTCTGCCACTTTCAGGCGTGATGAGCGACACGGGTATTTTTCTATCTCTAGGCCTTCTCTCTCCTGAAAGCCATCTGTCATAAAACGGTCAATCAGGAGGAACATATAAGCCGCAAAATCACAATCTTTGACGCCACCCTGTGCGACGGTGAGCAGTCGCCGGGCGCCAGCATGAATACCGAGGAAAAGCTCTTCATCGCCCGCCAGCTGGTGCGCATGAACGTGGACGTTATCGAGGCGGGCTTTCCCATCTCGAGTCCTGGTGACTTTCGCTCCGTACAGGAGATTGGCAAGATTGCGGGCGACCGATGCACGGTATGCGGCCTGACGCGCGCTGTCGACAGGGATATCGAAGTGGCTGCAGAGGCGCTCAAAACGGCCCAGAGGCCCCGTATCCATACAGGGCTGGGTGTGAGCGCCAGTCACCTGCGCGACAAGCTCCATATGACTGAGGAAAGGGCAATTGAGTGAGCGATCCATGCCGTCAAACATGCTCGCAAGTTCGTTGACGATGTTGAGTTTTATGCCGAGGATGCCGGCCGCTCCGATCAGGAGTTTCTGGTGCGCATTATCGAGGCGGCCGTAAAGGCCGGTGCCACGGTCGTGAACATCCCCGATACGATGGGCTACAACATGCCGTGGGACTTTGGCGCCCGCATCCGTGACCTGCGCGGGCGCTGCGGGTGCGGCCGGTCAGCGTGCGGTCGACGTGATGGAGTATCGCGAGTACGAGATTGAGCGCATTGCGCGCCAGGCATTTGAGGCGGCGCGCAAACGTCGCGGCAAGGTGACGAGCGTTGATAAGCGCAACGTGCTGGAGACGAGCCGCATGTGGCGCGAGATCGTGCATCGCGTGCAAGACGAGGAGTACTCCGACGTGGAGCTTGAGGACCTGCTCGTCGACAACGCCGCCATGCAGCTCATCAGTCGACCGGCAGACTTTGACGTCGTGGTGACGGAGAACATGTTCGGCGACATCCTGTCCGATGAGGCGGCTCAGATTACCGGATCGCTCGGTATGCTTGCCTCTGCCTCGCTGGATGATGGCGTATCGCTGTTTGGGCCGAGCGCTGGCAGCGCTCCTGACATCGCGGGGCTCGGCGTGGCCAATCCGCTGGCTCAAATCTTGTCGGTGGCGATGCTGCTGACCTACGCGCTCGACATGGGCGAGCAAGCCGCGTGGATCGAGAGCGCCGTGGCGCGCGTGCTCGACGAGGGCTGGCGCACCCGTGACATCGCCGATGTCAACACCCCGGCAGATAAGATCCTCGGCACCACGACGATGGGCGACAAGGTCGTCGCCGCGCTGTAGGCGATGCCGATTCAAGCTGTCAAATATCTCAATCTGTAACATCTAAGGGGCAAAATCGTTCCTACCTGTTACAGATTGAGATTTTCGGCTGAGCATCCGTGGTCTGTCTCGATCTGTAACAGCTAACCGATTATTTGGGCCCTACCTGTTACAGATTGAGACAAACCGTTGGGACAGGTCGGACGAGTCAGCAAAACCACCACAAAGGTGCCGGTCCCCTTCGTGGTGGTTTTTAGCGCAACGAGGTGTTCCCAGCCGACCATACGGGCGGCCTTGCGCTCACGCTGCTCGATGACAGCGCATCTTTAGACGCGAAGTGCGGAACCGGGTGCATATACGAGCCGCGTAGCGTTACGAATTCATGGGAATGACCGTATCGCCAATTTGTACGCTTGCAATCTTGTCTGTGTCACAAACTTGCGAGAACGGCCAGGTCTTGTGGACATCAGTGGTGCCGTTATCCAGTTTATTTGCGAAATAGCCGCTGTGGCTGGTTGCGTCCTCAACATGACCGTCTTTGAACGTCACGATGAGGGGTATGTTGCCAACGGCATCCATAGACTCCTCCATGTTTTGAGACATCTTGCCGCTGTTGTTGTCGTGTTCGATGGAACGATCTATGTTGTAGCGGACTGAAACGCCAACGCAGGATACGGTGGCCTCTTGAATCGTCGCCTTGGTGCCGTTAAAGTTGACCGATTTGGGCGCGGGAATCGTAACGGATGTATCTTCGTAATTCAGCTGGAACTTAAGATCCCATGGGCCCGTAAGTATTTTCTTATACTCGGGAAGCTCTTTGCCAGCACGTGGCACAACGAGAGAGTTGATATGCGTGCGGACGGTCCTGCCCATAAGGCCGGGTGATTCAACGCTGAACTGTGCAAAGTATTGAATGCTGGAGTCATTGGGGTTCTTGTCAATGAGCCATGATTGGCCTTGGCCGCCATGCTCGCCATCAACGTATACGTTTCCATCGACACTTCCGGCGATAGTTCCGTTCTCGCCCGGCTCGGAAAGCTTTTTCAGGGCAGCGGGATCGTCGAACGTAAGCGTATAGGCGATGGTAACCATATCCTTGTCGCCCATGATGGCGTCGGCGGTCACGGTGACTCCGTTGTTGGAGCAGCTAGCACCGACGGGCCGGCCAATACGGTCGATGATCTCGGTTTGAGAAGCAGGTCCGTCAAAGATGTCGGAAAGCATGTCAGAAGGAAGCGGCAGGACGCCTGTTGCCATAGCCGTGCCAGCGCCTCCAATGACGATAGCGAGGACTGCCGTTACAGCGGCAATGCGAGCGACTGTTCTTACGGGATGGCGGGCGATGCGCGGCTTGCGTCGCGTGCCATTAAAGTTGCTTTGAGCGGTCGCCGCATCGCTTGAGGCGACGGACTGAGCAATCGAGTTTGCCATGTGCTGCTTCGCATTATCGGTAAACGAAATGTGCTCCAGGGCGTGGCGATAGTCATTCGAATTCGTAGTCATTGTGGTCTCCTTTCAAGGAAAGCCGAAGTGACGCACGTCCGCGGCTAAGGTGCTGGGCGGTTGCAGCTGGCGTCGCGTGAACGGCGTCTGCGATTTCCCTGATGCTCATGCCTGCGTAGTAGTGCAAAAAGATGGCGATGCGCTGTGCTTGAGGCAGGGCCGTGACAGCGGAAAGAATGGCGCAGTCGCGTTGCGCGAATTCTTGCTCGGTATGTGTTACGGGTGCGCAGAAATCGGGGAGCGAATCGAGGTCGACAACCGGGTGATTCGCGTGCGTACGGCCGATATCGCGACATGCGTTCAGTGCGACTCGGATCACCCAAGCACGTTCGTGTTCGAGCGAGTCGAACGGTTGAGTGCGTTGGAGAATCTTGATCAGCGTGTCCTGGCAGATGTCTTGAGCGTCGTCAGCGGATCCAAGGGCCGAATAGCACAATCGAAGGATGAGGTCGGAATACGTGTCGACCAAGCGCTTTGCTTCCCGCTCGATCTGATCGGCATCGCATCGGAGCGTGCTATTGCGGTTACGGCGTGCAGGCATAGTGTCACCTCCAATTGGTCGTGGTGGATATAGGGAAGGCGTCTAGCGAGGTCCCTCTACATACAACACGGTCGAGACTGCATAAGTTGACAAAAAAAGACGGCACGTGAGCGCCGTCCTTACAAAACAATGAGTGTTCTCGTTAATTACACAAGCACCGTGATGGACAGGTCGGACGAGTCAGCAAAACCACCATAAAGGTGCCTATCCCCTTCGTGGTGGTTGTTGCCAGTTACCAGGGGGTTCTGGCGGTTGAAGACTCGATTGCTTCGTGGCGTTTGAGCTCGCGGCGCATGGTTTGCGAGTTGAGCCAAGCGGCCTTCCAACCGCGCGTGGGGTAGCGCGCCTCGTCAATTTCGATCTTGGTATAGCCGCAGGCGTTGACAATCTTCGTTCCGCATGGGTGTTGGCGCTCGCGTTGAAAGTTGGGGCCGTAGCTTTGGTGCACATGCCCGTGAATCATATAGTCGGGACCCCAAGACTCAAGAGCCGCATTAAAGCACTCGAATCCTCGATGCGGCAGGTCGTCCAGGTCGCCCATGCCTGCGACGGGTGCATGGGTAAGTAGAATATCGCATCCGTCTACCAGTGCGATTTTTCGCGATAGCTTGCGCATGCGTTTTGCCATCTCGCGCTCGGTATACATGTTCGCGCCGTCGCGGTAGCGCATGGAACCGCCCAGACCCGCAATGCGAATACCTCGGTACACATATACGCTGTCCTCAACACAAATGCACCCGCCCGGTGCATGGCGCGCGTAGCGGTCGTCGTGGTTGCCACGAACGTACACAAGCGGTTTGTTGATGACAGTGACCAAAAACTCAAGATAGTCCGGATCCAGGTCGCCTGCGGATAGAATCAGGTCAACGTCCTCAAAGCGCTCCTTGCGAAAACATTCCCACAGGCAGCGCTCCTCTACATCGGCAATGGCTAGGATATTCATAGGGCACGGACCTCCGGCTCGTTATCGAGCTGCGGAATCGAGCCTATAACGTTGTCAGCCAGCCAGTTCATCTCGACAATCTGCGTACTCGGCAGGGGAGGGAAGCCCTCAATCTGAACCACGCCGTCCTGGCTGTGGAGCTCGCCGCCAAATGGGTTGATGGAGCCCTCGACAATGCCGTTGCGAAGCAGCTGCACAAGTTTACGCGTCTGATAGGGTAGGCCCGGAGCGTAGCGAATATCGATGACGCCGGAGCTCATACCGTACCAGTAGTTGACGGCGCGCACCTGCTGGTCATCGGCGGTCTCGTCCCATGTGCCGTGCAGTAGGCTGCGTACGATGAGTTCGTAGTAACGGCCCCAGTTCCATACCGGCATAGCAATACCGGTAACTTCCTTGCCGTTTACCAGACGGTGAAGCCCGTAGGCGGTGGGGTCCTCGAGAGACTTGGACATATCGGCGCCGGTCATGACGCTCACGCCCTCGCGACACATGGCTTCGGCAAGACCGCCGGCGGGAACATCTCCCCAAGTGAGGATAATCTGCGCACGAGGGTCGAGCAGCGAGGCACCAATCGCAAAGGCGTTGATCTCGCTCAGCGCGCCCGACGCAAAGACGGACGCGTGGTAACCGATGCGGTGGTTGTCCGCCATACTGGCGGCAAGGGCGCCCAGGAGAAACTTGGCCTCGTACATCTTGCCAAAGTACGATCGGACGCTTTGGTGGGGAAGGCCGATAGAGCAGTTAAGGAACCGAACCTGGGGATACTCAACGGCAGCCCTGAGCGTGTATTCCATCAGGCGGTGCGAGGTCGAGAAGATGACGTTTGCTCCATGTTTGACAGCCGTTTCCACGGCGGCGTAGAACACGTCCGGATCGTGACAGTCCTCGAACGCCTCGGTGCGCACGATACCGCCAAAGTGCTCATCGAGATACTGACGTCCTTGGTCGTGCAGGCTGTCCCAGCTCGACGTCGCACAGGGGAACTCATGGATAAAGGCGATGCGCAGGGGGTTGGCCGCCGAATAGACGGTCTTGCCCATAAAGAAGTTGAGCACGCCGGAGGTGGACTTGGCGGGCGCCTCTTCCTCATCGACGCTCGGCGCTTCGACAAGATCGACCTTGTCCTCGTCATTTTTGCCGGCAATGACCAGCTCGCGCCAAATCTTGCACAGGCGGTTTACGACGATGTCCGTCGGCGTATCCAGTAGACGGTCTTGGTTGTACACGTTGAGGTAGACGAGCATGGCGTCGGCGGGCGTAATGTCCAGATGGTCGCCGCCGGCGCGCAGGTAGGCGCGTTTAAAGAGTAGGAAGGTATGGCGCAGGTAGTCGACCTTTTTCTGTGGCCACTTTTCGACAAGGTCCTGGCCGAGCATCTTGGCGAGCGTCTCATAGCTTCCCTCGCGCGAGAACTCGATCTCGTATAGGGGGCAGACGCGCCAAAACGCGCAGAACTCGCCGTGCAGGCGACTTTCGACGGAATCCCATTTTCCGGGGTAGAGGCGGGTGACCTTGGCCGAAACCGTCGGGGCGTCCAGGAATTTGAGGACGCTGACGCGCTTGTTGCCCTCCTGGACGTAGAACCGATGCATGAACTCGGTGACGATGATGGGGTCGCGATAGCCCTCGGTCACCTGGATGTCGTAGAGGTTGGACCACTTGCGGGCGAACTCGGTGTTAAACGGCAGCAGGGGCATAAAGTTGCATGAAAAGGCAGACTGACGGCCCTTGGTAACCGTGCCGACGACCATTTCGAGCGGAATGTCCCTTAGGCCAACGCTCTCTCGCTGACCTAAGGGGAGCTGGGCAACGAGGCTATCGAGGTCCGTAAGGTACGGGTGCTCGCTTTGGCTGATGGCGCGACGGCGTCCCTGCTCGCCGCGCTTGCGTGCTTGACGATAGGCCTCTTCCATGGTGTCTACTCCCTTAGTCGTTTAAACAACGATATGAACCATGGTACCACGATGCGAAACCACCACAAAGGTGCCTGTCCCCTTTGCGGTGGTTTTAGGCGATGATGGGGGCGATGGCGCGGATGCAGGCGTCGGCTGCCGTAAAGGTGGTGCTGTCGTCGCTGACGATAAAGATAATCTTGCCCTTGACGCCAAAGTCGCCGATCTCGCTAAAGAGCACGTAGGGCTCCTTGTCAAAGCCCGAGATGGGAAGCACCGCGGCCTTGGTGGCGTCGGTGAGCTCATCTGCCAGCGCGTCCAGTGAAGCCCACTTGGACGTGTCCTTGACCGCGACGGGGACGGCCACGCGCCCAAAGGGCATCAAATGCACGAGCGTGTTCTTGGAGATGTTGGAGTTGGGGACGATGATGGTCTGCCCGCAGGCGTCCTCGATGGTCGTATGGCGCCAGGTGATATCTTGGACCACGCCCGACACGCCGCCGACCTCGATATTGTCGCCGGGTTTGATGATGCCCATAAACGTTACCTGCATGCCGCCGATAAGATTTGACAGCGTGTCCTGAAAGCCGAGCGAGATGGCGATGCCGCCGACGCCAAGAGCGGC
>CAUGJN010000049.1 GCA_959599635.1 uncultured Collinsella sp.
GGCGTACGTGATCAAGAAGGCGTAATTAAAAGCGGGGAGGACCAAGTTGGCCCTCCCCGCTGTCATTATGCCTTCAGACACTCGGGCAAGACGCTTGCAACTGCATCCATCGCCTGCGGCTTTAGGTACTGCTCGTTGAGCCGTGCCTTTCTGTAGGCGTAGCGAGTGTTTGCCGAGTACTTGACCAACACATCGGTGAAGAATCGCTCCCAGCTCAGGTAGTCGCGGCTTTCGATGTAGCTCGAGGGGTCCTCGAGGATCTTTGGAATGTCGTTACTGGGAATGAGGCCAGACTGCAGAAGTGTCCACTCAAATGATTCAGGGAGGAACAAGCGAACGTTCTTGTAAACGCGCTGCCCCAGCACCTTTTCGATGTAGGGACCAAACGCAGCGCCGTCTCCTATGGCAAGGACGTTTTGCTCGGGACATTCGTGAATCGTTCGTTTTAGGTTTGCTACGCCGGTAGCGGTATAGCAGGGGATCCCGAGTCGGTTGCAAAGAGCGTTGTAGAATTGATAACCCGATTTGCTGTCCTCGACAACTACGGCGTCGGGTATCTCGAATCCAACATTTAGATCCTGATACAACATGCTTGCCGTGTGGTCATATAGCGGCTTGGTCACCGAGTAGAAGCGTCTGTCGCTCTTGCGGCCATTAATTGTCTTGCTTGTGGTGTTGACTAGCTTTAGGATCTCGTCGACGCTGTAGGGGAGTTCGTTGGCGTCGCGACGAGATATCAGAACAAAATAGTTGGATGATCCGTTGATGGCTTTGGCGAAGTCCTTTGAGTAGATAAACTCGTTGCCCTCATCTAGAAAGACGATTGAGTCCTCGATAATCGAAAGCTCGCGCTCCCAACGCCTGCCAGATAGCGTTTCGCAGGGCACGTCGCAGCTGAGTGTAACGCCGCTTTCCGGTCCTCGGTCGTTGAAGTCGCGAATCATCGAGATGAGCGTCGTTTTGCCCGTGCCGCTGTTGCCGCGAATGAAGGAAATGTTGCGTTTAAAGGTGAGTGTGTATTTGACCTTTGCACGCTCTACGACAACGGTATGCATCCCCTTCATTACTCATCAACATCCAAAAAGTCATTCGTGGCACCGACAAACTCCTGCATGTTTCTGACGATGCGGTCATCGTTTTCAATGCGGATTTTAAAGTTCTTCCAGGGGAACTTCATGATGTGGTAAAGGGTCACCAGCACATCCTGCTCTTTGCCGATCTTGAGTAGCCAGCGGGCACAGTTGTCTCCACAGGTAGATGCGTTGAACACCATATTTGGGAGATTGCGTACTAACAGCAGCGTCTTGACGCCGCCGGACAGTTCAAGTGGGGTGATTGAGCCTAGTTGTTTGCTTACGATGTTGTGGGGTCCGATGAGCTCTGATCCGTCCACGCTTTTGATGATTTGTGCGGCCATAGGGTCTTCGAACCATGAGTCCAAGTATGAGTTCCTAAAATAGGTTTCGGTATCGTAGATGGAACCGGGATAATCTCCCAGATGGATGCTTAACATGCGCGTCTCCAGACGTTGTGTGACTGCAACGATTATATGCCAGTAATAAAGTGCCGCCAGTAGCGAGGTTGCTGCTGGCGGCACTGGCTATATTGGCGTGCGAATCGGCGTTGATGGATTTGCTCGCGAGGCTACTTTTCGAGACGCTTCCCCAGCAGCTCCAGCGCGTGGGCGTAGCCTTGTAGGCCCTCGCCGGTGATGGTGGCGAAGCAGGCCAGGCGGGCGTAGCTCACCTGGCGGAAGTCTTCGCGGGTCTCAACAGCGCTGATGTGGACCTCCACAGCCGGAATGGCGACGGCCTTGAGTGCGTCGAGGATCGCCACGCTCGTATGCGTGTATGCCGCCGGGTTAATGACGATGCCGTCGACCTTGCCGTATGCCTCCTGGATCTTGTCGACGATGCTGCCCTCGTGGTTGGACTGGAAGACCTCGACCTCGTCGAAGCCCTGTGCAGCGCCCGCTTCCTGGCAGATCTGCACTAGGCGGTCGTAGTTGTCGCTGCCATAGATGCCCGGCTCGCGAATGCCGAGCATGTTGAGGTTGGGGCCGTTGATGACGAGTGCTTTCATGGTTGCTTCCTTTGCGGTTGGAAAGCCACCACAAAGGTGCCTGTCCCCTTTGTGGTGGCTTAGGTTAGAGAGCGGGTGGGAGGGTCTCGAGGAGGGCTTGGGCGGTGTTGGCAGCGCAGTCGCGTGAGCCGATGATGTAGTCGGCCCACGCGCGGTAGCGCGGCATGCGCTGCTCGGCCAGCTTGTCGATGCCATCGCGGGCGGTGATGGGGCGACCCTTGTGGGCGAGCTCGTCGAGCTTGCGGTTGAGCATCACAATCTGGCTGTTCTGGTGCAGCAGCGGGTAGTTCTCGTCGCGCGTGACCACGCCGCCGCCGGTGGAAAGCACCAGGCCGCTTCGCTTGGAGATGTCGGCCAGCGCCGCCGTCTCCTGTTCGCGGAACGCCGCCTCGCCGCGCTCGACGATAAAGTCGGCGCAGGGCATGCCCAGGCGCTCCTCGAGGGCGCGGTCCAGGTCGATGTGCTCGCGACCCGTGAGCAGGGCGATCTGCTCACCCACACGGGTCTTGCCCGAGCCTGGCATGCCGATCAGCGCGATGTTCTGTTCACGGCGTGACAAGCGCTCCGTTACGTCCAGGATGCGCTCGCGCGGGGTGACCTGGCCGGTATAGCGCTCGACGGCCTGTGCCGCTTGGGCCACGAGCATGAGCAGGCCGCCGATGCAGGGAATGCCGCGGCGCTCGGCCTCGAGCATGAGTCCCGTGCGAGCGGGGTTGTAGACAATGTCGATGACGCCCTCGAGCGCATCGAGCCCCTCGAGCGTGCAGGGGGCATCGGGACAGTGGGGGAACATGCCGGCGGGCGTGCAGTTGACGAGCAGTGCGGCGTCGGACTGCTGCGCGATGTTGTCGTAGTTGACTTCGCTCGTGCGGCCGACCGGCACGACGATGGCGCCCAGGTCGCCGAGCACCATGCTGGCAGTGGTGCCGGCGCCACCGGTGGCACCGAGCACGAGGGCCTTCTTGCCGGCAACCTCTACGCCCAACTCCTCGACCAGACACTGAAAACCAAAGTAGTCGGTGTTGTCGCCGCGCAAACAACCGTCAGGCAGGCGTGTGATGGTGTTGACGTTGCCCATGCGCTCGGCGAGCGGACTCAGCTCGTCCAAGTATTCCATGACGGCGCGCTTGTAGGGGATGGTCACGTTGGTGCCCTCCCATTCGTCGCCTGTCATAAAGGCCTCAAGATCCTCGGGCTCGCGCTCAAATCGTACGTACTCGAGCCCCGCGAGCTCCTTGTAGATGGTTGGGGTGTAGCTGTGGCCCAGCACGCGGCCCAGCACGCCGTAGGGGCGGGTTGCGGCGGTATCGGTCATCTAGAGCACCTCCGTGTAGCTGCCAAAGTAGGTGAAGCTCTCGCACACGTCGTCGATGGAATCGAGCAGGTCATCGAGGGCCTTGCTGCCAAAGGGGCAGTCCAGGTCAAAGTAGAACATAAACTCAAAGTCGTGCCCGGGGATGGGGCGGCTCTCGAGCTTGATGAGGTTGATATTGAGCGCGTAGAAGCGCTCGAGTACGCGATAGAGTGCGCCCGGCTCGTTGGCCGTGGTAATCATGAGCGAGGTGCGGTTGGCGCCGGGGTAGACGCGTGGCTCGCGGCTGATGACGACAAAGCGCGTGTAGTTGTTGTCCGAGTCCTGGATGTTGGGCTCCAGTACCTCCAAGCCGTAGAGTGCGGCGCAGCTGCGCGATGCGATCGCGGCAACATCGGTGCGTTCGGAGCTGGCGACCATCTCGGCCGACATGGCCGTGTTGGGGTACTTGGTGGCGTGCAGGTCGTGCGCCTCGATATAGCCGGCGCATTGGGCAATGGCCTGGCCATGGCTGTAGACCTCGTGCACGTCCGCAAGCTTGGCGCCGGGCTTGACGAGCAAGTTGTGGTCGATTTTGAGGCGAAGCGAGCGCACGATGTGGAAGTCGAACTGGGCGAGCAGGTCGTAGACGGCGTTGACTGAGCCGGCGGTGGAGTTCTCGATGGGCAGCACGCCAAACTCGCAGAAGCCGTCGCGCACGGCGCGCATAACGCCTTCGAAGGTCTCGAAAAACGCGATGTCGGGCACGTCGAAGAGTTTGCACGCGGCGATTTGACTGTAAGCGCCCTCAACACCCTGGCAGGCGACGGTGGCCGTCTGGGGGAAGGGCGTATCGAAGGCCTCGGCCGTGGCGTGTGCCCTTTGCGAGACCGTGATGCCCTTGAGCTCGTTGATATAGCGCTGCTGCTCGGCCTTGCTCATGCTCATGAGGAGGCGGAATAGCGTGATGGTCTGCGCCTCGTAGCGCTCGGGTGCGCGGCTGGCGAGGTTGTTGAGCTTGGAGCGCTCACGGGCGGGGTCGGAGACGGCCTTGCCCATCTCGATTTTTGACTTGGCGACCTCGGTGGCAATGTCCATGCGCTCAACAAAGCTGTTGAGGAGCGTGGTGTCGATGCCATCGATGGCCTGGCGGATGTCAGCAAGGTCCATGAAGACCCCTTTCACGTGTCGGGGGATGTTGAGGGGTGGGTAGTTAGCGCTGAGCGGCGTCTTCGAGGAGGGCGTCCCAGATGCCAAGGGCGGCGGCTGCCTCGGCTACGGGGACAGCTCGGGGGACGATGCAGGGATCGTGGCGGCCGTGGACCGAGAGCTCTGCATTTTCCATAGCGTCCATGTCCACCGTCTGCTGCTCGCGGCCAATGGAGGGCGTCGGCTTTACGGCCATGCGCCACATGACGGGCGCGCCGGTCGAAATACCGCCCAGGGTGCCGCCGGCGTTGTTGGACTCGACCTCGATCTCGCCGGTCTCGGCATCGATGCGATACGGATCATTGTTCTCGCTGCCGCGCATGGCGGCCACGGCAAAGCCCATGCCAAACTCCACGCCCTTTACGGCGGGAATGCCAAACGCGATCTGCGCGATGCGGTTCTCGATGCCGTCGAACATGGGGTCGCCGATGCCCGCGGGAAGCCCGTAAATGCCGCACTCCACGATGCCGCCGATGCTGTCGAGCTCGTCGCGCGCGGCCAGAACCTCCTCGCGCATGCGGCCGGCTGCGGCGGCGTCAATGCACGGCAGATCGTTCGTAAGGATCGCCTTGCGATCGGCCTCGCGATAGACCATATCGTCCATCGGCAGGTCGGAGATGCCGCCGATCTGCGCGACGTGCGCCATGACCTGAATGCCGCGGGCCTCGAGTGCCTGCAGCGCAATGCCGCCGGCGATGCATAAGGGGGCCGTTAGGCGGCCGGAGAAATGACCGCCACCGGCGACATCGTGCATGTTGTGATACTTCACACGCGCAGGGAAGTCCGCATGTCCCGGACGGGGCTTGCGGCGCAGCTCGGAGTAATCCTTGGAGCGCGTGTTGGTGTTCTCGATAATCGCGGCGATGGGCGCGCCGGTGGTATGTCCATCGACCACGCCGGCGATGATGTGGGCGGCGTCGGCCTCGCGGCGTTTGGTCGCGGTCTCGTCGCGACCGGGGGCACGACGGTCGAGGAAGGCCTGCAGCTGCTCCTGGTCCACGGCGATACCTGCCGGAATGCCATCGAGCGAGCAGCCGATAGCGGGGGAGTGCGATTGGCCGAAGATGCTTACGTGCAAGACGTTGCCAAAGGTCGAGGACATGCTATTCCTCCTCGAGTGTGACCTTGCCGCCCAGCAGGCGGTAGTGGTCGAAGAAATCGGGATAGGACTTGTTGACGGCCTCGGCGCCGTGGATCACGACCTCGCCAGTGGCGCGGCTCGCGGCGATTGCGGCCATCATGGCGATGCGGTGGTCGTTGTGCGAATCGACCTCGCCGCCGGTGAAGGTATCGACACCCTTGATGATGAGGTCATCGCCGGCAATGCGCACCTGCGCGCCCAGCGCGGTGAGCTCGCGGGTGGTGGTGACCAGACGGTCGGATTCCTTGATGCGCAGACGGGCGCAATCGCGAATAAAGGTGCGGCCCTGTGCCAACGAGGCCACGGCCGAGATGGCGGGCACCAGGTCCGGAATGTCGTGGGCACTCATCTCAAAGCCGGCGAGCTTGTCGGACTGCACGGTGGCGGCGTTGGTGGAGCGCACGATGCGGGCGCCAAAGCGCGAAAGCGCGGCAAGCACGTTACGGTCGCCCTGTGCGGAGCTTAGCGACACGCCCTCGACGGTGATTGGGTCGGTGCCGATGGCACCGGCGCACAGCCAAAAGGCGGCGTTGGACCAGTCGCCCTCGACGGCTACGCTGCCGGGCGTGCGGTACGAGCCACTGCTCACGCGGAAGTTCGTGACCTCGGGCTGGCCGTCCTTGGCCGGAATGCGCTCGACGTTGACCTCGACGCCAAAGGCCTTCATGGCCTGGATCGTCAGGTTGATGTAGGGGCGGCTCTCGATGAGGCCGGTTACCTGCACGCAGGAGGGCTGGGCCAGCAGCGGGGCTGCCAGTAGCAGGCCGGAGATATACTGCGAGCTCACGTTGCCCGGAAGCACAAAAGTGCCCGGGCGCATGCGTCCGCTCGTCTTGAGCGGAAAACCGCCCAGACCCTGCAGGTCGCAGCCGGCGGCGATGATCTCGTCCGAGAGCGGGGAGAGTGGGCGGGCGCCCAGACGGCCCTGGCCCACGAAGGTGGCCTCCGCGCCCAACGCACAGGCGACGGGCAGCATGAAGCGCAGCGTGGAGCCACTCTCGCCGCAGTCGAGCGTGCCGCCGGCAAGGGCCTTGAGTAGGCCAAATTCAATGCTCTTCATGGTGGGGTGGACCTGGAAGCCATCCTCGACGGTCTCGATGCGGGCGCCGAGCGACGTGAGGCAGCGCACCGTGGCCTCGATGTCGGCGCAGGTGGTGTTGCAGGTGACGTGCGTCTCGCCGTTGGCAAGCGCAGCGCAGATGATCAGGCGATGCGCCATCGACTTGGACGCGATGGCGGGAACGGTGCCCTTGAGCGGGGACGGGGTGATGCGGGCTAGCATGCGGATGCGTCTCCCTTCTGGCCGAGGCCCTCGGCAATGAGTTCGTGGAAAGTGGAAAGCGGTGTGCGGTCGATGCTGCAGCGGCCAATGCCGTGCGGAATCACCAGGTCGATAGTGTCGCCCGCGCGCTTCTTGTCGTGGAGCGCCTCGGCAAAGACGGTATCGGCATCTAGGTCGCAGCGGGTCTTGAGGCCATGGCGGGCGCAGAGCTCCTCAATACGACCGGGCAGTGCAGCATCGCAAGCGCCGTGCAGGGCCGCGGCGCGTGTGATGATGCCCATGCCGATCGACACACAGTTGCCGTGTCCGAGTTCAAAGTGCTCGCAGGCCTCGACGGCGTGTCCAGCGCTGTGTCCAAAGTTGAGGAGCTTGCGCTGGTTGGTTTCGCGCTCGTCAGCGACGACCACGGCGCGCTTGATGTCGATATTGCGGGCGATGATGAGCGCTACGCGGGCCACATCGCGGTTGAGCAGCTCCAGCGTGAGCGGGGTCTTCTCCAGCTCGGCGAAAAGCTCCGGGTCGGCGATGACGGCGTGCTTGACGACCTCGCCGCAGCCGTCGGCGAACTGCTCGGGCGTGAGGGTGGCCAGACACCCCACGTCGGCGATAACCACGCTCGGCTGCCAAAAGGCGCCGGCCAAGTTCTTGCCGGCAGCCAGATCGATGGCGGTCTTGCCTCCCACCGACGAATCCACCATGGCGAGCAGGCTCGTTGGGATCTGCACAAACTTGCAGCCGCGCATGTAGGTGGCGGCCACAAAGCCCGCCACGTCGCCCACGACACCGCCGCCGAGTGCCACGATCACGTCGGAGCGCGAAAGCTCGTGCTCGGCCACAAACTCCAAAATGGCAACGTAGGTCTCGGCGCGCTTATGGGCCTCGCCGGCCTCGAAGGTGCAGATGCTCACCTCGTAGCCTGACGCCTCCAGGCTCTGCTTAACGGGCATCTGGTAGAGCGGGCCCACGTTGGTGTCCGTAACGATGACGGCCTTGGTGCCGCCGGCAGTGGCGCGCACGAGCGGTCCCGCCTGCTCCAGCAAAAACGTGCCAACATGCACCTGGTAGGGGCGTGCAGTGTCGATATCGATGGTAATCGCCATAAGCTATGGTCCTTTCGACCTGGCGTGATAGGTGGTCTAGTGGGAGGCCTCGTCGTCGAGTGCGCGCTTAATGCGGTCGCCCTCGGCAAGGAGACTCTCCAGATAGCGCTGGTCGCGGTCCTTGAGTGCACGGCTGTAGGCGCCAAGCGATTCGATCAGATGGTCGATCTCGAAGGCGAGCGCATCGGCGTCGTCGATCATGAGCTCTGACCACATTTGCGGGTTGAGGTGCGCCACGCGGGTGAGATCGCGGTAGCTACCGGCCGAAAAGCCGTGGTGGACCTGGGCGGTGGGGCTTTTGACGTAGGCGTTGGATACCACGTGCGCAAGCTGGCTCGTGAAGGCGATGACGCGGTCGTGCTTGGCGGCGCTGGTCACGCTGAACTTGCCAAAGCCCAGGGGGCGCACCATCTCGCGCACCTGGCCCAAAAGCTCCAGCTTAAGGGCATCGTCCACCGCGGGTGGCACGAGCACGAGCGGGGCGCCCTGGAACAGGTCGGCGCGGGAGTGCGCATAGCCCGAGTACTGCGTGCCCGCCATGGGGTGCGCACCCACAAAGTAAAAGCCGTGCTCGCGGGCAAGCTCAAAGGCGCGCTCGCACACGATGCCCTTGACACCCACCGTGTCGATCACCACGGGACCCATGATGGCGTCGGTGTCGGTGGCGTCGGCGAGCGCCTGGGCGTGCGCCTCGAGCCACTCGATGCATGCCTCGGGATAGCAGGCAAGGACGATGATGTCGCATTCGCCGAGTGTCTTGTCGTTGAGCTCTCCGGCGACAGTGCCCATGCTGGCGGCCGTCATGACATCGTCATCGGGGTCCCAGGCCAGCACGCGAACGCCCGCCTGTGCATAGCCGCGGGCAAAGCTTCCGCCGATCAGGCCCAGGCCGACGATACCGGCGCACTTGGGGCCGCCCTGGTTAACACGCGCGTTTCTCACCGTACCCATGAGCTACTCCATGGTCTCTTGGCAGACGACCTCGCGGATGGCTCGGATGCGGCGCATGGTGTCGTCGAACTGATCGGGGGTGAGGGCCTGGGCGCCGTCGGACCAGGCGCGGCTCGGCTCGTCGTGGACCTCGATCTCCAGGCCGTTGGCACCGCAGGCGGTCGCGGCGAGCGCCATGGGCTCAACGTAGCGGGTGTAGCCGGTGGCGTGGCTGGGGTCGGCGACGACGGGCAGGTGCGACAGGTGGTGCAGCACCGGCACGGCGTTGAGGTCGAAGGTATTGCGGGTGCGGGTCTCGAAGGTGCGGATGCCGCGCTCGCACAGGATGACGTTGTCGTTGCCCTCGCTCATGATGTACTCGGCTGCCATAAGCAGCTCGTCGATCGTGCCGGACATACCGCGCTTGAGCAGAATCGGGGTCTGGGTCTTGCCGACCTCCTTGAGCAGGGGGAAGTTCTGGGCGTTGCGGGCGCCGATCTGCATGACGTCAATCTTCTTGTCCAAGAAGACCTGCACGTCGCGTGGATCCATGATCTCGGTGACGATCGGCATGTCGAGCTCGGCAGACGCCTCGCACAGCAGGTCGAGGCCGGCGGGGCCCATGCCCTGGTAGGCGTAGGGGGAGGTGCGGGGCTTGTAGGCACCGCCGCGCAGCATCGTGGCACCGGCGGCCTTCACGCGGCGGGCGATGCGGATGAGGTTCTCGCCCTCGACGGAGCACGGGCCGGCGATGACCTGGAACTGGTCGCCGCCGATCTTGACGCCGTGGCCGCAGTCGATGACGGAGTCCTCGGGGTGGAATTTACGGTTGGCGCGCTTGAACGGCTCGGAGACGCGCTGCACGCGCTCGACGACATCCATGGACTCGAGCAGGAACGGGTCGATCTTGGTCGTATCGCCCACCAGGCCGATAATCGTCTCATTCTCGCCGCGCGAGACATCGGTCTTCAGGCCCTTTTTCTCAATCCAGCTGACGATATGGCCGACGGCCTCGTCGCTGGCGCTCTGCTTTAAAATTGCAATCATGGTGTGCCTCTCACCTCGATGGATAACTTTTGCAAAAACGGCCCGCATCGCGAGCCGTGTATATATGGTGCATGAGAGTTTATACTATCTGACTCGCTTTTGCCTTCTAAAGTGGGCCGTTGCGCCGCGTCTTCCTCGGAATTGCAAAGCTTTTTCTTTTATTTTGATAGCCCGTGGTGCACTTGGGTATAATGCCAATCGTTGGCCCTATTAGCTCAGGGGATTAGAGCGTCTGCCTCCGGAGCAGAAGGCCGTTGGTTCGAATCCAACATGGGGCACCATCGAACGTAAGACCGTCCGAACCTCGCATGGTCCGGGCGGTTTTTCTTATACCGACGCGACGTGATGGGACGTGGTATGGCAGCAACGGATATCGAGCGCGGACTCTCGACCGCCGAGGTCGAGGAGCGCATCGCCGCCGGTAAGATCAACCGCAACATGGAGCTCAAGACCAAGTCGGTCAAAGAGCTCATCATCGAGAACCTCTGCACGCTGTTCAATTTGATCAACGTGATCTTGGCGTTCCTGGTCATTTTGACCGGTTCGTTTAAGAACCTGACGTTCCTGTTTGTGGTGTTCCTCAATACCGCTATTGGCGTCATTCAATCCATGCGGTCCAAGAAGATGGTCGATAAGCTCACGCTGCTGACCTCTAAGAAGGCCATCGCGGTGCGCGACGGTGCCGAGGTGGAGCTCGACTTGGACCAGATCGTGCTCGACGACATCATCCGCCTGGGGCGCGGCGACCAGATTCCCGCTGACGCCGTGGTGGTTTCCGGCGAAGCGCTCGTGAACGAGAGCCTGCTGACGGGCGAGAGCGACCTTATCAAGAAACAGCCCGGTTCCGAGCTCATGAGCGGCAGCTTTATCGACTCGGGCCTGCTGCGCGCTCGCGTGATCCATGTCGGCGCCGACAACTACGTGGCTAAGATCAATAACGAGGCCAAATACGTCAAAAAGGTCAATTCCGAGATCATGAATGCGCTTAACGCCATCGTGCGCTTTGCGAGCATCATCATGATCCCGCTCGGTTTGGCGTTGTTTGCCTCGAGCGTGAGCGAGCTGTGGGATGCCGCGGGAACCCCAGGCAATAGCGCGCTTTCGTGGTGCTTCTCCGAGCTGTTGGCTGGTCATGTGCCTTCGTCGGCGCTGCTGTCCACGGTGGGTGCCCTGCTGGGCATGATCCCGCAAGGCCTGGTGCTGCTGACCTCGTCGGTGCTCGCCATCGCCACGGTGCGCCTGGCCCGCCGCAAGGT
>CAUGJN010000050.1 GCA_959599635.1 uncultured Collinsella sp.
ACCCTTTCAAGGTGGATATCGCGGGTTCGAATCCCGCTGGGGGCACCATTTAAATCGAGAAGCCCGTTGCCCTCGCGGTGACGGGCTTTTTGCTAGTCATGCGCCGGGATTCGAACCCGACAGGGTGCGGAGCTGAGGAAACGCGAAGCGTTTTCCAGCGCAGCACGCAAGGAGCGAAGCGACGCAGCGGAAGCGGGCGGCGCCAGCCGCACGCGGACATCCCGCTGGGGGCACCATTTAAATCGAGAAGCCCGTTGCCCTCGCGGTGACGGGCTTTTTGCTACCCATGTGCCGGGATTCGAACCCGACAGGGTGCGGATCCCGGCAAATCGGCGGCAAAACGGGCTTCAAAGCGCCCTTCGCAAACAAAAACCGGGGCCCGCATGATGCGGGCCCCGGCTCAATACCGTGACGATATGTCAGTTACGTTCTACACATAGAACAGAATGTCATCGTAGGTCGGAACCGGCCAGTAGTCGGCGGCAACGATCTCCTCCATAGCATCCACGGCGGCGCGCAGCGCGTCCATAGCGGGAACGACCTCGTGCGCGTACACGTTGGCCTGTTCCTGGCCATCGAGGGCCTCGGCCTTCTGATGCACGGCGTCGAGCGCCTTGATGGAGTCGTTGATGGTGGTGATACCGTTGCAGAGCTTGTTGAGCGTGTTCTGCTCGCACTGCATGGCGGCCTCCGCACCAGCGGCACGAATAGTCTCAAGGCCCTTAGCGACCTTGGTGGCATAGGCGGTAATGACCGGGCGATAGGTACGACGCGCCTCGCGAACCATCGTGGTGGCCTCGATGTTCATGAGCTTGTTGTACTTCTCGAGCTTGCAGTCGTAGCGGCACTGGGCCTCAGCGCGGGTCAGGACACCCGTCTCCTCAAAGAGCGCAATGGCCTTATCGGAAACAAAGGCGGGAAGAGCGTCGGCCGTGGTCTTGTTGTTGGCAAGGCCGCGCTTCTCGGCCTCGACGGGCCACTCGTCGGAGTAACCGTCGCCGGAGAACAGGATACGCTGGTGATCGGTCAGCACCTTCTTGCAGTACTCGAGCGCGGCGTCCTGGAACTTATCCTCGGGCGTACCCTCGAGTGCGTCGGCGAAGGACTTGAGCGACTTGGCCACGGCGGCATCGAGCACCAGGTTGGAGTCGGAGACGTTCTGCTCGGAGCCGCAGGCACGGAACTCGAACTTGTTGCCAGTGAAGGCGAACGGGGAGGTGCGGTTGCGGTCGGTGTTGTCCTGCATCAGCTTGGGCAGGGTATCGGCGCCCAGGTCGAGCACGCCGCGCGTGGCATGGACGGAAGCCTTGCCATCGATGATCTTCTCGACGACCTCGGTAAGCTGGTCGCCCAGGAAGATGGACATAATCGCCGGAGGAGCCTCGTTGGCGCCCAGACGATGATCGTTGCCGGCAGAGGCAACGGAGGCGCGCAGGAGCTCCTGATAGTTATCGACGGCCTCGATCACCGCGGTGAGGAAGACGATGAACTGCAGGTTGTCGAGCGGGGTGTCGCCCGGATCGAGCAGGTTCTCAGACTCGGTGCCGAGCGACCAGTTGTTGTGCTTACCCGAACCGTTGATGCCCTCGAATGGCTTCTCGTGCAGCAGGCAGACCAGGTCATGGCGGGAGGCGATGAGCTTCATCTTCTCCATCATGACCAGGTTCTGGTCGATGGCCTCGTTGACCTCGCCGTAGACGGGGGCGAGCTCATGCTGGCAGGGAGCGACCTCGTTGTGCTTGGTCTTGGCGGGAATGCCGAGCGCCCACAGCTCGTTGTCCAGGTCCTTCATATAGGCCGAGACGGTGGGGCGGATAGCGCCAAAATAGTGCTCCTCGAGCTCCTGGCCCTTGCAGGGAGCGGCGCCAAAGAGGGTGCGGCCGGTGATGACCAGGTCCTTGCGCTTGCGATAGGCGTCCTTCTTGATCAGGAAGTACTCCTGCTCATCGCCCACGGAAGGAACGACCTTCTTGGGGGTCTTACCGAACAGCGCCAAAACGCGCTTGGACTCACGCGAGAGCGCGGTCATGGAGCGCAGCAGCGGGGTCTTCTTGTCCAGGGCCTCGCCCGTGTAGGAGCAGAAAGCCGTGGGGATGCACAGGACATCGTCCTTGATAAAGGCGGGGCTGGTGGGATCCCAGGCGGTGTAGCCGCGGGCCTCGAAGGTGGCGCGCAGGCCGCCGTTGGGGAAGCTGGAGGCATCCGGCTCGCCCTGGATGAGGTTCTTACCCGTGAACTTGGTAATGGCGGTGCCGTCATGGTTGGGCTCGAGGAAGCTGTCGTGCTTCTCGGAAGTAATGCCCGAAAGCGGCTGGAACCAGTGCGCGTAGTGCGTCGCGCCCTTGGAGATGGCCCAGACCTTCATGGCGTGGGCAACGGCGTTGGCCACGTCCAGGTCGAGCGGCTCACCATCCTCGAGGGTTGCAGCAAGGCGCTTCCAAATGTCCTTGGGGAGGTAGTCCTTCATGACTTCCTCAGAGAACACCATGGTCCCGAAGCGGTCAGTAAGTTCGGCCATACGGAACTCCCTTCGTATCGGCACCGCGTGAGAAGCGGTGTTGATTACTAACGAACGAGTCATAGCTTAGGCTCGCCGTGTTTCCGCGACATTACCGTTATGTTGCTGTCGCGAAACCAATCAATGAGGTTACCGCATCACGACAGCATTGCCACCCTTAACAGCCAACGAACTGTATAAATTGCAGACCTCTCCGCATGGTTAAAGGGTAGCTATTTGAGACGGGGCTATTTTAGCTGCCTCGGCTGCCAGCGCTAGCGTTTTGCCTGACTGACGGTCGAGGTAGCTAAAATGGCCCCGCCGGGAACACTCCCGACGGGGCCATGATCAACAGCGCCCTATGCGAACCCGTTTGCCGCTACAGGCAGACGCCGTCTTTCCAGATACCGATCTCGTGACAGCCGCGGCGCCGCAATAGCATGGGCCACCAAATTAATCCAGGTCGGCTCCGTTAGTCTCGATCACGTGCTTGGCCCAGTAGTAGCTGTCCTTGAGGACGCGCTTGCCGGTACCGTGGCCGTAGTCATCGCGATCGACGTAGATAAAGCCGTAGCGCTTGGACATCTCGGAGCTCGAGCAGCTCACGATGTCGATGGGGCCCCAAGCGTAGTAGCCGCGAACATCGACGCCGTCCGCGATCGCCTCGCGCACCTGCTCAAGGTGCGCACGGTAGAAGTCGACACGATACGGGTCGTGAACGGTCCCGTCCTCCTCGAGCGTGTCGTAGCAGCCCACGCCGTTCTCGGTAATGTAGATGGGCTTGCGGTAGCGATCCCAGTACGCGTTGAGCGTAAAACGCAGGCCGAGGGGGTCGATGCACCAGCCCCACGGATTCGCCGGCAGCTCCTTGTTGCGCTTGGCGTCGTAACCGTCCTCAAACGATTCCTTGCTCACCACACGCACGTAGTAGTAGGAGAACGTGCAGAAATCGGCCGTGTTGCGCAGGTCCTCGATATCCTGGTCGGAGATCTGGACCTTGATGCCGTTGTCCTCCCAAAAGCGGTATGCGGATCCGGGAACCTCGCCGCGCAGCAGCACATCCGAGAAGAAGAACTGCATCTGGTTGAAGCGCAGCGTCGCGAGCGCGTCCTCGGGTTTGCACGAAGCAGCATACGAGGGACCACCGCAGAGCATCATGCCGATCTGCATCTCGGGATGGTGCTCATGGGCATAGCGCGTCGCGCGACCGCATGCAACCATCTCGTTCATGACCGCCTGGTACTTTGCAGAAGGCAGATCGTCGACCTTGTCCTCGGCAACGCCCAGATGGTTAAAGGACTCATGCTCGATCAGGTTGATCTGGTTGACCAGAATCCAGTACTTGACCTTGCCGGCATATCGGTCAAACACGACCTTGCAGTAGCGCTCAAAGCAATCGATTGTCTCGCGCGAGTACCAGCCCGTATAGGAGAGGGTAAGGTTGATGGGCATCTCGTAATGCGAGAGCGTGACCATCGGCTCCATGCCGAGCTCGATCATCTTGTCAAAGAGCCGGTCGTAGAACGCAAGGCCTTCCTCGTTGGGCTCCGCATCGTCGCCGTTGGGGAAGATGCGCGACCACGCGATCGAGGTCCTAAAGGTGTTGAGCCCCATATCGGCAAGCAGTTCAAGGTCCTCAGGGTAGGTATGGTAAAAATCGATACCCTCGCGCTTGGGGAAGATGCGGTCCTTGCTCTCGAGTGCTTCCTTGATAAACGTCGTGGTGATCTCGCGGTTGTGCTTCTCACCGATGGGGACATCGTCGCGAAACTCGTTGATATCCGCCACGCTCGGAGCCTTGCCGTCGACGTCCCATGCGCCCTCGCACTGGTTGGCGGCAACGGCGCCGCCCCACAAAAAGCCCTCGGGAAACGTGCGGGGAACCTTATGCATGGCTCTCCCCTCCCTCAAGCGCGCTCAGGCGGGCATCGAGGCTCTTGCAGATCTTGAGGATCTGCTTGGTGATCACGATTTCGGAGTTGACCGTCATCAGGTGATCTTGGGCGTGGGTGAACAGCAGCGAGTACTCCTGCTCCCCGCCGGCGGCCTCCTCCTGGATCGCATCGGTCTGCGTTTTGTGGGCGGCGGTGATCTTCTCGTGCGCGAGCTTCATCTTGTCCTCGGCAGCAGCAAAGTCCCACTGGGCCATAGCCTCGAGCGCGTCTTTGTTTGCAAGGCGGGCGTCGCCGGCGTTGAGCACGATGGACATTGCTGCCTGGATCTTATCGTCAGTCATGATGTAACATTCCTTACTTGAGCAGGGCAGACAGGGCGTCGCGCCACGCCTGCCCAGAAAACAATACGTACCGTCCGCTTATGCCTCTGCGGAATCGAGGGCGTCCTTGTCGCCGGCCTCTGCGGCCTCCTCGGCAAGAACCTGCTTCTCGTACACCTTGAAGAACGGGTACCACACGAGCGTCGTCACCACAAAGATCAGCACGCACAGAAGCACGGCCTGGATGGAGCCCTCGGTGGCAAGCCAGGTGCTGATGGGAAGCGGGCAATACCACAGCTGGAACAAAATCTTGGGCACGGGGGCAAACAGCACGATCTTGGTGAAGAAGAACGAGATCAGGCTCGCAAGCACCGTGTTGATGCACATGGGGAGCATGAGAATCGGGTTCCAGACGATCGCGCCAAAGACCGTGGGCTCGTTGATGTTGAACAATGCCGGGACCACGACGGCTTTACCGAGCGCCTTGAGACGCTTGGAGCGCGAGAGGAAGAGCATCAGCGAAAGACCGAGCGTGCACCCCACGCCGCCGATCGTCAGATACGAGTAGTTGAACGAGCTCGTGAAGACGTTGGCGGCACCCGCAGTCATGTTGGCCTCGATGCCCGCAAGCCTGAGCGGCGTGGTGATAGGTGTGAGGATCCAAGCGGAGATGCCCATGGCGTAGAAGATGGTTCCGATCAGGTTGAACAGCGCAAAGCCCCACCAGGTCTCGACGAAGTTCTGCAGTGGCATGAAGATCATCAGAACCGTGTTGTACAGGTCAAACCCGAGGTTGAGCACGACGATCCAACCGAGCAGCACGATGGTGCCCAAGGGCAGCATCTGGTCAAACCAGGCGCGGATGAAATCGGGAAGCGAGGACTCCTCGCTAAAGAACGAGAACTTGCCAAACGCCCTGAGAATCAGGCCCGTGATAATGCCGCAGACGATGGCTGCAAACATTCCGCCCGCGCCGAAGGCGCTATGGGCAAAGCCGATTGCCTCATCGGCCTGCAGGCGCGGCGTGATGCAGATGCAAAAGAGGATGACGCCGCTGATACCGGCGATGATGCGCGATTTGCGCAGGCGGCTCTTCTCCATAAAGTTAAAGGGGATGAGAAACGCCATCATAAGCGAGATCAGACCCATGGTCCAGTTGGTGAGCTGGCCAAACTGCGGCCACCATTCCCATCCAAAGGCAGACCCTGGAATGCTCAGCAGCGAGAAGATCGAGCCCAGAAAGATCAGGGGCATGGTCTGGTTGATAGAGTCCTTGAGCGTGATCACCCAAACGTTGTGGTTGATCTTGTTCATCATGGGGGTGAAGCTGGATTCCATCCAGTCGAGCAGCTTTTTCATCCGATCCTCCTAGCCGATATTGCTGAGCAGGTCGTCGAGCGCGGCGGCGCCGTCGAGCTTTGAGTAGTACTCCGCCTTCATAAGGATCACCTTCACATCGGCGCCCTGCGTGTACTCATCGATGTCGTCGAGGATGTAGGCGAGGTGCGGACCGACCATGAGGGCATCGATCTCGTCGATATAATTCTCGATCTCGCTTTCGCTACGGGCGGTCACTGCGATATCAAGGCCGCGCTCTTTAATCACCTTGCGCATATTGGCAGCCATAAAGCCAGAGCTTGCACCCGAGCCGCATACGAGCAGAACGTTGAGCTTAGACATGGTCGTATCCTTTCTTGCCACGCTTGTCCGCGTGATTTCTGTTTTGTGTCGCTGCAAGGGCCCTTGCCTTTTGACGCTTCAACCCTACCCCGTTGCACGCAAGGATGCATCTTGCGTTTTGCACGCCCGTTGTGAAACGCGCGTATCGGTCCCGATTCACCCCCTGCATGCAAGTCCTCACTTGCCCGCCTTTGCAATTTGACGGAATATGAGACGCAGGAAATCAAGGTAGAAGGAGCTATCGTGAGGGCGGTACATCATCAGCTTATCCGCAGTCTTGTCAGCAACTCGCCGCAGACGGCCGCGACACTCGCCGAGACGCTCGATGTGAGTGTGCGAAGCATCAGGACCTATGTCCGCGAGATCAACACCTCATGGCCAGGAATCCTCACCTCAACGCCTGTCGGCTACACAATCGACCGCAATCTTGCGGCAGACGTCCTCAAGACGGACGACGGAGAGCGCTTCGGCTCCTCAAAGGAACGCAGCGACTACATCGTCAACCATCTGATCGTGCAGCCCGATGGAGACCCCATCGACCTGTGGGACCTATGTGACGAGATGTCGGTAAGCATGTCGACGCTCAAAACGGACCTCGCGCGCGCCAAGCGCACCCTCGCGCGCAACGACCTTGAGCTCGTTACCCACCGAGACCGCATCTCCCTCAACGGAACGGAGCGCAACAAGCGCAAGCTCCTCTCAGGCATGCTTCGGCAAGAGACAAACAACGGCTTCATGGGTACCGGCGCACTCTCACGGGCCTTTCCCGATATCGACATCAAGTCCGTTCAACAACTGGTGAGCGACACGCTCTATCGCCACCATCGCTTTATCAACGACTATGCGCTTTCGGACCTGCTGCTGCACCTCGCAATCTCAATCGATCGCATCCGCAGGTCCGAGAGTCTCGATGCCGGCAATACCGCGGACCTACCGGAGGAGGACCGCACCATCGCCTGCGAGCTCGCGGACGCCCTGGGGGCTTCCCTCTCGATTGAGTTTCCCGCAGAAGAGCTTCGCGAGCTCACCCTGCTCATCATGGCGCGTTCGACCGATATCGACTACCGTTCGGCAACCGAAAGCAACCTTGCGGAGCTTATCGGCACGGACTGCATGGCGCTCGTCGAAAAGCTCACCGCGCAATTCAATGAGCTCTATGGCATCGACCTTTCTGATCGGGGCTTTCTTGTGCGCTTTGGCCTGCATGTGCGAGGTCTCCTTGTCCGGGCGCGCACCCAAAAGCCCTCGCGCAACCCGCTTACCGAAAGCGTCAAAACCGGTTGCCCCCTTATCTACGACGCCGCCGTCGCACTCGCATCGACCATCACCAACGATCTTGGCGTCACGATCAACGACGACGAGATCGCGTATATCGCCTTGCACCTTGGCAGCGCCGTCGGCACCCAGCGCGAAGCTGACGCCAAGGCTAAGGCAACCATTTTCTGCCCCTCCTATTACGATATGGGGCCACGCCTTGTCGAACAGCTCGCTGGGCGTTTTGGCGAGCAGCTCATGGTCACGCGCATCGCGACAGACGAGGCGGAGCTTACGGACTGCCCCGACGACCTCGTCATCTGCATCTCGCCCATCCAGAGCGTGCTCCAAGTCCCAACGCTCCAGATCGCCCCCGTGCCCTCAAGCACCGACATCGCAAACCTCAGAAGCAAGATCGAGGGCATCTTGGACGCACGTAAGCGCTCCGCGTTCAAAGACCTGCTGCACGAGCTCATCGATCCTGTGCTCTTTGAGGTTCGGGACGATCTTTCCGACCGCGCCGTCTGCATCGAACACATGGGGCGCGGCCTGGTCGACAGCGGTTTTGCGGATAGGCCCTATATCAACAAGGTATTTGAACGCGAGGAAATGTCCTCGACTGCCATGGGGGCATTTGCCATGCCCCATACCGTGGGACTCGTCGGCAAGCATTCCCGCATTTCCGTGCTCATCTCCAAAAAGCCCATCCAATGGCAGGATACGCAGGTCAACCTCGTTCTCATGCTGTGCTTTAGCCCGGCGGAGCGCTCGTCGTTCAACACGGTATTCGACCGCGTGGCGGGCTCTCTCATCGAACCCGCCAACATACGCCGACTTTTGGAATGCACGTCATACGAAGCCTTCGTCGACGCGCTCGCCAGCCTGGCCAATTAGGCTTACAGCAACCTTCCCGCTCGGCGGATACCTGCTGCGTATCGACGGCGCGGTTCTTGAGCGTACGCTTGGTCATGGCGCACCTCGCATCCTCGGAGCACGCAACCGCGTAGCCCGAGCCGGCTCAGGGAAACGGGACCGCTCTAACCGCACCAGACAGCGCTCGCAATACCAACCAAAAGCCCCGTCCCAAATGAGCTACGTTGTTATAGGAAATGCCGATAGCGATGCATCTTTGATTGGTATCCCTAAATAGCGAGTAAAACTCCACCGTGACACAGTGGTGCTGTAGAATCCTTACAATACATCGCACTTAATATCTAAAGGAGCACGATATGCGCGTCGACGAGGTTTTTAAGCAGGCAGCATCCCAGGGCACTGCACCCGTTTCGTTTGAGATGTTCCCGCCCAAGGGTGAGCTTACCCTCGACACGGCTCGCAAGGTAGCAGGCAACCTGTGCAAGCTTTCGCCGAGTTTTGTCTCGGTCACCTGCTCGGCCGGCGGCTCGGGTAACGGTGCCACCACCGCTCCCATCGCGCATATGATTTCGAGCGAATTCGATACGCCCTCGGTGGCGCACCTCACCTGTGTGGGACGTACCCACGCCGATATCGCCGCCAAGATCGATGAGTACCGCACCGCCGGCGTGAAAAACATCCTGGCCCTGCGTGGCGATCTCCCTGCCGGCGCGACCGAGGACGACAAGCCCGCCTCCGACTACGCCTACGCCCGTGACCTCATCCCCGAGCTCGTCGACGCCGGCTTTTGCGTGGGCGCCGCAGCCTACCCCGAGGGCCACATTGCCTGCGAGGATCTCAACCTCTCGGTCGAACACCTCAAGCAAAAGCAAGATGCCGGCGCAAGCTTCTTTGTGACACAGCTCTTCTTTGATAACGAGTGCTTCTATCGCTTCCGCGAGCTTGCCGACAAGGCCGGCATCACTGTGCCCATTACCGCGGGCATCATGCCGTTTATGGGCAAGTCGCAGATCAGCCGCATGGTCTTTATGTGCGGCGCGTCGCTGCCCTCCCCTGTCATCAAGATTCTCGCCAAGTACGAGAACGACCCCGAGAGCCTGCAGGCAGCCGGTGTAGATTATGCCGCCCGCCAGCTTTGCGACCTCAAGGAGCACGGCGCCGACGGCCTGCACCTGTACACTATGAATCGTCCTGCGATCGCCGCAACCATTATGGAGCGCCTGGGGTAATGGAAAAACCGCACATCGATACAGCTATTGCCGAAGTGCCGGCCGACCTTGCGTCGCCGGCGCTTTACCGTATCGATGCCGCCCATCGCCCCCGCGTCGACCGTGCCGAGATGCTGCGGTATCTGGGTTACGGCGGCCAGCAGATTGAGCCCGAGTTGTCGCAGCGTATTGAGCTTGTCGTTGAGCGTCTGGAACTGGACATTGAGCCCCGCGGCGTGCGGCGCGTGTTTACCGTCGATGCCACGGGCGTGGACGAGCAGGGAGAGCCTTGCATCCGTCTGGTCGGCACCAACGTTGAGCTGCGCGGTCGCGACATCTATCGACATCTCAAGGACGCCCGCATGGCCGCGCTGATGGCCTGCACCCTCGGCATGGACGCCGAGCGTCGTCTGCGCACCACGGGAGCCCAGCAGCCCCTAGAGGGAGCCGTGCTCGACGCCGCATGCTCTGCCTATGTAGAAGCCGCCGTCGAGCAGATGGACCAGCAGGTTAAGGCTGCGGCCGCCGCACACGGACTCGCCGGCAACTGGCGCTTTAGTCCCGGCTACGGCGACTGCCCGCTCTCGGCCCAGCGCTCGATCGTCAATGCGCTCAACGCCACGCGGCTCATCGGGCTTACCGTCACGCCCACCAGCCTGCTCATGCCCACCAAAAGCGTGACCGCGGTGATCGGTCTGTTCGACGGCGAAGTCCACGACGCCCAGACCCGCCCCACCTGCAATATCTGCCGCATGCGCGAGCACTGCCGCTTCCGCGCCGCCCACACCACCTGCTATTCCAGCCATTAGGAGCCCTCAATGTTTACTCCGCTTATCACTCATGATTCTGACGGCACTGCATTGGCGGCACCCGTTGATGCCGCACGTCGCAACGGTGCCACGTACAAGGCGCGCACGATCGACGATCTGCGCATTAAGGACGATCGCCTGCGTGCGGCCATCGAGGGCACGGGACACCTGCTGTTCGACGGCGGCATGGGCACCATGCTGCAGGCCGCTGGCATGAAGGCGGGCGCCCTGCCCGAGCTGCTCAACTTTGAGGAACCCCAGGTCATTACCGACATTCAGCGACAGTACGTCGAGGCCGGCTGCGACGTGATCACCGCCAACACCTTTGGTGCCAACGCCCACAAGCTCGACGGTACCGCCACCGTGGCAGATGTCTTTGCCGCCGCTGTCGCCTGCGCCCGTGCAGCCGGTGCCCACTACGTCGCCGGCGATATCGGCCCCATCGGCGCGCTGCTGCGCCCCTTGGGTACCCTCAGCTTCGACGAGGCCTACGACCTCTTTGCCGAGGAGGTGCGCTCTGGCGTCGCCGCGGGTGTGGACCTCTTTATTATCGAGACTATGACCGACCTTGCCGAGATCAAGGCGGCCGTCCTCGCCTGCCGCGAGAACTCCG
>CAUGJN010000051.1 GCA_959599635.1 uncultured Collinsella sp.
ACCAAGCTCGCCGAGGAGGACCCGACCTTCCAGGTGTCCACCAACCACGAGACCGGCCAGACCATCATCGCCGGCATGGGCGAGCTGCACCTCGAGATCATCGTCGACCGTCTGCTCCGCGAGTTCAAGGTTGACGCTAACGTCGGTAAGCCCCAGGTTGCCTACCGCGAGACCGCCGGTCACGACGTCGAGAAGGCTGAGGGCAAGTTCGTTCGTCAGTCCGGTGGTCGCGGTCAGTACGGCCACGCCGTCATCAAGCTCGAGAAGATGGAGGAGGGCTTCGGCTACGAGTTCGTCAACGCTATCGTCGGCGGCGTCGTGCCCAAGGAGTACATCCCGTCCATCGACAAGGGCATCCAGGAGGCCCTGAACACCGGTGTTATCGCCGGCTTCCCGGTCCTCGACGTTAAGGTCACCCTGTTCGACGGTTCTTACCACGAGGTCGACTCCTCCGAGGCCGCCTTCAAGATCGCCGGTTCCATGGCTATCAAGGACGCTCTCAAGAAGTCCGATCCGCAGCTGCTCGAGCCGATCATGGCTGTCGAGGTCGAGACCCCCGAGCAGTACATGGGCGACGTTATGGGCAACCTCTCCGGTCGCCGCGGCAAGATCGAGGGCATGGAGGATCGCAAGAACAGCAAGCTCATCCGTGCCAAGGTGCCGCTGGGCGAGATGTTCGGTTACGCTACCGACCTTCGCTCCCAGACCCAGGGCCGTGCATCCTACACGATGCAGTTCGACTCTTATGAGCCCGCGCCCAAGTCCATCGTGGACGAGGTCATGAGCAAGAACGCCTAAGTTCGAGCTCCCTGTTACGTAATCCGCGAGAACATCTCTCGCACTCTTTGGAGGTTTAAGTTGGCTACCCAGAAGATCCGCATTCGCCTCAAGGGCTATGATCACGAGGTCGTCGATCAGTCCGCGAAGCTCATCGTCGAGACCGCTCAGAAGACCGGTGCTCGCGTTTCCGGTCCTGTCCCCCTGCCCACCGAGCGCAACCTGTACACGGTTATCCGCTCGCCGCACGTGAACAAGGACTCCCGTGAGCAGTTCGAGATGCGCACCCACAAGCGCCTCATCGACATCCTCGACCCCACCTCGGGCACCGTTGATTCGCTCATGCGTCTCGACCTCCCCGCTGGCGTCGACATCGACATCAAGCTCTAAGCGATATCGCTCATAGCTTACAGAGCCCCGCTGCCATTACGGTAGCGGGGCTCTTTTGTTTTGCATGATGGGTTTTGACCGCCTGGTAATGCTGCTGAGTAGGTGGCTGCGGCGCCCTATTCGCCCAAGGGGCGCAGCGACACCTCCTCAAAATGGAAGGATCGCAAGCCGTCTTCTGTTTCGATGCACGCGCGTCCAAAGGTATCGACGGTTTTAAAGATGCCTCGCGCCTGCTCGTCACCGGCAGGGGAGCGGGCGATAACGTGCTTTCCAATCCAATTGAGGTGAGCGACATATTCGCCGTGGACGGGCGCGAGCGATCCGGTGTTTTCTTCCATGGCGTTGAGGCGTTCTGCCCAGGCATCTACAGCGTCTATAACTGCGTGATAGACCTCATCGAGGAGCATGTCGACAGCAGGAACGTTCTCGTTAAGGTCCGAGAGACCGATTGCCGGCAGGCCGCCATCGGGCACCTCCGTGGGCACATAGTTCACGTTGACGCCGATGCCACAGACCGCAAAGGGGTTGCCTTCGTTATCGCGTGCGGCTTCGACCAGAATGCCGCCGAGCTTGCGTCCTCGCGCGACCAGGTCGTTGGGCCATTTGAGGCCAATCTCGTTTGCAAGACCCTGCTTTTCGAGCGCCTCGAGCACCGCTAGGCCGCTGACGGCGGCAAGGCCAGAGTACTTGGCGGGATCAACACGAGGACGTAGGACAATCGAGAGTAACAGATTGCCGGCGGTTGAATCCCACTTGTGGCCGCGTCGGCCGCGTCCTGCTGTCTGAGTCCGGGCGGCAAGTCCTGTGCCGTGCGGCGCTCCCTGTTTTCCTGCTTCGAGCAGGTCATCGTTGGTCGATCCGGTTACGTCGACTATCGTTAATTGGGCATCCATAGCGGCTGCTACCTCCCTAATGAATAAGTGAATGGCGCAATGGTGTCGATAGATAGACACAATGTGAAGCCTTTGTCGCATTTGGACAATTTAATGTTAACACGTCAACAAGGCGAAGAATGCGCTATCCTCTCTTGGTCGATGTAAACACGTCAACAACTCAAAGGAGGTTAGTGATGGGTTTCACGATTCTTGGAACAGGCTCGGCGCTTCCCAAGCGCAGTGTTTCCAATGACGAGCTGTCCGAGTTCCTCGATACCTCGGATGAGTGGATTTTTACCCGCACAGGCATCAAGAGCCGTCATGTGTGCACCACCGAGTCGCTCGACGACCTTGCCGTGGCAGCGAGCGAGCGGGCACTCCAGGTGTCCGGAATCGACGCGAGCCAGCTGGATTTGATCGTCTGCTCGACGACGACGGGTGACCACCTTGTTCCCGCCGAGGCGTGTGCCGTTGCTGAGCGACTGGGCGCGACGTGCCCTGCCTTCGATGTCTCGGCTGCCTGCGCCGGCTTCGTATTTGCGCTCGATGTTGCCGAGGGCTATATCGCCCGAGGACGAGCCAAGCATGTGCTTGTCGTTGCCGCCGAGCAGATGACGCGCGCGCTCGACTGGACCGACCGCGCCACCTGTGTGCTCTTTGGCGATGGGGCAGGCGCCGCGGTGATTGAGGCTGGGGGAGACAGCCCCCTTGCCGTTGAGCTTTCGACGGCGCCCGACGTCGAGACGTTGTGCGTTCCCGGTCTGGTCGGCACCTCGCCGTTTAAGGCCTCCGCAGATAGCGAGAGCGTGCTGTCCATGAATGGCCGCCGCGTGTTCAAGTTCGGCGTCAACGCCATCTGCGACACGGTCCATAAGCTTGCGAGCGATGCGGGCATTTCGGTCGAGGGCATCGACCATTTTGTATTCCATCAGGCTAACGAACGAATCCTGAGTCAGGCGGTCAAGCGCCTCGGCGTGCCAGGCGAGCGCGTGGTTCGAACGCTGCGCGAGACCGGCAACATTTCGAGCGCCTGCATTCCCTTTGCGCTTGACCGGCTGGCACGCACCGACGCACTGAATGCGGGCGATACCATCGCCCTCGTTGGATTTGGCGCCGGTCTGGATATAGGTGGCTATCTACTTCGTTGGAAGTAGTCGCACATAGGAAATAAAAACGCCCCTAGGGCACAAACAAAGGAGAACTACCATGGCAGATCAGAAGACCTTCGAGCGCGTTTGCGATGTTATCCGCGAGACCGCCGGTCTTGACGACGTCGAGATGAAGCCCGAGTCCACGCTCGAGGAGATTGGTCTCGACAGTCTGGGCACCGTCGAGATCCTCGTCGCCGTTGAGGACGAGTTTGGCATCCAGCTCGATACCGAGGAGAACCCCAAGACGGTCGGCGAGTTCGCCGATACGGTCGAGGCGGCATTGGAGAAGTAGAGATGCTCAAGACTCCTCTCTGCGATCTGCTCGGCATCGAAAAGCCCGTGTTCCAGGGCGGTATGGCCTGGATCGCCGACGCCTCGCTGGCGTCCGCAGTGTCCGAGGCGGGCGGCTTAGGGATTATCGCGGCCATGAACGCCGACGCCAACTGGCTGCGCGACCAGATTCATGAGCTGCGCGCCAGGACGGATAAGCCCTTTGGCGTCAACGTCATGCTCATGAGCCCGTTTGCCGACGAGGTCGCGCGGGTCGTGATTGACGAGCGGGTGCCGGTCGTCGTGACGGGTGCCGGCAATCCCACCAAGTACATGAAGGCGTGGAACGAGGCGGGCATCAAGGTCATCCCGGTCGTTGCCTCGGTGGCGCTGGCGCGCCTCGTGGCGCGTCGTGGAGCCACTGCCGTGGTTGCCGAGGGTACCGAATCAGGCGGCCATATTGGCGAGACCTCGACGATGGCACTGGTGCCGCAGGTTGTCGATGCGGTCGATATTCCCGTGGTTGCGGCTGGCGGTATCGCCGATGGCCGCGGCGTGGCGGCCGCCTTTATGCTGGGCGCCGCCGGCGTGCAGGTGGGTACGCGCTTTCTGATCGCAGATGAGTGCACCGTATCGGAGCAGTACAAGGAGATGGTCCTGAAGGCCAACGACACCTCGACGCGTGCGACCGGCCGCTCGACGGGACACCCGGTGCGTGCCCTCAAGAGCCCCTTCACCAACGCCTACGCCAAGAGCGAGGCGGCGGGCGTAAGCGTCGAGGAGCTCGGGGCCATGGGCACGGGCGCCCTTCGCAAGGCCGCCAAGGACGGCAATTACGAAGAGGGCTCGTTTTTGTGTGGACAGATTGCCGGCATGGTCAACGAGCGCCAAAGTGCACGTGAAATCGTTGACGACCTGGTCGATGGCGCCGAGCACGTCCTGAAGGGTGCGTGCGCATGGGTGGCGTAGCGTTTCTGTTTGCCGGCCAGGGCGCCCAGCACCCCGCGATGGGCGTCGACCTGATCGAGGCATCGCCGGCCGCCGCCGAGGTGTTCGCCATTGCCGACGAGGTGCGCCCGGGGACCAGTGAGCAGTGCCGAAGCGCCTCCAAGGAGGAACTCTCGCAGACCGAGAACACGCAGCCGTGCGTGTTCGTTCACGATCTGGCAGCGGCTGCCGCCCTGCGTGAGCGCGGCGTGGTACCTGCCGCCTGTGCGGGTTTTTCGCTTGGCGAGGTCGCCGCGCTCACCTTTGCGGGGGCGTTCGATACGCGAGCGGGCTTTGAGCTCGTGTGCAAGCGCGCGGCGCTGATGGCCGCGGCTGCCGAGCGCCATCCGGGCGGCATGCGCGCCGTCATCAAGCTCGATGCGGCGCAAGTCGAGAACCTGGCAAAACAGGCCGGCGAGGACTGCTGGCCGGTCAACTACAACAGTCCGCAGCAGACGGTTGTTGCCGGAGCGCCCGAGGCGCTGCAGGAGCTCGACGTCCTAGTAAAAGAGGCTGGCGGCCGCGCTATGAAAGTCGCGGTGTCGGGCGCATTTCATAGCCCCTATATGGCCGAGGCGACTGAGGGGCTGGCGACGTATATCCAAGCCGGCCACGCGCCGTCACCGCTGCTGATTCCGGTCATGGCAAACATGACGGCGGCGCCCTATCCGGCGGACCCGCGAGCGGCATCGGATGTCTTGGCCAATCAGGTGAGTCATGTCGTTCGTTGGGTCGACACGCTGCATACTCTGCAGAATCAGGGCATCGACACGTTTATTGAGGTCGGCCCTGGCAAAACGCTGTCGGGCCTGGTCAAGCGTACGCTGAGCGACGTTCGCGTGTATTCGTGCGAAACGGCCGAGCAGGTCGCAACTATTGCCGACGAGCTCGCATAGTCCACAGGGCTGTAACCCGAAAGGAATGATATGGGCAACTTGAACAACGGCGCGCTCGAGCGCAACGACTCACGTCGCGTGGCACTGGTCACGGGCGGCTCGCGGGGTATCGGCCGCGCCTGCGCTGTCGGTCTTGCGGAGGACGGCTTTGATATCGCCGTCGTCTATGCCGGCAGCGTCGATGCGGCGCGCAAGACGTGCGAAGCCTGTGAGGCGGTTGGCGCCACGGCACGCGCATATCAATGCGACGTGGCCGATCCCGCTGCCGTCAACGCGTGCGTGGAAGCGGTCCTCAACGACTTTGGTTCCATTTGGGCGCTCGTCAACAACGCCGGCATCACCCGCGATGGCCTGCTCATGCGCATGGGCGATGACGCATTCGATCGCGTGCTCGATGTCAATCTCAAGGGAACATTCAATATGACGCGCGCGCTCACCAAGACCTTTATGCGCCAGCGCGGCGGTTGCGTCGTCAACATGAGCTCGGTCGTGGGCCTGATGGGCAATGCCGGGCAAGCCAACTACGCTGCTTCCAAGGCAGGCGTGATAGGGCTTACCAAGGCGGTGGCGCGCGAGCTTGCGCCTCGTGGCGTACGAGCGAACGCGGTCGCCCCCGGGTTTGTCGAGACAGATATGACGGCAAAGCTCTCGGAGAAGGTGCGTACGGCAACCGAGGAACAGATTCCCCTTAAGCGCATGGCACGTCCCGAGGAAGTGGCCGGCGTGGTGCGCTTTTTAGCGAGCGATGCGGCTGCTTACATTACGGGCGAGGTCGTGCGCGTCGACGGCGGAATGGCAATGTAGAAACCAGGGCCGAAGAACGGCTTGGATGAGGAGACCATGATGGAACAGAGAGTTGCAATCACCGGCATCGGTGCCGTATCGCCGCTCGGCAACACCGCGCTTGCCACCTGGGCGGCCATGTGCGCCGGGACCTGTGGCATCGGCCCGATCACGCACTTCGATACCGATGCGTTTACCGTCAAGGTGGCGGCCGAAGTCAAGGGCTTTGACGGCAACGAGTACTTTGGCAAGCGTGACGCCAAGCATCTGGACCCCTGCGTTCAGTTTGCGATGGCGGCTTCGGACGAGGCAATGCACGATGCGGGCTTTGATGTCGAAGGCGCCATCGATCGTGAGCGCCTGGGCGTCTACGTGGGCTCGGGCGTGGGCGGCATGACGACGCTCGTCGACAACGTCCACACGATCGCCGATCGTGGGCCCCGCCGCGCATCGCCTTACATGATTGCGATGATGATCCCCAACATGGCTTCGGGCAATATCGCGATCCGCCACAAGGCAAAGGGACCGACCCTGCCAGTCGTGACTGCTTGCGCGACCTCGGCCCATGCGGTGGGCGAGGCGTTCCGCGCCATCAAGCACGGCTATGCCGACGCGATCCTCGCGGGCGGCGCCGAGGCGGCCATTATCCCCGATGCCGTTGCAGGCTTTACGTCCTGCCGCGCATTGACCACCAACCCCGATCCTGCGACGGCTTGCCGCCCGTTCGATGCAGACCGCGACGGCTTTGTGATGGGCGAGGGCGCTTGCGTGCTGGTACTCGAGAGCATGGAACATGCGCAGGCGCGCGGTGCGCACATTTATGCCGAGGTCGTGGGCTACGGCAACACCGATGATGCTTATCACATCACGAGTCCCGATCCCGAGGCTGCCGGCATTGCCCGCGCGATATCGCTGGCGGTGGCCGAGGGCGACGTCAAGCCTTCCGAGGGCCTCTACATCAATGCCCACGGCACCTCGACCAAGCTTAATGATTCGTCCGAGACGGCGGGCATTAAGCGAGCGCTCGGCGAGGACGCGGCGCGCGCCGCACATGTCTCGTCGACCAAGTCGATGACGGGGCACATGATCGGTGCCACGGGGGCCATCGAGGTCATGGCCTGCGCCATAGCACTCGAGCAGGGCGTGGTGCCGCCGACCATTAACTACCACACGCCCGATTCCGCCTGCGATCTTGATTACACGCCCAATCGCGCGGTTCGCGCCGACCTTACCTGGGCGCTTTCGACCAACCTGGGCTTTGGCGGGCACAACGCCGCCATCGCGCTGCGTAGATATACGAGGAGCTAGAGCATGGATTCCAAAAGACTTGCCGAGATAGCCGATGTGATGGAGGACCGCGGCCTCACGCGCGTACGCGTTGAGGAGCCCGATGGCACCGCGGTCGAACTCGAGCGCGCGAGTGTGGCGCAGCCGGTTGCCGTGCCCATGCCTATGCCGAGCGCCATGGCCGCTCAAGTTGCAGCTCCCACAGTCGCGCCTGCCGCACCGGAACCCGCCACGCAGACACCTGCCGCCGCGCCGGAGCCCAAGGGCACCGAGGTGACTGCTCCCATGGTGGGCGTCTTCTATGCTGCCCCTGCGCCGGGCGACGAGCCGTTTGTGCGCGTGGGCTCCAAGGTCAAGGCCGGCGAGACCCTTTGCATCATCGAGGCCATGAAGGTTCTCAACGAGGTGACGGCCGAGGCAGACGGCGAGGTGCTCGAGATCTGCGTGGCCGATGGCGACCTCGTGGAGTTTGACAGCTGCCTCATGAGGATCGGATAGGTGATATCCATGAACAAAGAAGAGCTCAAGAAGCTGTTACCGCATCGCGAGCCGATGCTTTTGCTCGACGAAGCCGAGCTGGTGGGCGACGAGGCCCACGGCAAGATCATGATTACGGGCGACGAGTACTTTTTGCAGGGACATTTTCCGGGAAACCCGGTCGTTCCCGGCGTGATTCAGTGCGAGATGCTCGCCCAGAACTGCTGCGTGCTGCTGATGGGCGATGAGGAGGCGCGCGGCGCGACGCCGTTCTACACGAGTCTGGACAAGGTGCGCTTTAAGCGTCCGGTGCGCCCGGGCGACACGGTGGATCTAGTGTGCTCCATCACGCGTGCGCGCGGGCCGTTCCGCTTTGCGACGGGTACTGCGAGCGTCAACGGTGAGGTTTGCTGCCGCGCCGATATGTCTTTTGCACTCATGCACGAAAGTTAAGGAAGGCTCCATGTTCGACAAAGTGCTCATCGCCAACCGCGGCGAAGTCGCGGTCCGTGTTATCCGCGCGTGCCGCGATATGGGCATCAAGACCGTCGCCGTTTATTCCACGGCCGATGCGGACGCGCTACACGTGCAGCTTGCCGACGAGGCGTATTGCATCGGCGGCCCGCGTCTTGCCGAGAGCTACCTCAACGACGATGCCGTGCTCACCTGTGCCGTAAAGTCGGGAGCTAAGGCAATTCATCCCGGCTATGGCTTTTTCTCCGAGAAGGCGAGCTTCGTGCGCGACTGCGACAAGTACGGTCTGGCGTTTGTTGGTCCCTCGGCCGAGGTCATCGACAGCATGGGCGACAAGGATGCCGCACGTAGAACGGCTGCCGCGGCGGGCGTGCCCATCGTGCCGGGCTGCGATTTGCTCAAAAGCCCCGAGGAGGCGACGGCCGAGGCCGAGCGCATTGGCTGCCCCGTGCTCATCAAGGCGCGTGCGGGCGGTGGCGGTCGCGGCATTCGCAAGGTCGAGCGCGTGGAAGATGCGGCAAAGGCGTTCATCGAGGCGCGTGCCGAGGGCGAGGCCGTTTTTGGCGACGGCGAGTGCTACATGGAGAAGTTCGTCGCGCCGGCGCACCACGTCGAGGTGCAGATTATGGCCGATAAGCAGGGCCATGTGTTTTCGCTCGGCGAGCGCGAGTGCTCGGTGCAGCGCCGCAACCAAAAGCTGATCGAGGAGAGCCCCGCGCCGTGCCTCGACGGACGCGATGATATTCGCGCGCGCATGCACAAGGCGGCGCGCGACTTGGCTCGTGCCGTCGGTTATGAGGGCGCTGGCACCATCGAGTTTCTGTACTCGGACGACGGCAATTTCTACTTTATGGAAATGAACACGCGCTTGCAGGTGGAGCATCCGGTTACAGAGTTTGTGACCGATACCGACTTGGTCAAGTGGCAGCTGCGCGTGGCAGCCGGCCAGCCTCTGCCCTTTGAGCAGGAGGACATGCCGGTGCGCAACCACGCCATGGAGTGCCGCATCAATGCCGAAACGCCGGACTTTCTGCCGTCGTGCGGAACGGTCACCGCGTTGCGTGTGCCGGGTGGCCCGCTCGTGCGCTGGGATTCCGCCATGTTTACCGGTGCGAAAGTTCCGCCGTACTACGACTCCATGCTCGGCAAGCTCATCGTGTGTGCGCCCACGCGTGACGGTGCCATTCGCAAGATGCGCTCGGCCCTAGGCGAGCTCGTGATTGAGGGCGTGAGCGAAAACAGCGAGCTTCAGCTCGACGTGCTGGCAAACGACGAGTTCTTGTCGGGCATGTATCACACCGATCTGATGGGGCATCTCTATGCTGATGAATAGGAAAGCGAAGACGGTCAACGTCCTCGAGGGGCCGATGACCGAGTCATGCGCCGAGTTTCCCGCGCGCCACGTGTTTATCAAGTGCCCGGAGTGCCGCCGTGTGATCGATGAGGCACGCCTGCACGACAACCTCGAGGTGTGCCCCCGTTGCGGCAAGCATTTTCGCGTGAGCGGGCGCGACCGTATGCGCATGACGGTCGACGCGGGTACCTTTGAGGAGTGGGATGCCGAACTGGCGTCAGAGGACTTCCTCTCGTTTCCCGGCTATGCCGACAAGCTTAAGAGCGTGAGCGAGCGTTCGGGCGAGCGCGATGCCGTCGTGTGCGGCAGGGGTAAAATCCGCGGCTGCGATACCGCGCTCTTCTTTATGGACGCCAACTTTATGATGGGCTCGATGGGCTCCGTGGTGGGCGAGAAGATCTGTCGTGTCTTTGAGCGCGCGGCCGAGTTGGGGCTGCCGGTCGTTGGCTTTACCGTATCGGGCGGCGCCCGCATGCAGGAGGGCGTGACCTCGCTTATGCAGATGGCCAAGATTTCTGCGGCGGTTAGGCGCCACAGCGAGGCGGGCGGCCTGTACATCACGGTACTCACCGACCCCACGACCGGAGGCGTAACCGCGAGCTTTGCCATGGAGGGCGACATTATCCTGGCCGAGCCCGATGCCCTGACAGCATTTGCCGGCCCGCGCGTGATCGAGCAGAACATGCACAAGCGCCTGCCCAAGGGATTCCAGCGTTCCGAGTTTTTGCTGGAGCACGGCTTTTGCGATGCCGTTGTTCCGCGTGGTGAGATTGCGCTCACGGTAGGCGAGCTGCTGGCGCTGCACGAAGGGCACGCGCCCGGCCTGGGGGCACCGCATGAGATCGTGCATACGGGTCGTCGCGACAAAAAGCTGGGACACTTGTTTAAGCGCTCGGCCGCACCAAAAAGCGCGCTCGAAATCGTCAAACAGACTCGCTCGGCGAACCGCGCCACGGCAGGCGAGATGATCTCGTTGGGTCTCGACGGATTCGTAGAGCTGCACGGCGACCGCTACTTTGGCGACGATGCTGCCGTGGTGGGCGGCATCGGCTGGAAAGACGGGCGACCCGTGACGGTTATCGCCATCGAGCGCGGTACCACGACCAAAGAGCGCATGCGTCGCAACTTTGGTATGGCACATCCCGAGGGCTACCGCAAGGCACGTCGCCTGATGCACCAAGCCGAGAAATTTGGTCGGCCGGTTCTGTGCCTGGTTGATACTTCGGGCGCGTTTTGCGGCATCGGTGCCGAGGAGCGCGGCCAGGGCGAGGCGATTGCCCAGAATCTCATGGAGATGAGCGGCCTTAAGACGCCGATTGTCTCGGTGGTGACAGGCGAGGGCGGCTCTGGTGGCGCGCTGGCGCTGTCCGTGGCCGACCGCATCCTGATGCTCTCGAGCTCGGCCTATTCGGTCGTGAGCCCCG
>CAUGJN010000052.1 GCA_959599635.1 uncultured Collinsella sp.
TTTGAATTTGGCGTAAAAATACGACATGTTGGAAATGCCCACCTTTTGGGCCACGCGCGTAATCGAGAGCCCGGTGTTGTTGAGCAGATAAGCGGCTTCGCTGAGCTGCTGGTCGAGCTTGATCTGCGAAAACGTGCGCCCTGTTTTCTCCTTGATGAGGTTGCTGAGGTAGGCGGGACTGTATCCTGCGATGGCCGCGGCGCTCTCGAGCGTGCAGGTCTTGTACTCCTGCTCCACGTGTTTGAGCACCCGTACGATGCGGTCGTCGTCGGTTGATTTTTGGTCAAACGATTCCCGCCTGCGGTAGAGCCCTTGGATAATGGTTAAAAACAGGGCGCTTGCGAGATCGGTCATCAGCTCGTTAGAGTAGAGATCCTTAAAGTGGTACTCAACATAGAGTAGTTCGATGATTCCTCGGGCCTGGCGGGCATAGTCCTCCGGCAGCACCAAATAGCGCGTTGCCTGGCGGTTCTTGGATACAAAATCAAAGAGGAGATTGGTGAGCGAGCTTGCGCCCGGCAGGCGGCTCAGAAAGACCGAGTCGAAGAACTCCTTGCGAAAGACCATCGAAATGACGATATCGTTTTCCCCCTTGATGTTGGGCGAGCTGCGCACGACCCCGGTGTTGCAGATGAGGATATCGCCGGTCTTAAGGCTGAGAGCGCGCCCGTTGATAACAAACTCGCAGGTTCCGTCATAGATAAAGGTGAGTTCCATATCGTGATTGATATGGGCGGGGACGTCGGTGAACCTCGTCTCCCTGATCAGGCCGATGGGGCTTTCCTGTAGGGTGCTCTCCCAATCAAAGAGGTAGACCTGGCGCTCGTTGATCTCGACCTGCGGGATGTTTCGGTATCGGGGACTTAGCTGCCCCGGGTGTTCCAGATGCCAGTCCTCCGATGGGGAGTGGGCATAGAGGAGGTGCTTAAGCCTGTGGTCTTTCATGCGATGCCTCCAAGGGGTTTGGTTGAACGGTATCCTTTGCCTTCCTAATGGCAGACTATCAAAAAATCTGACATAGATTAGCCTTTTCTATGCTATTTTTCTTGCTCAAAATCCTTCGTATATTGATGGCGTCGAAAGGGACGTCACATAGAGGGAGGAACTATGGGCAAGATCAAGACCGGCTTCGATTCCGATTTCCTGTGGGGCGGGGCGATTTCGTGCTCGCAGGCAGACGGAGCCTGGAATGAGGGCGGCAAAGGCAAGTCGACTCAAGATTGCCGCTGGCTCGACGGCACGTGGACGCGCGACCAGATCGAGGAGAAGCACCACAACAACCCCTTTAGCCATGATGAGCTGGTGGCCGCACTTGCAGACGATGGCACCGAGTTCTATCCGTTCCGCCGAGGAAACGATTTCTACCACCACTATAAAGAGGATATCGCGCTGTTTGGCGAGATGGGCCTCAAGCTCTTCCGCACCTCGGTGTGCTGGAGCCGCATCTTTCCCAACGGCGACGACGCCGAACCCAACCGCGAGGGCATCGAGTGGTACCGCAGCATGCTGGGGGAGTGCAAGCGCCACGGCATCAAGACGTTCGTCACCATGCTGCACTACGATATCCCCGTCAACCTGGTGGTTAAGTACGGCGGCTGGAAGAGCCGCAAGACGATCGACTTCTTTGTTCGCTATGTCGAGACCATCGTGAGGGAGTTTGGTGACCTCGTTGACTTCTGGCTCCCCTTTAACGAGTTTAATGCTGCACGCTTCTCCCCGTGGGACGGCGTCTGTCTGGTAAAGGATGAGGAAGGAGAGGACTTTGACCAGGCGATTTTCCAGTGCCTGCATCACGAGTTCATCGCCAACGCGCTTGCCGTCAAGACGGTGCACGAGCTCTCTCCCGGCACTCCTGTCGGCGGTATGATCGCCCGCTTCTGTACCTACCCAGCCACCTGCCGTCCCGAGGACAACCTGCAGGCGATCCATGATGACCAGTATTCCAACTGGTTCTACACCGATATCATGGCGCGCGGTAAATACCCCGCATACATGGACCGCTACTTTGACAAGCTGGGGATTGAAATCCAGATGGAACCGGGTGATCTGGATATCATCGCGGCCAATACGGTCGATTTCTTGTCCTTCTCGTACTACTTCTCCCAGGTTTCCACCTGTGACCAGGGTTGGGAGAAGACTGCGGGCAACCTGGTGATGGCCAACAAGAATCCCTATCTCGAGACGAGCGAATGGGGCTGGCAGCTCGATCCCCTGGGCCTGCGTATCACGCTCAATCAGATGTACGATCGCTATGGCCTGCCGCTGTATATCGCCGAGAACGGCCTGGGTACGAGTGACACGCTCGAGGCGGACGGGACGGTCCACGACGAGTACCGCATTGATTACATCCGGCAGCATGTTGCGGCTCTCAAGGAGGCCGTCATCGACGGCGTGGACGTGCGTGGTTATATGATCTGGGGCTTTTTGGACCTTGTTGCCTGCGGTCCGCTCACGATGGATAAACGCTACGGACTTATTTACGTTGACCTCGATAACTGCGGTAAGGGAACGGCCAAGCGTTACAAGAAGGATTCGTTCTACTGGTATCAGAAGTGCATCGAGTCCAATGGCAAGAATCTGGAATAGGGAGTGATACTGATGACCGATAAAAAGGAACTGGCCGCGACTGTGTTGGAGAAGGTCGGCGGGGCCGAGAACGTTTTGGTTGCAACGCACTGTATCACGCGCCTGCGTTTCAACCTCAAGGATGACAGTAAAGCGGATCTCGATGCACTTAAGAAACTCGACGGTGCGCTGGGCGCCCAGATAAAGGACGGTCAGTGGCAGGTCATTATCGGCGCCGGCGTCGAGGCGGTGTACAACGAGCTCGAGCCGCTGCTCGGCGACAAGATGGCGGGCGAGGTCGCGGCCGATCCCGGGCAGTCTGATTCCGCGGGTGGGCGCTCGGCACGCATCTTTGACATCATTACCGGTATCTTTTCCGCGATCATTCCGGCGTTGGTGGCCGGCGGTATCGTCAAGGGCATTCTAGCTGCGGTTGCGGCCTTTGGAATCGATACAGGTGCGGGCGATTTTGCGATCTTTAACATGATCTCCGATATCCCGTTCTACTTCCTGCCGTTTTTGCTGGCGATGTCGACGGCGGACAAATTCCATGTTAACCGCTCTCTCGCCCTGTGCGTTGCCGGCTCGTTGATGTATCCCACGCTCGTTAACGCTGTGGGCACGGGTGAGACCCCGCTCACGCTCTTCGGCATGGCCGTTCCCGTATTTAGCTATGCGGACTCGGTGTTCCCGGTGATCTTTGGCGTGATCGGCCTGGCCTATGTGTACCGCGCAATTGATCGGTTTATCCCCGACCTGTTCAAGCTCGTTGTGGTACCAGCGCTTTCGCTGGCCATCGTTATCCCCGTCAATCTTTTTGTGCTGGCACCCATCGGTGCTTGGTGCGGCATCGGTCTTGCAAACGGTATTGTCTGGTTGTTCTCGACTCTGGGGCCTGTCGCCGGTTTCCTGCTCGGCTTCTTTATGCCACTGATCGTTCTCTTTGGCATGCATCAGTCCACGAGCCCGATCCAGATTTCGAACATCGCAACGCTTGGCTACGACTATCTGTTGCCCGTCTCGTTCTGCCATAACCTTGCCGAGAGCGGCGCGGCCTTTGGAGCGGCTTTGCGCATGAAGGATGAGAAGCTTAAGTCCGCAGCAATGACCTGCGCGTTCTCGGCCTTTATGGGCATCTCCGAGCCGGCGCTCTTTACCGTTCAGGTGCCCAACAAGACCCCGCTCGCCGCTGCCATGATCGCGGACGGAATCGGCGGCGCGCTTACGGTTATTCTGGGTGCCAAGTGCTTTGGTTTTGTAATGCCCGGTATTACCTCGCTGCCCGTCTATGCTGATCCTAGCGGCAATCCGATGAACCTCATCATGATTGTGGCATGCATCGCGGTCACATGGGTTATCGCTGCTGTGCTCTCCTTTGGCCTCTGGGGTCGTTTTGGAACCCAGCAGGAGGGATAGCCGCTTGACCGCTTTGCTTATGCATTGACGTGAGGAGCGGTTGATAACGCCTTTATCCAGTAGTCCCCGACGGCAATGAACTGCCGCCGGGGACTACTGCGTGCCGAGCCGTGTCCTAATTTGCTCAGCCTATCAACTGGGAAAAGTACGCTTTTCGCCCCATCCTAAAAAGCTCCAATCTCATAACGCCTTGCAGGTGGATTTTTGGGACATGCCCGAAAATCCACCTTTTTGCTTTACGGGCGTTCCGATCCGTCGCTCGAAGACTCAAAAGTAGATTCACGGGCATGTCCCAAAAATCTACCTGTAAGGGTAGGGCGAATGTGGTATTCTATCTGCGGGGTAATACTTAGGAATACCAAGTAATACCAACGCCGCAGAAACAAACTCCGGATGCGGGCCAATCGGGTTGCCTTCACAGCCCGTCGCCCAGCCGCGTGGCCCGCATCTATCCGCACCACCGTCGTTTCAAAAAGGAAGCGCCATGGCAGAACACATGACCCCGGTTGTCGCGAAGGTCTTGCCCGAGGAGAAGGCAGCCTTCGCGGCGGCAACCCAGCTCGTGGGCACCACGCCGTCCAACGCCATCCGAATGTTTATCGCTGCGTTCAATCGCTGCGGCACCTTCCCGTTCGACATCTCGCCCAACGGGGCTTTTGGCACTGCGCCCGATTCTCATCAACAATGACTGTCCCAAACTGCCGGGTTTTGAGGAGGTTGGCATGCTCAATGCGATGGCGTGGGCGCTTGCCTGTTTTGGCGTTGTCGCTGCCGATATAGCCCTGAGCGTGGTTCTGTTTTCAGTTCTCGATGCCGTGTCGGTGCTGACGGGTTTCCCGATCGACAACCTCGATATTCAATGGTTCCAGGCTGCCGCTCAGACGGCGTCATTTTTGATGGCGCTGCTGTGGTGGCGTTATCTGTGGCCCCGCTCCTTCATGGCACGCCGGCAAGGCGAGCGCCCGCTCGGTGGGGGAGCAAGCGCGGCATGGAAGCGCATTGCCTGCGTTGTCGTGATCGGCCTATCCATGCAGGTGGTCATTAGCTACCTATGCGACGGCGTGCTGTCGCTGCTGCCCGAGGTTGCGGCGGACTATAGCGAGCTCGTCGAGGAAACAGGCTTGGGCGATACCAACCTTCTTGCCGTCCTGACCACGGTGCTCGGCGCTCCGTTTTGCGAGGAGTTGCTGGTGCGCGGCATTGTTTTTGAGTTTTCGCTACGAGCGTTTAATCCGCAGTGCCGTCCACTTTGGAAGCGCCGGCGTCGTGCGAGCGCGCAGGACGGCGCCATGGTACCCTGGGCGGCCCCGAGCGCGCGGGGTATCGCCGCGGCAATCGTGCTGCAGGCGGCAATCTTCGGTTTTATGCACATGAACTGGGTGCAGGGCTGCTATGCGGGTGCCGCGGGCATCATTTTTGGTTGGGTGCTCGTGACCACCGGAAAGCTCCGCTACACGATCCTGCTGCACTTTGCCTTTAATGCCGGGTCGTATTTCATGACGTTGCTCTGGTTTGTGAACACACCGTTCGACGTGATAATCACGGTCGCTATCGCCGGCGTCATCCTCGTTGAGGCAATGCGCTCGCTGCGCCACGCGTGTGGGATGGACGCAGCGAGCGCACCGCTGCCCTAGTTGCGACGCCCGCCTCCGTTGGCGCCCTGACGCCCCTGGGCCGCGCGATTACGCCCGGCAGTGTTCTGTGCACGCGACATGCCGCCGTGCCCCTTGCTGCCTTTGGGTCCCTTGCCGCCAGCACCGCCGTGGGCCTTGCCGCCCTTCTTGCCGGTGCCATGCCCACCGCCAGCAGACGTCTCGCCCGGGCGCGGCGGCACGGGGCGGATTAGACAGTGTTTGGTGTAGCCGATCAGGTCACGACGTCCGGCTTTTTCCAGCGCCTCGCGTACCAGCTTGTAGTTCTCGGGTTTGCGATACTGGATGAGCGCACGCTGCATGGCCTTTTCGTGCGGGTCGCGCGCCACATAGATCGGCTCCATGGTGCGTGGGTCCACGCCGGTGTGGTACATGCAGGTCGACATGGTGGACGGTGTGGGGTAGAAGTCCTGCACCTGTTCGGGCATGTAGCCCATGTCGCGTACGGCCTCGGCCAGGTCCACAGCTTCCTTCATCGTTGAACCGGGGTGGCTCGAGATTAGGTATGGCACTACGTACTGCTTGAGTCCGTATTCGCGGTTCAAGCGTTCAAATTTACGGCAGAACGCGTCGTAGACGGCGCGGCTCGGTTTGCCCATCACGGACAGCACCGCGTCGCTCACGTGCTCGGGTGCTACGCGCAGCTGGCCCGAGACGTGATGCTCCAGCAGCTCGCGCAAAAACTCGTCCGAGGCGTCGGCCATGGTGTAGTCAAAGCGTATGCCGCTGCGGACGAAGACCTTCTTGACGCCCGGCAGCTGGCGCAGATCGCGCAGCAGCTGCGTGTAGCCGCTCTCGTCGACCACCATGTTCTTGCACACACTCGGCCACAGACAACGCTTGTTCTTGCACACGCCGTGCTTGAGCTGCTTGTCGCAGGCCGGACGGCTAAAGTTGGCCGTCGGTCCACCCACGTCGTTGATGTAGCCCTTAAACTCGGGATCGTGCGTGAGCAGCTCGGCCTCGCGCATGATCGAGTCGTGGCTGCGCATCTGCAGTACGCGGCCCTGGTGGAAGGTGAGGGCGCAAAACGAGCACTCGCCAAAACAGCCGCGGTTGGAGCTAATGGAAAATTTGATTTCGGCAAAGGCCGGCACGCCGCCCGTTGCGTCGTAGTCGGGATGCCAATCGCGTGCGTAGGGGAGTTCGGCAACCTCGTCCATCTCGTCTGTGGTGAGTGTTGCCGATGGCGGGTTCTGCACCACATAGACGCTGTTGGGGTAGGGCTCTACCAGACGATGCCCGGTGATGGGGTCCATGTTCTGCTGCTGCACATTAAAGCTGCGCGCGTAGTTGAGCTTGTCGGCGGTAAGGTCGTCCCAGCTGGGCAGCAGGTCGTAGTCGTAGACCTCGTCGAGCGAACCCGTGCGGTAGACGGTACCGTTGATGTAGGTGATCTGATCGACAGGCAGTCCGGCATCGAGCGCGTCGGCGATCTCGACGATCGCATGCTCGCCCATGCCGTAGATGAGGATGTCGGCGCCCGAGTCGAGCAGTACCGAGCGCTTGAGCTTGTCCTGCCAGTAGTCGTAGTGGGCCAGGCGGCGCAGGCTTGCCTCGATGCCGCCGATGATGATGGGAGCGTCCTTGAACGTCTGGCGGATGAGGTTGCCGTAGACCGTGACGGCACGATTGGGGCGGTGCCCCTCCTCGCCACCGGGGGTATAGGCGTCGGTATGGCGGCGGTGCTTGGTCACCGAATAGTGGTTGACCATGGAGTCCATGTTGCCGGCGCTGACGAGAAAGCCCAGGCGCGGCTCGCCGAGCACGGTGATGCTGGCGGGGTCGGTCCAGTCGGGCTGGCAGATAATGCCCACTTTGTAGCCGTGCGCGTCGAGGACGCGGCTGATGATGGCCATGCCAAAGCTGGGGTGGTCCACGTAGGCGTCGCCGCAGATGTAGACGAAGTCGCACTGGTCCCAGCCACGCGCATCCATGTCGGCGCGGCTGACGGGGAGGAACTTGTCGCGGCCCGGACGCCAGGGGCGTGAGGGCGCTGCTGAGGCATGCGTGGGTCGCGAGCCCTGCGCCTTGCCGCCGCGCTTTTGCTGCTGGCCCTGTTTGCCCTGCTGTCCGCGTTGGCTGTTCTGAGCGTGCTGAGGCTTTTTTGCCACGATCCCTCCCGGTGTTTGTATGCTGCACGTAATTGTAACCAGTCTTTTTGGGACGGGGCTAAAAAGACTGGTGGAGTACATGGGCTGGCGGATCGGCGTGTCGATGCGGGTGTCGGCGCCGCGCCCGCCGTTTGTTTCCAGACTGTGTATCCGCGCGTTGGGGAGCCCGTCTCGCGCGCATGCCATGTTGTCAATGGGTTACAGTATGAACGGCGGCTATGTTTCCGCCAACGCACGAGAGAGTCGTCAACAAGGAGGATGCACGACGATGCAGCGTGCCAAACAGATATCGGAGTCTATTGAGCTGGGCATCATCTTGGCGCTCGCCGGTGGCTTTATGGATGTGTATTCGTACATTGGGCGCGATCATGTTTTCGCCAACGCGCAGACGGGCAACATCCTGCTCGTGGGCGTGAGCATCTCGGAAGGCAACTGGGCACTGGCGGGGCGCTACTTCTTCCCCGTGGTGTCGTTTGCTGTGGGCATTATGCTTGCCGACCTGGTTCACGAGCGGTTTGGCAGTGTGATTCACTGGCGCCAGGTGACGGTGTTTTTTGAAGCCGTTATCTTGCTGGGCGTGAGCTTTATCCCGGGCGGCGGTTACAACCTGCTCGCCAACTGCCTCACCTCGTTTGCCTGCGGCATGCAGGTCGAGAGCTTCCGCAAGATCCACGGTCACGGCATCGCCACGACCATGTGTATCGGCAACCTCCGTAATGCCTTGCAAAACGTGGACGACTACATCATCACCCACAAGCGCGGCTTTTTGGAAAACGGCCTGCTGTACTTTGGCGTGATCTTTACCTTTGTGTTTGGCGCCGTGTTGGGCAACTGGTGTATTGAGCGCATGGGCCTGCACGCCATCGTCGTGGCGAGCGTGCTGCTGTTTGTCGCGTTTGCCATCATGTTCATCGACCGCGAGCGCGACTTGCGTTTTCGCTGGAAGCTTGCGGCAGAGGCTTGGAAAGAGGGCTGTCGAAAGTAACCGAATGCGGCAAAGGGGTTGTCCCTTTGCCGCAATATTTTTCATCTCTATGTAATACAGTTTCAGGAGCCAGAAAAAACTAACTCCTGAACGTTGCAACGAACTGCTTTTTGCGATTTATTCGAGATGCTCTTCAATCCGAGCCCTAAGAAGGGCAATGGCTGTGGGTATTCCAATTGCGGCAGCTAATTCGGCTTTATCCAAAACCTGTATGCTAAAGCACGATTGTTTATCACATTGAAGGACGTTAACTGAAGATAGCTTTACTTCCCGTTGACTGAATATATCGTAATTTCCAAATAGGAAGTTACCTTTTATTGTGTAATTCGGTATGTTCGTTACGCACTTCATCTCAAGTCTGTTTAGGCCATAATCGAACACCGCAACTTCCTTGTGTTCGATGATGAGCGCAACCCTGGGCATGTTACTAAAACCACCGTCGACGACAGTAAAGAGTTTTTCATTTGCATCGTCATAAACGGTATATTTAAGACTCAATAGCTGTCCTAGTGGACCCGTGAACCCATGTCTTTTTATGTTGAGGTTGTCTCCCGCTGGGTTGATGAGAGCTAGAGCATGCGGATAAGGGTTACCTTCAATTGAGATTCGATATTCGTTTGTAGCCGTCTTGCTCGATTTAGGACCAGTAGCTATCACGCGTCATCGCCTCGATCGAATTGGAGCCGTCTTCTGCTTCGTGCGGAGAATTACGCTGTACGTTGTAGTACATGCAGCTGCAATAACAGCATGGGCAATTTCTAACAAAATGAATGATGCTATTTGCTGCATGCATATTATTTACTATAAAGTATCCTTTTATAAACGTATTGTCAAACATATATTGCTAAAACAGAAACAATTTATAGACTGAGCGGGTCGTATTCTTTGGGCGAGTGCTCCTATAATCTAGTCTACGCTGCTGTCGGGAGGAAAGGACTAGGGCTCTATTATTATTATTATTATGTTGAAACGCTTTAACACCTTTGATGTTCTCACGCGTTTTTTGTTTCAAAAGCGTTAGGATGGGACTTATAGCGCGGGGCGTAATGGATGCCCCGCACACGATGGGAGGCTATCAATGGCTAATCGTTTCGTTCTCAACACCATCTCTTATCATGGTTCTGGCGCCATCAAGGAGATCCCCGGCGAGCTCCAGCGTCGCGGCTACAAGAAGATCTTCGTCTGCTCCGACCCCGACCTGGTCAAGTTTGGCGTTACCGCTAAGGTGACCGACGAGCTTGACGCCGCTGGCATCGCTTGGAGCCTCTACTCCGAGATTAAGCCCAACCCCACTATCCAGAACGTCAAGGACGGCGTCGAGGCCTTCAAGGCCGCCGAGGCTGACGCTATCGTGACCATCGGTGGCGGCTCCTCCATGGACACCGCCAAGGCTATCGGCATCATCATCAACAACCCCGAGTTTGCCGATGTCCGCAGCCTCGAGGGCGTTGCTCCCACTAAGAACCACGCCGTGTTTACCATCGCTGTGCCGACGACCGCCGGTACCGCTGCCGAGGTGACCATCAACTACGTCATCACCGACCCCGAGAAGGTTCGCAAGTTCGTGTGCGTCGACACCAACGACGCCCCCGAGGTTGCCGTCGTCGATCCCGACATGATGGCTTCCATGCCCGCCGGCCTGACCGCCTCAACCGGCATGGACGCTCTGACCCACGCCATCGAGGGCTACACCACCAAGGGTGCTTGGGAGCTCTCCGACATGTTCCACTTTGAGGCTATTAAGCTGATCAGCGAGAACCTGCGCGACTCCGTCGCCGAGGCCAAGTCCGGCCAGCCCGGCTCCGGCCGCGAGGGCATGGCTCTTGGCCAGTATGTCGCCGGCATGGGCTTCTCCAACGTTGGCCTGGGCATCGACCACGCCATGGCTCACACCCTGTCCGCTCACTACGACACCCCGCACGGCGTCGCTTGCGCCATGCTGCTGCCGATCGCCATGGAGTTCAACAAGCCGGTTTGCGCCGAGCGTCTGGCCAAGGTTGCCGTCGCCATGGGCGTTGACACCACGGGCATGAGCACCGACGAGGCCGCCGACGCCGCCATCGCCGCCGTCAAGCAGCTCTCTGCCGACGTGAACATTCCGCACGTCTGCGAGGCCATGAAGGCTGACGAGATCGAGGTCCTGGCCAAGGACGCCATGGCTGACGCCTGCTTCCCGGGTAACCCGCGCGAGGCGACGCTCGACGACGTCATCGAGCTCTTCAAGAAGATCTGCCCGGCTGCCTAACTTGGTTCGGCGGGCCCCTGCCCGTTAGCCCCACAATCGTCCTCGGACATGTCGGAAGCCCCCGCTGCGCACTTCGTGCGGCGGGGGCTTTTTGTGCCGCGCCGATGCTCCGATATGGGCAAAACCAAGGCATGCTGC
>CAUGJN010000053.1 GCA_959599635.1 uncultured Collinsella sp.
CCAACCGGTTTATGACCGGGCAGAGCCTGCTGATCGATGGCGGCGAGGCCGGCCGCACCCAGTTTATCTGGCCCGAGTAATAAGACGCGCCCGATGGCGAGATTGCCGTCGGGCGCGTTTTTGCACCACTAATTGCTAACTTTAGCCGGGTATTATCTCTGTAACGTGCCTTTGAGCTGGTAGACTGAACCTCTGAATAAAAAGGGGGCATATTGGGGCTGTTCGGTTCACACGAGAAGCGCGACGCGGACCGAGCGCGTCGACTGTTTGAAGAGGCGCTTGCGCAGCAAGGGCCCAACGTGGCGCTGGTTTTGCGCGCCGACGACTGTCTTCCGCTCTACATCACCCCAAATTTCGAGCGCGTTTTTGGTGTATCGCCCGAGCGTATTAGTGACGACATCGAGACACTGTACCGCTTTATCCCCGATAGTGACCGTGTTCGCATGCAGCGACAGGTGAGGGATTGGGACCATGCGACTCCGCTGAACCTCCTGTGCTCCTACCATGCACCCCATGGAGCAAAACCACAGCTCAGCATAAGGTTTACGATTTCGCTCATTCAGGACGGCACCCAGTACCTGGTTTCTGCAGTCGATGTAACGACCGAAAACGAGCGTATCGCCAAGGCGGAGTCCGAGCGCGATCGCGCCGTCGAGACTGCCAACGCGCGCACGGACTATATGAACCAGATGAGCCACGAGATCCGCACGCCGCTCAATGGCATCGAGGGCATGATTTCGCTTGCCCGCGAGCATCATGCAGATGAGCCTCGCCTAATGGATGACTTGTCTCGCGCCTCGCAGCTTTCGGCCTACCTGCTTTCGCTTATCAACGACATGCTCGACATGAGCCGCCTCAACAGCGGGCGCGTGCGCATTGACGATGCTCCGTTTGATATGCGCCTGTTTGCAGATGAGATTGAGCGCATGTTTGCCTCGCAGACGGCCGACAAAGGGCTTGCGTACTCGGTCAATCTCGAGGACTGCGAAAATGTTTTTGTCGTGGGCGATCGCATGCGCCTGTCGCAGGTCGTCATCAACTTTATCTCCAATGCGGTCAAGTTTACCGAGCAGGGCGGCAGCGTTACCGTAACCCTGCGCGAGATGTACCAGGCAGACGGCGGCGTGAGCTATATGCTGCGCGTGCGCGATACGGGCAAGGGCATGGACCCGCGCTACGTCAGCAAGATCTTTAAGCCGTTTGAGCAGGAGGACCGCACCATTGCGCGCCGTTACGGCGGAACGGGCCTGGGCATGGCCATTACGAGCGCGCTCGTCGAGCTGATGGACGGCGAGATCGTCGTCGATACTGCACCCGGTCGCGGCTCAACGTTTTCGGCCTACATTCCGCTGCGACTGGCCACGCCGGAGCAGGTCGAGGATCTTAAGCGTAAGGAGCAGACGCTCGAGACGGCGCGCGATTCCATTGACTCGTCGTTTACCTACCAGTTTGAGGACAAGCGATTCCTGCTGGCCGAAGATAACGAAATCAATGCCATGATCGTGATTGAGCTGCTGGCAAGACGAGGCGCGGCGGTTGATCGCGCCGAGAACGGCCAAGCGGTCGTTGAGCGATTCCGGAGCATGCCCGTGGGCACGTACGATGCGATCCTCATGGATATTCAGATGCCCGTGCTGAACGGCTGGGAAGCGGCGGAACGGATTCGAGGGCTCGATCGTGAGGACGCCGGCGCCATTCCCATCATTGCGCTTTCTGCCAATGACTACACCGAGGACGTTGAGCGCTCGCGCAGTGTGGGCATGAACGGACATGTGGGCAAGCCCATCGATCTGAACGTTTTGAAAGCACAGCTGGCGGCCGCGACGGCCGAGGCAGCTTACCGAGGAAATGAGTAACCGTGATTGTCGAACAGTCCAACAGCATCATCAACGAAGTGAGCCGCGCCCTGCTGGGCAAGCGCGATGTGATCGAGAAAGCTCTCATGGCCATCTATGCCGGCGGCCACATCCTGCTGGAGGATGTGCCCGGTACCGGCAAGACGACCCTGGCCCTGGCTCTTTCGCGTGCACTGGGTCTGGACTTTAAGCGCGTGCAATTTACGCCCGATACGCTGCCCTCGGACATTACGGGCTTTACGATGTTCGACCGCGACGCCGGCGTGTTTCGCTTTGTGTGGGGCGCCGTCAACTGCAACATGCTGCTGGGCGACGAGATCAACCGTACCAGCGCAAAGACGCAGTCGGCCCTGCTCGAGGTTATGGAAGAACGCGCGGTGACGATCGACGGGCAGACGCATCAGGTCCCGCGTCCCTTCGTGTGTATCGCAACCGAGAACCCGGTGGGCTCGGCGGGCACTCAGCCGCTGCCCGATAGCCAGCTCGACCGCTTTATGGTTCGCCTGTCCGTTGGCTATCCGTCGCGCCAGGACCAGATCGATATCCTCAAGGCCCGTCGCTATGCCAACCCTCTCGACGACATCAAGCCCATGGTTGCCTGCGATGACCTGCTCGATATCCAAAACTACCTGGGCAATGTACAGGTTGCCGACACGGTGCTGGATTATATCGTGCGCCTGTGCGAGGAGACCCGCAATGACGACCTTGTTGAGCTGGGCGTGAGCCCCCGTGGCATCATCGCGCTCACTCGCATGGCGCGCGCCTGCGCATTGATTCGCGAGCGCGACTATGTGGTGCCCGAGGACGTGCGCGAGGTGTTTAAGGTCGTCTGCGTCCACCGTCTCGTTTTGCGCCCCCAGGCCCGTATCGAATCGATTACCGCCGAGGACGTTCTCGATCGCATCCTCGCCACCGTTCCCGCCCCGTCTATGGGCCAGGTTCGCGGCCGCTCGTAGCGGCTCGTTTGCCTTTTTGCGCCCTACGTTACGCTCATGATTGCCAACAAGATTACCTATATCGTGTCCGTCGCGCTCCTGCTCGCCACGTTCGTGTTTACCGCCAATGCGGCCGCGCTCGCTGCTGCCGCGGCGCTGATCGCCATGCCTGTGATCACGGTGGCGGCGTGCCGCTCGAGTGTTGCCTTGCTCAAGCTCGGCTTTGAGCTTCCCCGGTCGTGCGTTGTAAACGCACCTCTGGTATTGCGCATCACACTGGATCGCCCGCTTATGTTTCGCGGCCGCATGGAGCTGTCGTTTTCGGTTTGCAACCAGCTGACGGGAACGCGGACGGTCCGTTCCGTAAGCCTTGCCCCCGCGACGGGTAGGCCCGCCTTATTTGAGCTCGAGCTCGATTCGGCCGTCTGCGGTGCGCACACCATTACCCTCGACACTGCGCGTCTGGTCGATGAGATGGGCTTTACGTCGCTCGCTCTCGAGGACGTCGACTTTCATGGGTTGTTTACGGTCTATCCCGAGATACTCGACATCCAGGTCGATCCTCATCAAAGTGCTTCCGCCGGTCTTGAGGGAATGAGCTACGATTCCCATCGAAGCGGCCAAGACGCCTCCGAGGTCTTTGACGTGAGGCCCTATCGCGAGGGCGATGCGGTTAAGTCGATCCACTGGAAGTTGTCGACGCGTTTTGACGACGTGCTGGTGCGTGAGGCCTCACGCCCCCAAGACCACGCCATTGCCATCTTATTTGGTGCGCTTGCGCGTGATTTTGAGCACTCAGATCGCTCCGAGGTTCTTTCTGCGGTGCTGAGTTTTACCGCATCGGTATCCCTGGCGCTTATGCGTCAGGGATACCATCATGTGGTTGTGGCTATCGCCGACGGATCCCTGTCTGCCTACCCCGTCGATGACCGACGTGGGTTTAATAAGATGCTTGATGCTTTGACGGCAACGCCGCTTGGTCTCGCCTATCCATCATCAAGCGAGCAGTATGCCAAGCTTGTGGCAGCAAAGGGCATTAGCAAAACGGTGCTGGTGACGGTGGGCGTCGATGAACAGGCCTATATCGATATGGGCCGTTTGACCGATCTATCGGTACTCCATGTGTCGGATTCGGTCGAGTCGTATAGCATCGAGCACGGCGCCAACTACATCATCACCCATTGCCCGGTATCGAGCGATTCGGCCCGTATCAAGAGTCTGGAGCTCTAAGATGGACTTTGTGACTCTTACCTCGACGGAGCGCATCGCTTCGACCAGTCGCGTTGTTGCCGTATTCCTTTCGGTGGCTCCCGCGGTGTTACTGTCTGCAGGTTTTTGCTGCACAATTGCTTGGTGCCTGAGCGTAACGCACATGGGGGTCATGCTTGCCGTCGCCGCTGGCGTGGCTGTTGCGCTGAGCGTTTTGGACGTTTCGCTGGCGTCGAAAAAGGCCCCCCTCTGGATTGCCTTGGCCGTGGCGTTCGCGGCGCTTTTATGCGCGCTCTTGATTCCTTCGGCACGCTGGGGCTTCTATGCGTGCGTCAATACCGTTATCGCTCGCGTCAACTCAATCTGTGAGCTGTATATTCCATTGGTGGCAAACGCCGGCCTGCTGTGCGAAGCCGTGCCGCTGGCGGTGCTCGCCGGCATGTTTGCCGGCTCACTCGCCTGGCTTTTTGCCAACTTGAGCGTTTCGTGGCCCACGCTCTTAATCATCGTTATCTGCGGCTCGGCTTCCATGGCGCTGCAGCTTGGTGATTCTGCGATGTCTATGACGCTGGGCGTTGCGGGCTGGCTTGTCCAGTGCCGTGCTGGCGAGTTGCGGGGCTCTACGGTAGGTTTGCCCCAGGTTCTTGTTGGTCTTGGTGGCCTGTGCGTCGCATGCGGTGTTCTCTTTGCATTGACCGTTGCCCTTGTACAACCTCTTCCCGAGGTGTCCGACATGTCGGCGTCTGCCGTCAAGGCAGTCCAGGGCGTTCGGTTTGGGGGCGACACGCTGCCCGAGGGCGATCTTTCGCAAGCGGCGGACATGAATAAAGGCGAGTCCACGACGCTGTCGCTTACGACCAGCAAGACGCTTGCCGACGATCTGCTCATGAAGGGTTTTGTGGGCACGACGTTTGATGGCGTGTCTTGGGGACGCGGCGACTGGATGTTCTACGAGGGCAAATGGTCCGGCATGCGTGAGTGGCTGCGCCTAAACGGTTTGACGGTGGCCGAGCAGCGCGCCGCGTTTGACACCGAGGCCGAGCGTGAGGGCGGCGAGCCCGTCGAGGCGGTTGAGATTTCGGTCAATGCCTCGGGCGCCAACCGCAGATACACCTATGCTCCCTATACGCTGCGCTCGCTGAGCGGTGCCGACGCAATGTTGACGGGCTCGACGATGCTAAGCATGGATCTTCTGCCGCCTAAGGCATACAGCGTGACCGTCGATAACGTGTCGATGGATGACGTCATTGCAGATTCGAGCTGGCTGGCGTCCTCCGAGAGCGACTATGCAAAAAGCGAGCGGGTGTACGCCGCTTTTGTTCTCGATAAGTACCTGGACGTTCCCGAAGAGGAGCGGGATGCCGTCAATACATACCTGTTCTCGAGCGACAGCTGGGATGCCCAGGCAAATGTTTCAGATACCGCCGTGATCAGTCGCGTCCGCACGATGATGGCTTCGCTTGCGGGCCAGACGGATACCCCGCCAGCTTATACCGGGGCGACGTCATTTGTCGCGTGGTTCTTGGGCTCGGCGCACGAGGGCAACTCTGCCTACTTTGCCACGGCCGCGACGCTTGCGTTTCGATCTCAGGGAATCCCGGCGCGCTATGTCGAGGGCTATCGGGCGGCAGATGATCAGCTTGCCGCCGCTGTTGACGCGGGCGTGCCGCTGGACTTGACGGCTGCCGATGCGCACGCGTGGACCGAGGTCTACCTTGACGGGCAGGGATGGACGCCCGTGGAGGTCACCCCTGGGTACTATAGCCAGACGCTCGACGCCGATAGAATTATCGATGTGGGCGAGGCGTGGAGCAACGGCGCCAACGATAAGACGCTCGATGTGGGCTCGGTCGCTGGTCGGTCCGAGGACAAGCATCGTGAGGATACGCCGGTATCGCACGGTGTCCCCGTTGTGGCCAAAGCCGGAGTCGGTTTGGCCGGTGCGGCGGTTGCCGTCCTGCTCGCCCTGTTCGTTCGCAGGCTCGTCTTGCGCGTTCGTCGCGCGCGGGCTATCGAGAGCGATGATCAGGATGTATGCGTGCCGGCACTCTACGGCTATCTTGCCCTGGTGATGAAGCAAAGCGGCGTGGACGCCTTCGACGAGACCAAGCCGCTCGAGTGTCTGGATGCCTTTGCTGCGATGTTCCCCGAGATTGACCCGCGGGAATACCGCCGGGTGATTCAGCTTCATCAAGCCTATGCGTTTGGCGGCCGCCAGCTTAAACCGAACGAGTTGCGCACGCTCCGTCGTTTTACCGAACGTCTGCATCGGAGCATGCCGGCCTCGCAAACTGTTATTGAACGCTTCCGTCGCTACATGCTGTACGCGTTGTAGAGGGAGTAGGTCTACGTGTTTTCCAAGCATCCTCAACATATGGCTCCGCATAAGAATGCGGTGTCGGCCAAATTAAAAGGCCCACAGAATGCGTCCGCGCGTGTTCAGCATGCCGATCAAAAAATGCATCATGCCAAGCCATTGGCTGCGTCGCGCGTCGTGGCGGTGGCGGCTTCGGTCGCTGCGGTCGGCGTATTTGGCACGGTCGCCTTTGAGTTGGCTCAGAGCAATTTGAGCTTTGACCCTTCGGGGTATATCGCTGCATACAGCCACGGCGACACGGAGTCCGGTGAGGCGTATCAGATCAGCCCGCTCTCGACGGATGCCGAGGCAAATCGTCACGATGAGGAAAGCGACAGTCGGGAAACGAGCGCACGTGAACAGCAGGCGCGGCTCGATAATGCGCCGGTGCAGGCAAATCTGACGAGCCAGAGCGGCACGACCGCCTACAACGTTACCGGCAGCGCCGATGGAACGGGCGTAGGGGTTGCGGGCGGCTCGGGCAGCGGCACAGGCGGCTCGGGTACCGGACAGAACGTCCCCGTTATCAATGGAGGCGGAGCGTCTGGCGGCAATGCCGGCGGCGGCGCGGGCGGAAACGGTGTTGGCGGAAACGGTGGTTCCGGCGGTTCGGCCACCTCGACGGCCAATTCCTACAAGTATCTTTTTCGGGACCCCACGCCCCAAAAGGGTGCTCCCATGGGAGATACGACGTTCTTTACGCCGTTTAACGGGGCAGCTGGATTGATCGATCCCGATAAGGTGGACATTTCACCCATGGAGGATGCGGTCTACGACGGACAGATGCTCGATGCTTGGACGCTGTTCTGTGCCATGGACGTCCATTGGAGTGACGACAACGGCCTGTACTATCTTGCCTGCACCAAGGATGAATTCGCCACGTTTCCGTATCTGCGCATCAACTCGTGGACCAATGCCGCGGGTGAGTGCAATCCGACGCTGTGCTCGAGCCAGCCGCTCACGGTAAGCGTCTTGCTGCGCTTGTCGCAGGATGCGGCGTGGACGGCGCGCACCGTTACCATCCAGCCGGCGCAGTCGCGCCTGTTTGTGGTCGGTCAGCCCGATTCGATGGGCCAGCGCAACGTGATCTGGAGCACGCTGAGCTCCAAGGAGAACCTGCTGGGTGTCAACACGCAAGAAGCCTTTATGAAGCAGGCCGGCCACGTCGATTCGGACGGCTATCTCAATGCCTTGTTGCTGGGGTGGCGCGAGAACGAGGCGGCCGTCCCATATTTCTACACGCTGACACCCGGTCGCCATGTGGTGGTTCCCGGCGATGTCGTGTCCATCGATCCCGCCTACAAGGTGCGCTTTCAGGGTTATGCGCTCGACGAGGACTATCGCTTTGACGACGATCCGACCAGCCCCAATAGCTCGCGCCTGCAGACACTCGTTGACGTGGACGAGTCGGTCGTGTCGGTCGATGGCGGCGCCGAGACGCTGAGCGTTCCTCAGGGCGTACAAGCGGTCGACGCCTATACCGACAGTCGCCAGCGCGAGGGTTTTACGTGGCAGATCGACAATCTAGAGCTGCCGTCCTCGGTGTATTACGTCAACGTCAATGCGGGTTTTCAGGTGCTCGATGCCTACCGTGTCGCGTCGGATAACCCTGTCTATGCCGCAACGGATGAGGGTATCTTGACCTCTCGCGATGGCAAGGAGTATCTAGGCGTTCCCTACAACACACGCGAGCTCGACGTTCCCGCCGATATTACCCATGTTGTCATTCCCGATCGCAATAAGCTCGATCGTATCGTTCTACACGCGTCTAAAGAGGGCGGGCTGCCCCAGATTGACGTGAGCAATTTGCAGGACTGCACCCTTGTCGTTGACGATGCCGCACTGCTCGATTTTATTACCGAGCATGCGGGCGAACTGGAGCGCGCCTACGGCGTTTACGTATCGCCCGCGAGTAATCCCGACGTCCAGCTCATGTACTCGCAGGGGCTGGTGTACAACATTAAGTCGCGCTTTGAAGGCGATCTGTGCTACGTGCGCGACACGGGTTCTAATATTGCGCTGGTACAGTTTTCCAACACCATCATGAAGGGTGCCTTTGCGGGCAATACTTCGGTTGACACGTTGGTGCTCATGCCGTGGTTTGACGATAAGGTAACGCTCGAGGACGGCAGTCTTGCAGGCGGTTCCGTGCGGACGATTGTGTGCGCAACCGACGAGCAGGTCGCCTATGTCGAGCAGCATAAAGCTGCCGCCGGCGCACCCGACGCGCGTGTGATCAAGGTGAGCCTGTCTCAAGACGGGTACTTGTATTACGCCAACGCCGGCAAGACGATTTTGCTGTCCGCTGTAGGCGATGAGGACGGCAAGCTGCCCGCGACCTTTGACGGCACCGTGCTTACGGACAGCGGCAAACAGCTCGAAGTAGATTCCATCGCACCGTATGCATTCTCGGGCGATACGGAGCTCAAATTTGTCAATCTGGGCGAGAAGACGAGTGTCATCGGCCGTAACGCATTCGAGGACTGCCAGAACCTTCAAGGCGTGTTTATCGGTACGCCGGATAGCATCGAGGTGGGGGCAGATGCCTTTAAGGGCTGCACGGGCCTGGGCTTTGTGGCGTCGCGTGCCAAAAAGGGCGTCTTTGCCACGACCGAGAATCCCAATCCGGACGGCTGCGCCTGGTATGCGCCCAATGGCGATCTGGTAGGCTACGACAGCCGCTTTGTCACCATCGACGGCATTTACGATTTTGCCTGCGTTGCCCAAGGCGACGACGTGGCCCTTCTCTACGGCTATTACGATGGCGACGAGGAAGGCAGGCCAAGCATCCTGCTCGGTGCGCCTTCGCAGCTCAAGGGAACAATTGAACTGCTGCCGAGTACGGTTGAGATCTTTGGCGGCTACTCCACGTCCGGCGCCAGGGACCTGCCCGGTGCCTTTGAGGGGACCGGCGGCGTGTGGGATATCGATTGGACTTCGGCTCCCCATCTGGCATATATCGACCGCTATGCCTTCAGAAATTCTGGCATTGCCGGCGATCTGAACATCGACCTTCCCGATAACGATATCTACGTCGGCGTGTCGGCGTTCGACGGCTGCACGAATCTTGCGTCCGTGTCCGTGCATGCGGCAACAATCGAAATCAGCGATCAGGCATTCACGAATTGCCCGAGGCTCGCGAGCGCATCGTTTGTGGCAGATACCAAGGGCGACTACGACGCAGCTACGGGTGCGGGCTCTCGGAACTATTTGGCATCGTCGGTGTTTGGCAACGATGCCAACTTTACGAACTTGACCGTCGGCACCGGTATTGCGACGCTGGGTTATCCGTCGCCGGGTGTAGGTTTCTTCTTAGACGGCGCAACCGATGTCCAAGAGGAGGCTAGCCGCATTCGCCTGTCGGTGCCTAGTGGCATGGAGCAGGACTACCTCAATGCATGGGTCTATGGGCTCGCCGGCTATGACGACTACGACACCTATTATGGCGTTGTGGAATTTGGCATGCTCTCTGATTGGTTCATGGGGGAGGGTCCGGAGCCGACGGCCGAAGCGGTCAGGGCGAAGATGGCTCAGAATCTGTTGGAACCCGAGAATCGTCTGCGAACCATGATGGGGCTGCCGCTTGTCGAGGCCTCTACGGTTATCCAAGTGGGCGACGATGCGCCCGAGAGCAATGAATGGAAGATCGAGGACAACGGTGACGGAACCGCCACGCTAGTCTCGGCGCCGTCCGATATCGAGCGGGCCGATCTGGCGAGTGTGTTGACGGGGCCAACCGAAATCGCCTCGAATGCCTTCTCGCGCTGTTCGAACCTCACCGAGGTTACACTGTGCGATAAGGTGGTCGGCATCCAGAGCGGTGCTTTTATGGGCTGTGGCGGCGTGACGGTGGCGCTGCCTGCTGGCTGTCCGCTGCCGGAGCTGCTGGGCGGGATGGAGACCATGCCGTTCTCGTTTGGCGGCAACGTGACGCTCGATGTTGCCGAGGCCGATCGCGAGTCGCTGCTCAAGACGTGGTCTCGTCAGATGGTGGGGGTTGCCACAGACGACGAGGAGGCCGACTACGTCGAGAGCAAGTGGTTCAGCAACGTCAACATGGATACGTTTGAGTCGCCGACGTTCGATGTGCTCAATAGGGCCGTAAATGAGCCCATCATGGGGTGCGAGAATAGCTTGCGCTCGCTGATGGGCCTAGAGGCCATAAGCGATATCAGCCAGCTTGCCGCCCCCATCGATATCAATAAATACCCGGAGTATTGGATTGCCGGCTAGACAGGTTATAAGGTGAGGCAGCCCCAGTCGATGGGGCTGCTGCCGTTTTGTTCGAGCAGCTCATTGGCGGCGGAGAAGGGGTGCGATCCCATAAAAGCCGGAAGTTCTGCCGTGGCGCGGTTTGCCGAAAGCGGCGAGGGGTGCGTGGAAGCGAGGCAGAACTTGCCGGTTGCCTTGCCCGCGCCGGTCGCGGCGAGCTTGCCCTCGACCATCTGCTGGGCAAA
>CAUGJN010000054.1 GCA_959599635.1 uncultured Collinsella sp.
AGTCTGTCCCCAATGCCCCAATTACTTGGAGAGCTTGTCGACGACGCGTTCGATCTCGGCGAGCTTGGCGGCTTTGAGGTCTTCGTCGCCCGATTCGATTGCCGAAGTCACGCAGCCCTCGATATGCGCCTTGAGCACGTCGGCGTTGATGCGCGCAATGAGCGCCTGCGTTGCCATGAGCTGCGTGGAAATATCGACGCAGTAGCGGTCCTCATCGACCATCCGCAAGATGCCGTCGATCTGGCCGCGTGCCGTCTTGAGCATGCGGGTCACCGATTTGTGGTCTGCCATCATGGCGGGTCCTCGTTTCTGGTCGATGGGGTCGAATGCTTCTGGTAACTGCTACGCGGCGGTCACGGACAGGGCGTGGAACTTCTCGCCGGCGCCCTCGACGGCGGCGGCGAGCTGCTCGGCGGTCACGGTGTCGGCGCACTCCACCTGGACGGTCTGAGTCTCGTGATCGGCGTCGGCGTCGGTCACGCCGGCCACGCTGAGCAACGCCGTCTCGACGGTGGCGTCGCAGTGGCCGCACATGAGGCCGGAAGTCTTGATTGTGTATCGCATCGGTATTCCTCTCTGTTGTGTCGGCTTTCCCAGGCACCCGACCTTGGCCTTCAAGCCGTCGCTCGCGTACCAAAGTACGCGTCGCTCCTCTTTCAGGTCAATCTCGGGCACCTGGAAAACCCGTTCTAAATGGACTTAAGGGTGAACCTATTTTGCCACTTTAGGCTTAAAGGTTCGTAGGCGCAGCGCATTGCTTACGACGCACACGCTCGACAGGCTCATGGCCGCGGCGCCGAACATCGGCGAGAGCTGCCAACCGGTGAGGGGGAAGAACACGCCTGCCGCCAGCGGAATGCCGATGCCGTTGTAGAACAGCGCCCAGAACAGGTCCTGCTTGATGTTGCGGATCGTGGCGCGCGAAAGCTCGATGGCGCGCGCAACATCCATGAGGTCGCTGCGCATGAGCACCACATCTGCCCCTTCTTTGGCGATGTCGGCGCCGGTGCCGATCGCAAGGCCCACGTCGGCGCGCGCCAGGGCGGGGGAGTCGTTGATGCCGTCGCCCACCATGGCGACCTTGCCGCCCGCATCCTGCAGTTCGCGCACGTGGCGTTCCTTGTCGGCGGGGAGGACGTCGGCGATGACCTGTTCGCTGGTGAGTCCCACGCGGCGGGCGATAGCCTCGGCCGTCACGCGGTTGTCGCCGGTGAGCATGCGCACGTCGACGCCGAGCTTGCGGAGCGCGGCGATGGCCCCGGCGCTCGTCTCTTTGACCTCGTCAGCCACGGCGATGGTGCCGACAAACTCGCCGTTCTTGGCAAAGAACAGCGGTGTTTTGCCCTCGGCGGCAAATTGCTCGGTAAGACCCGCGGGCACGGTAACGCCCAACTCGTTCATCAGGCGTATGTTGCCGGCTGCAATGGCGTTCTGCCCCTCGCGCGCCGTCACGCCACGACCGGGCACGGCGGCAAAGTCCTCGACCGTGCGCGCGACGATCCCGCGCGCCTCGCACTCGGCCATAATCGCTTCGGCCAGCGGGTGCTCGCTCGAGCGCTCCAGCGCGGCGGACAGCTTGAGCAGCGCCTTTTCGCTCATGGCGGGCGAGCCGTCGGCGCGCGTGGCCACCTCAATGTCGGTTACAGCCGGCTTGCCGCGGGTGACGGTGCCCGTCTTATCGAGCACCACGGTGCCCACGCTGCGCAGGTTCTCCAGCGCCTCGGCGCTCTTAAACAGAATGCCCATCTCGGCGCCCTTGCCGGTGCCCACCATAATGGCGACGGGCGTGGCTAGGCCGAGTGCACACGGACAGCTGATCACCAGCACAGCGACGGCGGAGGTGAGCGCTTCGTTGACGCTTCCGGTCAGTGTCATCCACGCCAAGAAGGTCACGGCCGAGATCACGAACACCACGGGCACGAACACGCCGGCGACCTTGTCGGCCATGCGGGCGATGGGCGCCTTGGTGGCGTTGGCGTCCTCGACAAGCTTGATGATCTTGGCGAGCGATGTCTCGGCACCCACACGCGTGGCTCGGAAGGTAAACGAGCCGGTGCGGTTGACGGTGGCGGCGTTGACGGTGTCACCGGCGGTCTTTTCCACGGGGATGGACTCGCCGGTCAGCGCGCTCTCGTCCACGGCCGAGCTGCCCTCGAGCACCACGCCATCGACGGGGATGGACTCGCCGGGGCGTACGCGCAGGATCTGGCCGGGAAGGATGCTGTCGACGTCGACGGTGGTCTCGCTGCCGTCCTCTGCCACGACGGTCGCGGTCTTGGGCGCCAGGTCGATCAGCGCCTCGATAGCGCCGCCGGTTTTGGACTTGCTGCGCGTCTCGAGGTATTTGCCCACGGTGACGAGCGACAGGATCGTGCCTGCGCTCTCAAAATACAGATTGTCCATGCCTGTCATCATGGCCTTGTGGATTTGCCCGGCGGCCAGCTGGTCGGCCATGATAAACATGGCGTAGAGCGACCAGGCAATGGACGCGGTGGCGCCGACGGCGATGAGGGCGTCCATGGTGGGCGCGCCGTGGACCAGCGACTTGAAGCCATTGATAAAGTAGGCGTCGTTGACGTAGACGATGGGGATGAGCAGGACGAACTCGGTGAGTGCGAGCGTCATGCTGTGGGTGTGGTCGGTGAAGATGCTGGGCAGAGGCCAACCGAGCATGTGCCCCATGCCTATGTAGAACAGCGGGATGAGGAATACGATCGAGATGATGAGGCGGGTGCGCATGGCGGAGGCGGCGGCCTCCAGCTTTTTGGTAGGCGACTCCATATAGGCGGTGCCGGACCTGGCTTGTGCGCTGCCGCTTGAGGCCGCGGTGCCCGCATCGACGGGCGAGGCCGAGTAGCCCGCGCGGTCGACGGCGGTGCAGATATCGTCGGGGGAGACCTGCGCGGGGTCGTAGTCCACCAGCATAGAGCCGGCGAGCAGATTGACCGCGACGCTTTGGACGCCGTCGAGCTTGCTCACGGCGCGGTCCACGTGCGCTTGGCATGCGGCGCACGTCATGCCGCCCACATCGAACTTATCTTGAGCCATGGCTTCTCCTTTCCGTGGTTCGGTATTGGAATTGTTAGCCTGCCGATACTATACACCCATACCCCCTGGGGGTGTCCAGTAATAGTTGGAATGTATGACTTTTCATTACAGATGAGGGTGGCTGCTCAATCGGTGGCCGTCTCTGCCAAACATCTCGATCTGTAACATCTGGACCGGTTTTTAACCCCTTACTGTTACAGATTGAGATGTTGTCTCGCGGGGCGGGGGTTTGTCTCGATCTGTAACATCTAGACCTGTATCTGCCGAGCTAGTGTTACAGATCGAGACAATTGCCGGGGAGGGGTTCCGTCACGGCAAGACGCCCGCCGCCTAGATGCAGAACCCGGGGATCACACAGGTTAGCTTGTTTGGCTTTTCCGCAGGCGTTGCGTACGTAAAGACGTCGCCGTCGTGCCCCACGCGATTCAAATAGAGTGTGCCTCCACTCTCCGATGTGTCAGGGCTCACCGTGCGCTCCCACCAACAGGTGTCCTTGCCCTTCCACTGGCGGACCATCGTCTCGTTCGTGGAATACGGGCTCACCTTGAGCTCGCGGAAGAGCTGATACTCCTTGCCCTCGCCGTTGTAGATGTCTGCCAGGTAGTGATAGTCCTCGGCAAACGAATCGGGCGGTTGCGTACCGCACAGCTCGACCATGGCGGGCAGCCAAAGGGTTGCGGGCAACTCGCTCAGACACGATGCACTGTTGGCGGCGCCAACGTTATTTGAGATCTTTTTGACGGATTTGATGAGTGCGCGCAACTCGTTGGGCAGCAGCTTAAGGCCGTCGCCGTTGAGCCATTCCCGCAGCTCGCAATCTGCCCAGCCGGCGCTCGGCGGTTCAGCCGCAGCGTTGCGCTCGGCAATACCCGCATCGAACATAAACGTCAGTCCGGCCTTGCCCGTCCCGTCCAGAAGCTCATCGTGACGGATGCCCACAAGCTGCGCGCCAACCTCCAGCCCGTTGGCGAGCTTCACACGCTTGGTACACGGATAGGGGATATGCCCATCAGCGTCGAGCAGGTGGTAGCGCTTGGCAATCTTGCGTGCCTCGCTACGGGTCTCGGCGGCCTTAATCTTGAGCGAAATTTCCTGCAGCTGATCCCAGGCGTAGTCGTCAAGCGAACCGCGGATGCCGTCCAGGTAGTCGGGGATGCCAAAGCCATGGGTTGCCGCCCCGATAACGCCGAGCCCCGCAACGGCTGCAACGACGCCGCCGATGACAAAGCGGCGGCGGGTCATGGCATCGTGACGGGCCTGCTCCAGGATCTCTCGTGCGCGCTCGCCGGCGACGTCGACCTTAAGGTGCGTGCCAGAATCGATATCAATTGCGGCCTCGTCTCCTGCACCCTCGCGGTCCTCAGATTCTGCAGCGGGGAGGTATGTCGAGAGCACCTCGAGCATCTGCTGCTCGGTAGGGCGATCGCCCTGTTCGACCGAGATGCCTTTCATGATGATCTGGACAAGCGCTTTGTCGTCCTCGCAGCGCGGCTCGAGCGGCGCCGGTTTGGTCTTGGTCTTTATGAGGTAGAACGAGCCGGTCGCCGCGGCACCCGTCGACTCGACATCGAACGGTTTGCGACCGCTGTAGAGCTGGTACAGAATGCTCGAAAGCGCATAGACGTCGATCGCGGGCGAGCGGCGAAGGGCCGCGATGCCTTCGATATCCTGCGTGAGCATCTCGGGCGCGGCGTATGCGGGTGTGGCAAACCGCCAGATGTCGGCGCGCCGGGTGATCGTGTCGTCGCCGAGGGCCATGGTCGCGGAGCCCATGTCGATGAGGCAGGGGTCAAAGGAGCAATCGACGATCTGCTGCTCGAGCGTTCGACTGGTAGTACGGAACATGATATTAGCGGGCGACAGGTCGCGATGGACGACCGGATTTACGAGTCCCTGGGTCATCAGGAGTGCGCGAAGCACGGCGTTTCCAACGGCGGCCACCATCTGGGTGGTGAGCCCACCCGAGACATCGTGCGGAAGCAAGGGCAGCGCCTGCTTGAGCGAGGTGCCCTCGACCCACTCCATGAGGATGAGCGGGTCGTCCTCGCACGATCCATAGCCGTAGACGCGCGGAAATCCGCGCAGGTGCGAGACGGTGCACAGATGACGGTACTCCTCGAACAGCGCGGCGGTGTTGGCCAGGTGCGCAGCCGCTTGCTCGGCGGAGCGATCGGGGGCTTGGCCGGAAAGGATGGCGTTGTCCTTGAGCAGCTTGACGGCAAAGACCTCGCCGCTCGTGTTGGTCGCTCGAAGCACGTGTCCGATATTGCCGCCGTCGCGGTGTGTCGTCTGAAGAATAAGCGTCATAAACCGGCGCTTGGCATCATCCTCGGCACTGGGGTCGACCGCCACGGCGGTATCGAACGTGTCGAGACGGATGAGTTTGTCGCCAGGGGCGGTGTTGGTGGTATCCAAGGCGTTCCTTCGTTTGGTGGGGCCGCGTGCTCACACCGAGAACGCGATTATCGATTAAAGCCCATGATAGACGTGTTTGCCGATAAACTGACTCGTATTGCTTTTTATAGTGCGGCGTGCAATGTAAATGATATAAGACGAGTGACACCTGTTTCCCACGTCTCTACGCGCTAGTCCACAATAACGAGAAACGTTGTATAGAGACCCAAATGAAGTCTGTCGCTGTTGGCGATTTCCACGGGGGGATAGACTTTGCCGGGCTCTCGTTGGTCGCGGGGCGGCTCGATTACGATATCGCCGTTGCCCGCGCCCGATTCGAGCACTGTGCCGTTGGTCGATCCAAGGCCCTGGGCGTACCAGTGCTCACCCTCGAGCCAAATGCGAAGATGCTCGCGCGATGCGTCGGCGCCCACATCGGTGATGCTGGGCGAGGTTTTGGGCAAAGAACCAATCACGGTGCCGCGCGGATCGCGTGTGAGGGGATGGATTTGCATGTCGACGCAGTTGTCGGCATGTGTCCTGAGCAGACCGAGGTTGGGGGCAACGGTGCGCGGCTGCTCCAGGCTGCCCATAAAGCCACGTCCGACGGTAGTTTCGGTGGTGCCAAAGTGCCCGCCCGTCTTGCTGTCGCAAAAGCGCTCGACGGTGGCCACACCTTGGATGGGGTCAGCGAGCGCCCCCGTTGCCACAAAGAGCATAAGGTAAAGCGTACTCTTCTCGCGCACGGCATTGCCGTCAAAGTTATCGATGTGATTGAGGGCGTTTGCATATAGGCGGCCGTCCAATTTGTAGCTGGCGAGAGCCGACATCATTTCGTTGGCGGCCGGGCCGCGATAGTGCTCGGCGATTGCCTGATAGGCGGACTCGCCGCCGCCGAGCTTGTTGCAGATTGCCGCGGAAAGATTGAGCGTGGTGACGGCAAAGTCGCTGTAGATGGCGGGCGCGCACTGGTCAGGCTCGCGATGGACGATGTAACGGGTGAGATACGAGCGGTTGGAGGAGCATTTCTCGAGCAGGGTACTGCCGAGATAAGAGTTTCCATTGATGAGCATTCGGGCGATCTCGAGATGTCTAAGACCGCCGAACGAGCGAATAGCGTTATAGAGGACCGAGCAAGGCGTCTTTGCTGCCACGGATACCTCCTTTGATTGCTTCCTAGCCAATAAGGCGATAGGAATTAATGGCCCTCGGTGGGCGACGTATTAAATGGCTGCGCAATATGTAGCGTAACCAAAGCAACATTATAGGCCACATGTTCGAAATTGCAGGAAGACCGAGAGATTTGGTTTGGACTGGACGGAAATCCCCCTCTGTCTTGATCTATAACAATAAGGACCGATTTTACTCGGTAACTGTTACAGATTGAGACGTTTGTGAACCGTGTCGACCGTTTGTCTCGATCTGTAACACGTAGAGGAAGATTTGCCCTGTAGATGTTACAGATTGAGACAATCGGCCGGGCCCACCTCGAGCCCGCCCCGTTCGCTTCGTCATCTGTGGTTTACGTGGGGGCATGCGATGCACGGGTATACTAACCAGCGGCGAATCTGCTCCATCGCTTAGAGCTGCTGCGTCTGGACGGCGCGTGATAGGGCTGCCAAAGCGATCGCCAGCGTGCTGAGCAACGTCCTCTCTGTGCGCACCTGTTTTTGTATGTATTAGCGCACTACCAAGCACGCCCGCGCGGCCGCATGCCGCGCTCATGACGCGTGCAGATAAGGAACAACAACATATGCGTAATTCTGTATCCGACGTCACCGACGCCGAGATTCTGGACGAGGCCCGCGAGGCCATGACCCAGGCTGCCTTCGATGCCGCCGATGAGGCCAATGCTGCCCAGGCCGTCGAGTCCGCTACCGAGAGCCTGCCCGCCTTTAACGAGCTGGGGCTTTCGGACGAGATGCTTCGTGCTATCGAGAACCTGGGCTACACGGCGCCGACGCCCGTGCAGGCCGGCTCGATCCCCGTGGTGCTCGAGGGTCGCGACCTGCTTGCCGCCGCTCAAACCGGCACCGGCAAGACGGCCGCCTTCTTGCTGCCGACCATGAACAATCTGGAGCACATTGCTCCGCCCAAACCCGTGCGCGAGCGCGGCGGCCGCAACCGCCGTCGCGGTGCCAAGAAGCCCGAGGGCAACGGCCGCGGCCCCGTGATGCTCGTCATCACCCCCACGCGCGAGCTCGCCCAGCAGATCGACGAGGTCGCGAGCAAGATCGCCGACGTCACCGGCCATGTCGCCGTGACCGTCGTGGGTGGCGTGAGCTACAAGCCGCAGACCGCGGCACTCAAGTACGGCTGCGATATCCTGGTCGCCACGCCGGGCCGTCTGGTCGACCTGATCGAGCAGGGCGCCTGCCACCTGAACGAGGTCAAGGTGCTGGTACTCGACGAGGCCGACCGCATGCTCGACATGGGCTTTTTGCCCGCCGTCCGCCGCATTGTGCGCGAGACGCCGGCCGAGCGCCAGACGCTGCTGTTCTCGGCGACGCTCGACGAGGAGGCCGTGGGCGAGATCACCGACCTGGTGAGCGATCCGGCTCGCGTGGAGATCGCGCCCGCCACGTCGACCGCCGACACCGTCGACCAGTTTGTGTTCCCGGTGTCCATCGAGGCCAAGAATAACCTGTTGCCCGAGTTCCTCAAGAAGGAGGGCCCGGAGCGCACCATCGTCTTTATGCGCACCAAGCATCGCGCCGACAGCTGCTGCCGTCGTCTGGAGCGTAAGGGCATCAAGGCCGCCGCGATTCATGGCAACCGCAGCCAGGCCCAGCGCGAGCGCGCGCTTTCTGCCTTCCGCGACGGCACCGTCGACGTGCTGGTGGCAACCGATGTTCTCGCCCGCGGCATCGACATTAGCGACGTGCGCTACGTCGTGAACTTTGACGTGCCGGCCGAGCCGACCGACTATATCCACCGCATTGGCCGTACGGGCCGCGCCGGCGAGCTGGGCTGGGCCATCACGTTTGTGACCGAGCAGGACGTGGACGAGTTCTACGAGATCGAGAAGCTCATGGACAAGACCGCCGACATCTACGAGGCCGGCGACCTGCACGTGGGTCCCAACCCGCCCGCGGTTGATCCCGAGCGCGACCCTGCGGCCTTTAAGGCGAAGAAGAAGACCAAGCGCGGCAAGTCCAAGAGCAAGAAGAAGCTTGAGCAGGCGCGTCGCGACGGCAAGCGCAACGGCGACGATTACGGCGATGTTGCCGGTCGTTCCAACCGCGGTCGCGACGAGCGCCGCGGCGACGGCGAGCGTCCGAGCCGTCCCAAGCGCGGCGGCAAGACCCGCGTGCGCGAGGGCGTTCAGGCTCGCGTAGACGAGGCTGTTGAGAGCGTGGCCCGCGAGGTAGCTGCCGAGGAGCGCGGCGGTGCCGCTGCCGTCGAGCAGGCCCCGCGCGGTAACCGTGCCGAGCGTCGTGCCAAGCAGTTCCAGGGCGAGGCGCATCGCCGCCGTCGCGAGGATGGGGATCGCGGTGGCCGTCGTCGTGTCGAGCGCGAGGACGAGGGCCGCGGTTCGCGCGGTGGCAAGCGCGGTGCGGGCGACCACCGTCGTTCCGGTCGTGATGACGAGCGCGGTGGCCGTGACGAGCGCCGCGGCGGCGAGGGCCGTGGTGAGCGTAGCACCCGCGGCGGCGAGTCCCGTGGCGGCAAGCGCTTTGAAGAGCGCGGTAGCCGCGGCGGCGAGCGTCGCGAGGGTGGCCGTGGCAACGGTGGTCGCGGCAGCGCTGGTCGCTCGGGTGAGTCGTGCGATCGTCGTGACCCGCGTGCCAGCCGCGATCGTCGCGATGACTGGCGCAACTACGACGATACCCGCGAGGAGCGTCGTGGCGGCTATCGTGGCGGGCGTGGCGGCAACCAGACCGGCTCCCGTGGCGGCCGTGCCGGCGGTCGCGATAACCGTGGCAGCTATGGCAACAGCCGTGGTGGCAAGCGCGGCGGCAGCTCCCGTCGCCCCGGTGACGGCGGCGGCAAGCGCAAGTAAGATGCGCATCGCGCGCTAGCGTGAGACAAGCTAAGGGCCCGAGCAAACAACGCTCGGGCCCTTTTGTTTGCCGTGTCCATCGCTAATTCAAACGTGATTTTCTCGGGAATGCATCTGGGGGATGCTGAGGACCTATTTTCCGCCATGCAGCAATGGGTCCTATGGGGTGCGCCGTGCATTTTTTGGAGTATTCTGCAGTTCGAGTTGTCTGCATATGATTCGACGTCGCCAACGGTGGCCTTCGGATATCCCTAGCGAGCGTTCCGAGTCAGATTTCGCCGTTTTCCGGAGCAGGGACGCGTTATTCTCGCCATGTCGGGACTTAAAATGATACGGCGCCCTACAGTTTTGCCCACCCGCGGCGGTGCTGGCGCGGTCACGTTGCAGAATACTCCGTTTTTTGCACGGGCCAGGATGGGGTACCTCAGGAGAACACGGCGGTATCCCGTAAATATATACAATCTGTACCGTAATTAATACAAAACGAAGAGGCAGACAGCGTAGGGTGGGTGCATTGGGGTGTTTGGTGCACCAAAACGGGGATCCCACGTACCGTATACTCTGGCTGGATGTGAAAACGGCTTGACGCGTTGCCAGGCGTAGGGGGAGGGTGCCTCGATGGACGTATTCGAAATTGTGTTTAGTCCGACGGGTGGAACGCGGAAGGTGTCTGGCCTTGTGGCCGGGGCGCTGGACAAAAATACCGTTACCGTCGATCTGACCGATAGCGGGCTAGATTTCAGCGCTGTCTCGATGACTGAGGACGACGTGGCCGTAATCTCTGTGCCGGCGTATGCCGGTAGAATCCCGGCTGTGGTGGCTGACCGGTTGGGCATGGTGCGCGGCAACGGGGCTCGGGCTGTTTTGGTTTGTGTATACGGAAACCGCGCGTTTGAGGACACGCTCGTAGAGCTGGAGGACGTTGCGAAGCGCGCCGGATTTAGGGTGGTTGCAGCGGTTTCTGCTATTGCTGAGCATTCCGTTGCTCGTCAGTTTGCTGCTGGGCGACCGGATGCGCAGGATGCGGCGCAGCTCGCAGAGTTTGCGCAGCAAATTCAGCAAAAGCTGTTGACTGAGGATGCATCCGAGCCCTCTATTCCCGGCAATCGTCCTTATAAACAAGCCGGAGGTCACCGCATGGCACCCGAGGCAACAGAGGATTGCGTCTCCTGCGGTGCATGCGCCGCGGCGTGCCCCGTTTGTGCTATCGACAAGGGCGACCCCAAGCGAGCAGCTGGCGAGGCGTGCATCTCCTGCATGCGCTGCATTGCCGTATGTCCGCGAGGCGCTCGCAAGCTTGATCCCAACAAGCTATCCGCTGTTTCCCAGATGCTGAGCAAGG
>CAUGJN010000055.1 GCA_959599635.1 uncultured Collinsella sp.
TTGCCGAGCAGGTTCCCGTGCAGACTATGGCGATGCTTTTGGCTTCGAAAGCGCTTATCGCACTGGTCACGGGCTTTATCGTAGATGCCGCCATTCGCGGTCTGCGTCGCAACGCCCGCGCGCATGCGGCGATTCGTCGTACCGTGTTGGGGACCACTGTCAATCCGGCGCACGTTAACTGCGCGCATGACGACCACAGCGGCGGTGACATCATCGACGAGGTGGCCGAGGCGGGCGTGAGCGCCGACCACATCCACGAGTTGTGCGAGCGCGACCATTGCGGTTGTGATGAAGACGAGGACGAGCACGAACACGGACATGGCCACGATCACGGTCATGAGGGCGAATATGAACACCATGATGGTCACGGTCACTCCCATTCCCACGAAGGGACGCCTGTCCTGTCGATTATCCGCAGCACCATCTCCCACACCGTGCAGGTATCGGTATTCATTTTCCTGGTGACGCTGATTCTGGTTGCCGTGCTCGAGACGTTCGGCGAGTCCGCAATCGAGCAGTTCCTGCGCGGCAACGAGACGCTTGCGGTCCTGGGCTCGGCACTCGTCGGCCTGATCCCCAACTGCTCGGCCAGCGTCGTCATCACGCAACTGTACCTGGAAGGCGCGCTGCAGCTGGCCCCGATGCTCGCCGGCACGCTCATTTCCGCCGGCGTGGGTTATCTGGTGCTGTTCCGCACCAACCGCAGCGCCCGCGAAAATGCCGTGTTCCTGATTATGATGTACGTCATCGGCGCGGGCTGGGGTCTCATCCTTTCCGCCTTTGGCCTCTAAGTAGATGTTTGGGATAGGCCGTAAAAACTGGGGTATACCGTAAAATCTACCGCCATGACTTGGGCGTTGGATGCGCGTCAATCGCCAAAACAAAAAGGTAGATTTCCGGACATGTCCCAAAAATCTACCTTGGTTAGCGCAGCAGCTCGGTGAGGTTGCGTTTAAAGCGGGCGCGGTCTTCGCTGGTAAATGCCGCCGGCCCGCGAGTGCGTCCGCCGGCGCGGCGCACCTTCTTTTCCTCGTGGCGAATAAACAGCTGCATGTCGATGGTTGCTTTGTCGTAGACGCGCCCGCGCACACCGATAGCGGCGGCATCGCGCCCGAGCACCATGCTCGCCAAGCCAATGTCCTGCGTCACGACCACGTCGCCCGCCTGCAGGCGTTCGACAATGGCAAAGTCGGCGCTGTCGGCGCCCACGCTCACGTCGAGCGTCGTGACCCAAAAGCCGCGTCGCGCGTGCTCGGCATCGCGCGGGTCGTCGCGGCGAATGTGCCGTTCCAGGTTTTGCGTGCTGTTGCCGGCGATAACAACGGCAACGCCCGCCCGCCGCGCGCAGTCAATCGACTCGCGCGTGACCGGGCAGGCGTCTGCATCAATAAAGAGCGTTCGTGGCATCTAGCGCACCAGTTTGCCAAATTGAATAGCGCGAACAATCAGCGTTACGCCAAACACCAGCAGCGCGGCGCCGCTAAAGATGACGAGCATCTTGGCCGACCACAGCGGATAGATAAACACGAACATGCCGGCGATGATGGAAAGTGCGCCGCTCAGGATGGCGAGGGCGCGGTTGGACGAAAGCTCGGACTCCAGAATGGACATGACACCTTCGACAATCCAGCCAAAGCCGGCCACGATAACCACCATCGTGGTGAGCGTCGCGGTCGAGAAGGCCTGGTTGCGCAGGATTATGACGCCGCCCAAGATAATGAGTAGGTTGGAGATGATGCTCGTCACGCGCCAGCCGGTGGGCAGCAGCGGCTCAAAAATGGCAGTGAACAGTCTGATGGCAGCAGTGATTACAAAGTAAAAACCCAGGACGGTCGTCAAAAAGACGAGGGACTTGGCGGGTGCAAAAAGCAGCGAGATACCAGCAATGAGTGCTAAGACGCCCGTGATGGCGTAGATCCAGCGTACGGCCTTGACGGCTTTGCCCGCCATGCTTTTCTCGTCAAATCCAAACTGGCTCGATTTTTGGTCATCGTTCTTAGAGATGCCCATAATGTCTCCTTTCCGTGCGGCGTAAGCCTTGATCGTTACAACCAGTATCGCTTAAAGGCGCTGGCGTATGGGTCGGGGAGGGCGAAACGTAACCCAAAGGTCCCGAATTGTTTCCGTTGTTCCCCACGTCGCGATTTTCTATTCAACAGGTGTAGAACATTGCAGCCCTGTTCGTTATTGCCTACGTTTTAGGTTAGATTTTCCTAAAGACAATTGGCTTGAATTGGGGGTCCCTATGAACGAAGCAGTTCCCGCAGCGCCGGTAAGCGCAGAATCGATGGCAAAGCAGGGCTGCGAAAAGCTCGGTCTGGAAGCGTTTGATGCGCTGGTCCGTCGTGCCCGTACGTGCCGTCGCTTTGACGAGTCCATGCGCGTGCCGCGCGAGTTTTTGCTCGAGCTGGCGGAACTGGCGCACCTGGCTCCCTGCGGTGCCAATGCTCAGCGTCTGCGTTTTCATGTGGTAAGCGGTGCAGAGGACTGCGCGCGTGTATTTGACGAGCTTGCATGGGCCGGTGCGCTCAAGGATTGGCCGGGTCCTGCCGAGGGCGAGCGCCCGACCGGCTACATCGCGATTCTGGCTGAGCGCGCCGTTCCGGGCAAGCCTGCCGCTCCCATTACCGAGGTCGACACGGGCATTGCCGCGCAGACGATGATGCTCGCCGCCCGCAGCGCTACGCCCGAGGTGGCAGCCTGCATGTTCAAGGCCTTTACGCCCCATGCGATCGATGCCATGGGGCTCGATAACGACGAGTATGAGCTCAAGCTGATCATGGCCTTTGGCGTTCCGGCCGAGATACAGGTGATCGATGCGATCGATTCCAACCCCGATGGCTCCATCAATTATTGGCGCGACGAGGCACAGGTGCACCACGTACCCAAGCGTTCGCTCGCCGACGTGCTGGTGTAGCTGAGCGTCGTTGCGGTGTAATCCGGCGGCAAAATCACCACAAAGGCTCCTGTCCCCTTTGTGGTGGTACGAGGGGAGGGTGTGTGGCAGATCTGTATTTGGTGCGGCATGGGCAGACTGAGCTCAATGTGCAGAGCATTTTGCAGGGCTGGCACGATTCGCCGCTTACGGCGCACGGGCGCGAGCAGGCGCTGACGGCGCGTACGGCGTTTGCGGCGCGTGGCGTGGCCTTTGATCATGTGTATTCCTCGCCGTTGGGCCGGGCGCGGCATACGGCCGAGCTTATCGTTGGCGAGGGCCGTTCCATTGAGCTGGTCGATGACCTGCGTGAGTGGCATTTTGGCTCGCTGGAGGGCACATCAAATCGCGAGATGCCGCCGCAGCCCTGGGGCGATTATCCGGTGGCCTTTGGCGGCGAGTCGGAAGTGCAGCTTCAGTCGCGCATGGTCGCGGCGCTGTCCCGTATTATGGCCCGGCCGCAGCACGACTGCGTGCTGGCGGTTTCCCACGGCTCAGCCTGCCAGGAGTTTCTTGAGTATGTGACTGGCGGGGGAGAGCTACCCGACAACGGTGCCGTGCTTCATTTTGGCTATTGCGACGGGGCGTTTTCGCTCTTGGGTTGGTAACGAACGAAAGGACCCCTATGAATAAAGATCTGTATCTGGTCCGTCATGGACAGACGATATTCAACCTTAAGCGTATCATTCAGGGGTGGAGTGACTCGCCGCTTACGCAGCTGGGTTGCGACCAGGCGGCGCGCGCCGGCATGTTTTTACGTGCGCGCGGCATTGAGCCCGATCATGCCTACACCTCTACGCTTCATCGCACCGAGCAGACTATCGCCAACTTGTGGCCGGGCTTGGCGTACGAGCGCCTGGACGGCCTGCGTGAGTGGTTCTTTGGCGACTTTGAGGCCGAGCGCGTGATGCTTATGCCCGAGCGCCCGTGGCGCGACTTCTATCGGCAGTTTGGCGGCGAGGGCCAGATCCAGGTGCGCACGCGCATGGTGGCGACGCTGACCGATCTTATGCAGCGTCCGGACCATACGTGCGTGCTCGCGGTAAGTCATGGCTCAGCTATCAAGGAGTTTTTGGACCACGTGCGGGGCGCGGCGGCCGACGAGCGCGAACGCGTGCCGGGCAACTGCTCAGTGCTGCATTTTGCGTTTGACGATGCGGCCGATACGTTTGAACTGGTCGAAGTCTTTACGCAGGAAGACTACGCGCGCGAGCTGGGGCTAGAGCCGCTCGTGGCGGCGGCAGGTCCGCAGCGTGGATAACGCTGACGTTGCGGCCCGGTTTACCGGCGTAATTGTTTGATGCGAAAAGGGCGGAGGTGCATGCGTTTGCTGCATCTCCGCCCCTTGTTTGTTTGGATGCTGGGTTTTCCAGCTTAGCGTTTGAGTTCGCTAGAACCGTGAGACCTGGTGAGTGAGCAGACCCGTCGGAACCTGCGGCGCGCTGCCGCTGACCTGCGCGGCGGGGAACAGCACGGCTACAGCAAAGTTGAACGGCTCTTTGCCAGAGTAGGCGCCGGCAGCGCGGGCCTCGTCGGCCAGAATCTGCGATGCCCCAGCCAGTGCGGCGACATAGGCGGAGTCACCGGCGAACACCGGGTCGGGCGCCTGATCGAGCATGGCACGGATGGCGGCAACGGCGTCCTCGCGCTTGACCTCCCACACGCGATGTGTGACGCCCGCGGGATCGGTGACGGCGTAGAGCGATGCGCCCTCTTTGGCAGCGCTCAAAATGATATCCATGACGGGCGACGCCTCGTAGGCGAGCGACACGGGGCGCGGCTGCACCTTGAGCTCGGCGATCGCGCGCGCGGTGGCGAGTGCGTCGATGCTCTCGGCGGCAGCCTCGTCGCCGCCCGTCAGCACGTTAACCGGGCAAATCGCCACGACACCCGTCACGCGTCCCGGCTCACCCGAGCATTCGTACACGTAATACGCCGCGCCTGGATCCTTGAGCATCAGACCATCGGCAATGGCTCCGCGCAGAGCATCGTTGCCGCTCAGGATGCTGCCCATTGCAGGCAGTGCCTCGAGCACGCGGTCCTGAGCCGGGCGGATGCAGGGAAACGGAAGTGCTTTCATGGGGCGGTCCTAACGCACGAGTCGGTTTGTTCGCGGCTTATTATGCCCCAACTTGGCCGCTCGCGTCCCAGAGCACGTTATCGGCGAGCGCGATGAGCACCTGCTGACAACGAACGATGTCGGCGTGGGGCACATATTCGTTGGGCTTGTGGGCGAGCGCGAGCGAGCCTGGGCCATAGCTCATGCAGTTACGGTTACCCGTCTTGCCGGCAATGACGGCAGTGTCGGTGTAGCCGGTAAAGAAGCCGACGGTCGTATCCGTGCCCGTTACATCGTCTGCTGCGCACTTGAGTGCAGCTAGAAGGGGAGAGACCGGATCGCGCTCGATGGCGGGGCGGTCGCCCGTCACGGTGTAGCTGCCATGGCAACCGGGAACGGTGGCTTCGGCGACGGCGATGGCATGCTCGACCATATTGATTGCGGCGGCCGTATCGGTCGGCGGGGTCAGGCGCATGTCGACCCAAACTTTGGCGCGGTCGGGTACGACGTAGGGGCGATATCCGCCCTCGATTTGGCCAAACGTGATGGTCGAAGGCCCCAGCTCATCGTGCGCGGGCAGCGCCGCAAACGCGCGACGAAGCGAACACACGACCTCGGCCATGGCGGCGACGGCATCCGCGCCTTTCCAAGGCTGGCTCGCATGCGCCGTCACGCCAGCCATTTCAATCTCGAACCACGTGCGACCCTTGTGCGCCACCTGGATCTGTCCGTCGGTGGGTTCGGTGTCCAGCACCCATTCGCGCGAGCCGACCCAGCCAGCATCGATCGCGGCCTCTGAGCCGCGCATGAAGTCTTCCTCGTCGACCGAGCAGATGAGCGAAAAGCCGCGGCGTGGCAGCGCGCCATCCGCCGCCACGCGCTCGAGCGTATGGACCAGTGCGGCAATGGCGCAGGCCAGGCCACCCTTCATATCGCAGGCACCGCGGCCATAGAGTTTATCGTCGCGCACAACCGCCCCAAGCGGTGCGATGTCTGCGTCCCAGCCATCGCCCAAGGTGACGGTATCCATGTGGCAGATATAGATCAGCCGCGGCTCGTCGCTTTGGCCCGGCACGGTGACTTTAAGGTTGCGGCGCCCGGGGAGCACCTCGAGCTCCTCAATCTGCACGGCATCGAGCGCAGGACTATCAAGCTGTGCCAGCTGCTGCTCAATGAGCCTCTTAATGAAGTGCTCAATCTCGCCCTCATATGTACCGGGGTCCGAGCTGTCAATCTTCACAAGGTCCTGCGCAAGCCGCCAGGCAAAGTCCTCATCAACCATATGCAACCTCACAATCAGTCTGCTTTCCAAACCGATTGTAAGCCTCCTGAGAGATCCGCGACGTGCGCGCAGCAGTATTTACCGTTCGCAGGCCGAGCCAGCGCGTTTGCCGTCCAGGCGGGTTTACAAACGACGCGGTGGGTACGTACCCCTCATGGATGACATGCTATGCGACATATCTGCTTTTCGGTATCACCGAATACCTCCACAGGTCTTGGCGATAATGCCGGACCTGCCCGATTCTGTAGACGATCCGCGCAGGGAGCATCTTTGTGAGCACCCGCTCGTCAAGCATTTTCTGGGCACCCCGTTACACGTGTTGGCGCAGGGCGTCTGCGGACGTAAGGGCGATCGCATTGTCAGGCATGTTTGGAACGGGGAGAGGCCGTTTGATTCCGTGCGGCAGACAGAGTTTGGCCTCGATGTTGCGTCCCCACTCTTTACCCTGCTGACCCTGGCTTCCTCGGTCTCAAACGAGCGTCTGATCATGTGCATGTATGAGATGTGCGGCACCTTTGCCGTGTGCAAGATTGCGCCTCAGGTAAAGTCGGCACTTGAGCAGGCATTTGGGGACCGGTGGGGTGACGCACGGTCGGGCTGGGAAAACGTAAAGGATGCCTCGGGGAATCCAACGGACTTGTGGAAACGACCTCCCTTGATCGAGCTCTCTGAACTTACCGAGTACGTCGATAAGATCCCGGGGCTTCGCGGCGCTAAATCGTTCACGCGTGCCGCGAAATGCATTACGGGGGTGGCGGCATCGCCGCTCGAGGTCCAGGCTTCGATGCTGTTTGGCCTTACGAGGTTGCGCGGCGGCGAAGGGCTGCGCCTTACCAATAACGTCGAGATTCGCTTGACGCGCAGTGCCCGCCTGATTTCGGGGCTTGATAGGCGCTATGCCGATATTCTGCTGGCAAATAAGGACGGCAGCCGAGAGTGTCTGGTCGAATGTCAAGGTAAAGCCATTCATGGATCCATAGAATCCAAGATTTCGGACTCCGATCGAACGACGGCGCTGCAAGCGATGGGATATCCCGTCATTCTGATGACCTATGGTCAGCTGGCCGACTCCGATGCCTTCCGCGTGGTGATGGAGCTCATCATGGCCTATCTCGATGTGCCGCTGAAAGACAAGACGCCGCGACAGCAGGAGCTCGAACGGCGGCTTCGTGAGGAGATTTTTATCGATTGGGCAGGAATGTAGCCGCGCGGGTGGAAAACGGTCGCGCGGACTAGAGTTTTGGTCGCAAAAAAGGCTTCGATTTTGCCTTGGAGGGGCCTTAAAAATGCTATCTAGAATAAGTTGTTTCGGAAAATCGACAGTCAACTTACATTCGGCACATAGAGATCGATTTTTACCTACTAAAGTCCCTGATAAAGCTGTTTATCAAAGCGGGTGTGCTTAGCGACTGGAGCCTCACTATCGATTATCTGAAAAAACTTGTTCTGGGTATCATTTTAAAGTCGTCCGGAGCAACAAAATCGGCCCCCGTTTCGTGAAAACGGGGGCCGAATGGGCTTCGTGGTCTGTCTGGCAGGATTGGCGCCGGCGCTATTTAATCACGCGCACACGATACATCGACGGAATTTGCTTAAGTGCCTCGATCGTGCTGCCGTCCAGGTGCTCATCGGTGTCGAACATGGTGTAGGCGTTCTCGCCAGCGGACTCGTTGGTCATGCGCTGCACGTTGGCGTTGTCCTTGGCGAGAATGGCCGTGATCTGGCCGATCATGTTGGGCACGTTGGCATGCAGGCAGGCAATGCGGCTTGCGGCGCGCGCCTTGCCCATGCTGCAGGCGGGGTAGTTGACGCTGTGCGCGATGTTGCCGTTTTCCAGGTAATCCTTGAGCTCGCTGATGGCCATGTCGGCGCAGTTGGCCTCGGCCTCGCCGGTGCCGGCGCCCGAATGCGTGGTGATAAACGTGTTGGGCATCTTGACGGTTTTGGGCGTGGCAAAGTCGCAGCTAAACCAGCTGAGCTTGCCCGCGCGCAGGGCGGCGTCGACGGCGTCCTCGTCAATGATGGTCTCGCGCGCGTAGTTGATGAGCACGGCGTCGGGCGCCAGCAGGTTAATCTGCTCGGTGCTGATCATACCGATGGTGTCGGCCTTGCTGGGCACGTGCACGGTGAGGTAGTCGCAGCCGCGGCACAGATCCTCGAGCGTGCCCACGCGCTGCACCTCGCGGCTCAGCACCCACGCGTGCTCGACGGAAATGAACGGGTCGTAGCCGTAGACGTCCATGCCCAGATCGACACAGGCGTTGGCGACCTTGGAGCCCACGTTGCCCAGGCCGATGACGCCAATGCGCTTGCCCTTGAGCTCGCGACCCACAAAGGCCTTCTTGGCCTTCTCGGCGTCGACTTGGATATCGGGGTCGTCGGCGTTGTCGCGCACCCAGTTCATCGACTGCACCACGCCGCGGCTCGAAAGCACCAGCATGCCCAGGACGAGCTCCTTGACGGCGTTGCTGTTGGCGCCGGGGGAGTTAAAGACAACGACGCCCTTCTTGGCATATTCCTCGACGGGAATGTTGTTGACGCCGGCGCCGCAGCGGGCGATAGCGCGGATGCCCTCAGGCAGCTCGTAGCCGTGCAGGTCGGTGGAGCGCATCAGGATAGCGTCGGCCTCCTCGGCGGTGCCCACAAACTCGTAGCCCTCGCCAAACTCGACTTTGCCGTCTTTAGTGATGTCGTCGATGGTCTTAATCTTACGCATGGAAAAACTCCTTAGCAGGTTTTGATCTAAGCAGGGTGGTTTGAAGTGGCTGGTCGGCCCGCGGGTTGCGGGCTAGTTAGATCGCGGACTCAAACTATGCTGCGCTTCGAAGTCCTTCATGTACGTGGCCAGTGCCTGCACGTCTTCCATGGTGACGGCGTTGTACACGCTGGCGCGCATGCCGCCGACGAGGCGATGACCCTTGACGTTTTGGATCTGGTGCTCTGCCGCGCCCGCAACGAAGGCCGCGTCGAGTTCGGCATCGCCGGTACGGAAGGTGACGTTGGCGATGGAGCGGCTATCGGCCTGCGCGGTGCCATGGAACAGCTCGCTGAGCTCGAGTAGATCATAGAGCAGGTTGGCCTTGGCCCAGTTGCGCTCGGCCATGGCGGCAAGTCCGCCGGTCTCCTCGACCCAGTGGAACACCTTGCCGCACACGTAGATGCCAAAGGTGTTGGGCGTGTTGAGCATGGAGCCCTTGGCGGCTTGGGTTTTAAGGTCCATGTACTGCGGCGTCTGCGCATAGGCCGGGCCTTCGGCGATAAGGTCGTCGCGCACGATGACCACGGTCACGCCCGCGGCGCCGGCGTTTTTCTGCGCGCCGGCGTAGATGAGCCCGTAGCGCTCAACGTCGAGCGGCTGCGACAGAAAGCAGCTCGAGACATCGGCGACCAGCGGCACGTCGCCGCAATTGGGCAGCTCGTGGTACATGGTGCCAAAGATGGTGTTGTTCTGGCAGATGTAGACGTAGTCGAGCCCGTCGCCCGCAGCCTCGGCGGCAATACGCGCGTTGATGTCGGCCATGTCGGGGATGCGGTCGAAGTTGGTGTCTTCGGAGCTCGCGAGCAGCACGGCCTCGCCGTACTTGGCGGCCTCCTTGTACGCCTTGTTGGCAAAGTTGCCGGTCACGATGTAGCCGGCGCGGCCGCGGCGCATGAGGTTCATGGGGATGCCCGCAAACTGCAGCGTGGCGCCGCCCTGCAAAAACAGGACGCGGTAGTTGTCGGGGATGCTCAGCAGGCGGCGCAGGGTTGCCTCGGCGTCGTCGATGATCTGCTGGTACATGCTAGATCGATGGCTCATCTCGAGCACGGACATGCCGCAACCGCGGTAGTCCATCATCTCGTCGGCGATCTCGGCGAGCACGCTGGTGGGCAGCGCGGCCGGGCCAGCTGAGAAGTTGTGCACACGTGCCATCTTCTAGTTCCCCTCGTAGTCGTTTGAACGTTCGGGATACTTTAGCACAGTGGAGCGTCAGGCGCGACCGAATCACAGCAAAACCCGAGTGCGCCGCTATGATTTACAGGATGGTTACATGGGGGAGGGGTGCTTTACTCCTCGGGCAAATCCAAATCTGCGAGCGAAGGCATGAGGTTCTCTAGGCGCTTGATTTCTTCGTCGCAAATTAGCTAACCCCTGGTCACTACGACGCCAGCGTGGCGATGACGGCTTCGTCGCCGGCGTATATTAGGGTGTCGCCGTCGGGGATGATCGTTTGGCCGTCGCGCTTGAGCATCACCACGATAAACGGGTGCTTGCCTTGCGGCACGTCGCGCAGGCGCTG
>CAUGJN010000056.1 GCA_959599635.1 uncultured Collinsella sp.
ATCTCCATGTAGCGGTCGAAGGCCTGCTGCACCACGGCGTCGTCGATCGTCACGTTGTCCAGGACGGTGCCGAAGGTGGTGTGGCGGCAGTGATCGGACCAGTAGGTGTCGATCACGCGGATCTCGGTGATGGTGGGATCGCGATCCTCATCGCGGAAGTACTGCTGGCAGAAGGCGATGTCCGCCTCGTCCATGGCAAGACCGCGCTCGGAGATAAAGGCGGCGAGGCCGGCCTCATCGAGCTCGCGGAAGCCGTCGAGCACCTCGACGGGCTGGGGCTCGGGGGTCTCCATGCACAGCGTCTCGGGCAGGTCGAGCGAGGCGATGCGCGCCTCGACGGGGTTCACCACGTAGTGCTTGATGGCCTCGATGGCGGCTTCGTCCAGAGCGCCCGAGATCATATAGACCCTGGCGGAGCGCACGGCGGGGCGCTCGCCCTGGCTGATGAGCTGCACGCACTCGCTGGCGGAGTCGGCGCGCTGGTCAAACTGGCCAGGCAGGAATTCGACGGCAAAGACGGCGCCATCGCTTGCGGGGAGCTCGTCGTAGGTCACATCGACCTGGGGCTCGCTAAAGACGGTCGGCACGCAGGAGCGGAAAAGCTCCTCGTCGATGCCCTCGACGTCGTAGCGGTTGATGATCCTCAGGGCCTCGATGCCCTTGATGCCGAGAATCTCGGTCAGCTCGCCCTTGAGCTGCTGAGCCTCGACGTCGAACCCGGGTTTCTTCTCCACGTAGATACGAGAGACCATTGGTTCCTGCCTTCCTGATCGGTTGGGCGTACGGTACGGTATGCGGCAGCGGTCGGTTTGCGGGGTCTGCCCTGCGGTCGCCTTGAGCCACATGTTTGTAAACCTCACTATGATACGACAGCTCGCGGCGCGTTGAGGACGGCGAGGGTGCTACAGTGAAGCGCAAACAAGAGAAAGGCATCACATGGCATTCGTTTCACTCGCCATCATCGCGCTCGTGGCCTTTGCAAGCCCCTTCATCGCCTCGGCGATTCCCGGAAAACCCGTTCCCGAGACGGTCTTTTTGCTCGTGTTCGGTGCGGTGCTGGGACCCCATATGCTCGGCGTCATCCATGTGGATGCCGAGGTCTCGCTCGTGTCAGAGCTCGGTCTGGCATTTTTGTTCCTGCTTGCCGGCTTTGAGATCGATCCCAAGAGCATCACGGGCGTCGAGGGGCGCTACGGCTTGGCGACGTGGGTCGTCACGTTTGGTATCGCCTGGCTTGCCGTGCGCTTTACTCCGTGGTTCTCGGTCAGCCATTTCGACGGTATCGCCGTGACGCTTGCCCTCACTTCGACGGCGCTCGGCACGCTCGTGCCCATCATGCGTGAGCGCTCGCTCACCGGCACGCGCGTGGGCGACTCGATTCTCGCGTATGGCACCTGGGGCGAGCTCGGTCCCGTGCTCGCCATGTCGGTGCTGCTGTCTGCCCGCACCGGCATCCAGACGCTTGTAATCCTTGGCTTGTTTGCGGTGGTCTGCGTGTTGCTGGCCGTGGTCCCAAGCCGCTCCAAGCGCGTCGGCAGCCGCTTCTTTGCGTTTGTCGAGGAACGCGCCGATACCACGTCGCAGACCTTCGTGCGCCTGACGGTGCTCATCTTGGTCACGCTCGTGGCGTTCTCGGCCGTCTTTGATCTCGACATCGTGTTGGGTTCTTTTGCCGCCGGCTTTGTCCTGCGCTATATCATCCCCGAGGGCAACCATACGCTCGAGACCAAGCTCGACGGCCTGGCCTACGGCTTTTTGATTCCGGTGTTCTTTACCGTATCGGGCGCAAAGATCGACCTGACGGCCGTGGCGTCGCGTCCGGGCTTGCTCGCGGGCTTTATCGTGGCGTTGCTGATTATTCGTGCCGTGCCCATCCTCATCTCTATGGGAATTTGTCCTGCGACGCGCGATGTGTCGGCGTATGGTCGCATTACCGTGGCCCTGTACTGCACCACGGCGCTTCCGATCATCGTTGCCGTAACGAGCGTGGCCGTCAATGCGGGCGCGCTGTCGCAAGATATTGCGTCGGTCATGGTTGCCGCCGGTGCCATCACGGTGTTCTTGATGCCATTGCTCGCGCAGCTCTTCTACCGCGTGGTCGACGCCGCGCCGGTCGCCGCCGTGGCAGAGGTTGCCGAGCATCCATCCGATGCGCTCGACATCCTGCGCGCCCATCACGATTTGGCGAGCCTGCTCGCACGCGAGCACGAGCTGCTGACCTCGCATGGACATGGTCGCGTATTCGAGGGCCTGCCTACGCTCGATACGATTGCCGAGCGTCTTTCCGCCGAGGCGGCGAGCGGCCACATCGATGCCCGCATCGTGGACGCGGCGCATCTTCTTGCCGATAAGACCTATGGTGATGAGGTTGACCCGTCCGAGCTGACTCCGCGTGAGCGCCGCCGCCTGGAGCGCGCCAAGCTCGCCGTGCACGAATACCGCCGCCGCATGCTGGAGCTCTACGCGCGCGATGAAGCCCAGGACGACGACGGTAAGTAGTCGATAGTCTCTCAAGGGAGTCGCGTCACGCTTTGAAGGCTCGAAACGGGATGTGGTTTCCGCGGGCGACCTGTTGCGGAAACTGCATCCCAGAATTGACATCCAAAACGGGATACGGTTTCCGAAATGAGAGCTCTCGGGAAGCTGTGTCCCGGAATAAGCCCTCAGAGTGGGATGCGGTTTCCGCATCGACGCTCTGCGGGAAAGCGCATCCCGTTTTGAGCTGAAATTCTGGGACACAGCTTTCCTTCAAACAGAAGAAGGCGCGCTGCCTGCAGTTGATGCAGACGGCGCGCCTTCTTTGTTGGACTATGTTGAGGCTGGGAGCTGAGGCTTGTGGCCCCTTAGGAGCGGGCGGCTCCGTCGACGGGGAGGATGGCGCCCGTGACATAGGAGGACATGTCGCTTGCCAAGAAGACAAAGGCGTTGGCGACATCCTCGGGCTCGCCCATGCGACCCAGCGGAATGGTGGCGATGATGGGCTTGATGACCTCTTCGGGCAGGTTGGCGACCATATCGGTCTTGGTTACGCCTGGGGCGACGGCGTTGACGCGAATACCCATGGGGGCGAGCTCGCGCGAGAGCGACTGGACCATTCCGTTGACGGCAAACTTGGACGTGGGGTAACCGACGCCGGAGGGCTGGCCGTACTTGGCGACCATCGAGCTTGTGGTAGTGATGGTGCCGCCGTGGCCGGCCTCGGTCATGATCTTGGCGGCAGCCTGGTGGCCATTAAAGACAGCGACGACGTTAAGGTCCATGACCTTTGCGAACTCCTCGGCCGTGTAGTCCAAAAGGGGCGAGCGCTGGGAGATGCCGGCGTTGTTGACGACCGTATCGAGACCGCCCATGTCGGCTGCAGCCTGGGTAAAGGCCTCGGTCACGGCCTCGAGCGAGGTGAGATCGCAGGAACGGCCCCAGACCTTGGCGTCGGGATAGACAGCTGTCAGCTTCTCAACGGCTGCATCGGCAGTCTCCTGGCGCGAGCCAAAGACGGTGACGGCGGCACCCTCCTCGATAAAACGGCAGGCGATGGCATAGCCGATACCGCGCGTGCCTCCGGTGACGATTGCTTTCTTGCCCTCGAGCAACATGGTGCCTCCATTCTTCGGGGGTGGACGTACGCAGCACAGCGTAGCGGTAGCCGGAATCGGCCGCGTTTGCATATCGGTGAACGGTAGCCCGCGTTACCGATGAGCGGCTCGCGCAAATGTGCTCTGCCGTTGTGCTTAGGGCAGGAGACAAAAGGGCTCCCGTCCCACATCGGACGGGAGCCCTCAAAGCGCGTATTGCTAGGCGATTGATGGACTAGTTGGCCATGACGCCTTCGGTCCAGGCCTCGACGTCCTCGATACGCAGGACGTTGGCGACCTCGGCCACGCAGTCGACGCCGGCAAGCTCGGCGGCGGCAGCCTGGACGTCCTTCTCGAGCGCGCGGTGCGTCAGGAAGATGACCGAGCAGGCATCGCTGACGCCCGACTTGCCGTCCTCGACCTGGTTGATGAGCGAGATCGAGATGTTGTGCTTGGCAAAGATATCGACCGTCTCGGACAGGGCACCCACGCGGTCGGCGACCTTCAGGCGCACATAGTACTTGGTCTGGAGTTCGTCCATGGGCTTAAAGGCGAGGTTGTGACCATAGGGCTCAATCTCGGGCAGCGGAGCCACGCCGCGGCTGATCTGCTCGGAGAGCGACAGGATGTCGCCCACGACGGCGCTCGCGGTGGGGAAGGAGCCTGCGCCGGCACCGTAGAACATGGTCTCGCCTACGGCGTCACCCACCACGTAGACGGCGTTCATGGCACCGTTGACCTTGGCAAGCATGTGGTCGGCGGGGATCAGCGTGGGATGCACGCGGACGTCGACGCCGGCGTCGGTGTTGCGGGCGATGCCGAGCAGCTTAATGGTGTAGCCGAGCTCGCGGGCCTGGGCGATGTCCTCGGCGCCGATGGTACGGATGCCCTGCTGGTACACATCGTCGGTGGTCACGCGGGTGCCAAAGCCGATGGAGGCGAGAATTGCCGTCTTGCTGGCGGCGTCGAAGCCGTCGACGTCGGCGGACGGGTCGGCCTCGGCATAGCCCTTGGCCTGCGCGTCGGCAAGCACGTCGGCGTAATCGGCGCCCTCGGCGTCCATGCGCGACAGGATGTAGTTGGTGGTGCCGTTGAGAATGCCGGCGATGGTCAGGATCTTGTTGCCCACCAGGTCGTGCTCGAGCGTGCTCACGATGGGGATGCCGCCGCCGCAGCTGGCCTCGCACTTAATCTGCACGCCGCATGCGCGCGCCTTCTCGGCGAGCGTCTCGACATGACGGCCCAGCAGGGCCTTGTTGGCAGAGACGACGTGCTTGCCGTTCTCGAAGGCGGTGGTGAAGATCTCGGTTGCGGGATGCTCGCCGCCGATGAGCTCGACGACGATATCGACGGCGGGGTCGGTGACGACATCGTGCCAGTCACTCGTAAAGGCCTCGCGCTCAATGCCTGCCGCCTCGGCCTGCTCCCAGGCAAGCGCGCAGGCACGGGTCAGCTTAAGGTCGATGCCGTAGGCTGCAAGGTACTCATCGTGGTGGCTCTTGATCAGACGGGCCACGCCGCCGCCGACGGTTCCCAGACCGATCAGACCGACGTTCACGGTGCGCAGGGGTTCGCTCATAGATAGCTCCTTCGTGCATCTTATGGATGGATTAACCGCTTAAAGGTTGAGTGCATTCTAGCGTGAACCGAGGGCGCGTGCTCGCCAGGCAACAGGAGTCGCACAAAACGGCACCCCCGAAACGCTGCGGAAACATTGGAAACATGCTCACTACATACGACCTACAGCCTATGTGATTCAGGACGGCAAGTACATCGCCGCCTAGGTGCGCACAAAACGCGAGCGGTGAGGCCGTTTTAATCAGGGCAGGGACGCATGTAACAGAATGGAAACATTACTTTCACGCAATAAAGTGGCTAAACTGCATAAACTGACAGAAATACGCATGAATATGGATAAATGGACAAAACAAAAGGAAAGTTGAAATAATCGCCACTTTTCTCAACTAAAGCGTCTACTATTTTGCGAACGCCGAACACGGCGAAGGATGGCCTGTCGGGTAACCGAAACCCGACGAGATTTGAGAGGAGAGCCGCATGTCGAGCCTCACCGGTAAGTCATTGAACCCTGTTATGAATCGCAGGAGCGTTATCGCGAGCGCAGCAGGTCTGGGGGCGATGTCCATTCTAGCTGGTTGCTCCTCCAACGGCGGCGACAGCGGTTCCGCTTCGGGCGACGCTTCGTTTAAGATCGGCACCATCGGCCCGCTGACCGGCGCCAACGCGTCCTACGGCAAGTCCGTTACCCAGGGTGTCGAGCTTGGCTGCAAGGATTTCTCGACCAAGGAGCTGCCGCTTGCCAGCAAGGCCGAGGATGACCAGGCCGACGGCGAGAAGGCCGTCAACGCCTTCAACACCCTGCTCGACTGGGGCATGCAGGCCCTCGTCGGTCCGACCACCACGGGTGCGTCGGTTGCCGTTGCCGCAGAGTGCGGTAACGACCCCAAGACGTTCATGATCACCCCGTCTGCGTCCTCCGAGGACGTCACCGACGGCAAGGATTGCGTCTTCCAGGTTTGCTTCACCGACCCCAACCAGGGTGTCAACGCTGCCAAGTTCCTGGCAGAGAAATATGCGGACGAGAAGTTCGTGCTGTTCTATAACTCCGGCGACGCCTATTCTTCGGGCATCGCAGATTCATTTAAGGCCCAGGCCGCTGAGTCCAAGCTCGAGATTGTCGACGAGGAGACCTTTAAGGACGACTCCGCCACGAGCTTTACCAACCAGCTGACCAAGGCCAAGCAGGCCGGCGCCACCATGATCTTTGCGCCGATCTACTACACGCCGGCGTCCGTCCTGCTCAAGAACGCCAAGGACATGGGCTACGACGTCAAGATGATGGGCTGCGATGGCATGGACGGCATCCTGGGCGTTGAGGGTTTCGACACCTCTCTTGCCGAGGGTCTGCTGCTCATGACCCCGTTCTCCGCCGACGACGAGAAGAACGCCGACTTCGTTAACGCTTACAAGGATAAGTACGGCGATACCCCCGACCAGTTTGCCGCCGACGCCTACGACGGCGTGCACGCGGTGGCCGAGGCCGTCAAGGAGGCCGGTCTTGGTGTCGACGCCGATCCAACCGAGGCCGCCGAGAAACTGTCGAAGGCTATGCTCAAGATTACCGTTGACGGTCTGACCGGTAAGCTCACCTGGAACGATAAGGGTCAGGTCCAGAAGGAGCCCACGGCGTACATCATCACCGACGGCAAGTACGTACAGGCCTAATAGGCCGCCTTACATAGAGCGGTTTTGATCCCAAGCAGGGGAGGTTTTGGCCTTCCCTGCTTGCTTGGTATCTAGGGACGATGTAACGTCCCTGTTTCATACATTAACTGGAAACCTATTCGAAAGGGGGATGTGGAACATGACGGTCTTTATCCAATACCTGGTCAACGGCCTGTCCATGGGCAGCGTCTACGCCATCATCGCGTTGGGCTACACCATGGTCTACGGTATCGCCAAGATGCTCAACTTCGCTCACGGCGACGTCATTATGGTCGGTGCCTATGTCTCGTTCTGTGCCACGTCGTATCTCGGCCTCCCGGGCTGGGCATCTGTAGTTCTCTCCTGTGTGGTCTGTACCGTTCTCGGTGTTCTCATCGAGGGTCTGGCATACAAGCCGCTGCGTCAGGCGGGCCCGCTGGCCGTTCTGATCACGGCTATCGGCGTGTCCTACTTCCTGCAGAATGCCGCGCAGCTTCTGTGGGGCGCCACGCCCAAGAACTTCACTTCGCTCGTCACCTTCCAGGTGCCGGAGTTCTTGGCCAAGTTCAACGTAAGCGCCGTCTCGCTCGTCACCATCGTCGCCTGCCTGGTTATCATGGCCGGCCTGATGTTCTTTACAGGTAAGACCAAGATGGGCAAAGCCATGCGCGCCGTGTCCGAGGACAAGGCCGCCGCTCAGCTCATGGGCATCAACGTCAACCGCACCATCTCGATGACGTTCGCCATCGGCTCTGCCCTTGCCGCCATCGCCGGTGTGCTCCTGTGCTCCTACTCGCCGGTGCTGCAGCCCACGACGGGTGCCATGCCTGGCATCAAAGCCTTCGACGCCGCCGTCTTCGGTGGCATCGGCTCCATCCCCGGTGCCTTTGTCGGTGGCATTCTCATCGGCATCATCGAGGCGATGGCACAGGCTTACATTTCCACGAGCCTTGCCAACTCCATCGTCTTTGGTGTTCTGATCATCGTCCTGCTCGTCAAGCCTGCCGGCCTCTTGGGCAAGTACGTCCCCGAGAAGGTGTAGGTGAGCGTTATGAAGTTTCTTAAAGATAAGCAGACGCGTCACGACTTTGTTACGTACGCCATGTGCATCGTGGCCTTCGCCATCGTGTTCTTTATGCAGTCCAACCACATGATTCCGCGCATGATTGCCGGCCAGTTGGTTCCCATTACGGCCTACATCGTCATGGCCATTTCCCTCAACCTTGTCGTCGGCATCGCGGGCGACCTGTCGCTGGGCCATGCGGGCTTTATGAGTGTCGGTGCCTACACGGGCATCGTCACCGCGGTCGCCCTCGAGAGCGCCGTTCCCTCCGATCCGGTGCGCCTTATCATCAGCATCGTGGTCGGCGCTATCGCTGCCGCCATCCTGGGCTTCTTGATCGGCATCCCGGTCCTTCGCCTGAGCGGCGACTATCTGGCCATCGTGACCCTGGCTTTTGGCGAGATCATCAAAGAGATCGTCACTTGCCTCATTGTGGGCGTCGACTCTCGCGGCCTGCACGTGATCTTTAATATCACGGGCAACTCCACGATCGACGACCTGCACCTGCTCGAGGACGGCACCGCCATCATCAAGGGCGCGCAGGGCGCATCGGGCGTGTCGACCTATTCGACCTTCCTCGCCGGTGCCATCCTGGTCATGGTCGCGCTCGTGATTGTACTCAACCTGGTTCGCAGCCGTACCGGTCGTGCCATCATGGCCGTGCGCGACAACAAGATCGCTGCCGAGTCCGTGGGCATCTCCGTCACCCAGTACCGCATGATCGCCTTCGTGGTTTCCGCTGCCCTCGCCGGTGCTGCCGGAGCCCTGTTCGGCGGTAACTTCTCACAGCTTTCCGCCACTAAGTTCGACTTCAACACGTCCATCCTCATTCTGGTGTTCGTGGTCCTGGGCGGCCTGGGCAACATGCGCGGTTCAGTCATCGCGGCGGCGCTGCTCACAGTGCTTCCCGAGCTGCTCCGTCAGTTCTCGGACTACCGCATGCTCATCTACGCCATCGTGCTGATCCTGGTCATGATCTTTACCAACAACCCGCAGCTCAAGGCGTTCTTCGGTCGCGTCAAGGACCGCTTTGCTCCCAAGAAGGAGGTGGCAGCCGATGCCCAGTAAATTTGAGTTCAACAAGGGCAAGATGGTCCCGTACCCTTCTGGCGCCATCGTTCCCGATCGCGACCTGGGCCAGCGCCCGGCACTCGAGTGCATCCACCTGGGAATTGAGTTCGGCGGCCTCAAGGCGGTCGACGACTTTAGCCTGACTATCGGCAAGACCGAGATCGCCGGTCTGATCGGTCCCAACGGTGCCGGTAAGACCACGGTCTTCAACCTGCTCACCAAGGTATACCAGCCCACGCACGGCACCATCCTGCTTGACGGCGAGGACACCTCGGGCAAGTCGGTCTATCAGGTCAACCGTATGGGCATCGCCCGTACCTTCCAGAACATCCGTCTGTTCAACACCATGACGGTGGAGGATAACGTTAAGGTCGGCCTGCACAACCAAGAGCGCTACTCCGGTTTTGAGGGCGTGCTGCGCCTGCCGACGTACTGGAAGCACGAGAAGGCCGCCCACGAGCGCGCCATGGAGCTGCTGTCCATCTTTGATATGGAGCATCTGGCAAACGAACAGGCTGGATCGCTGCCTTACGGCGCTCAGCGTCGTCTGGAGATTGTCCGCGCGCTTGCCACCAACCCCAAGCTACTGCTGCTCGACGAGCCTGCCGCCGGCATGAACCCGTCCGAGACCGCCGAGCTCATGGAGAACATCGTCAAGATTCGCGACACCTTTGGCATTGCCATCATGCTTATCGAGCATGATATGTCGCTCGTTATGAACATCTGCGAGGGTATCTGCGTGCTCAACTTTGGTAAGGTCATCGCCAAGGGCACGGCCGAGGAGATCCAGAACAACGACGCCGTTATCGAGGCGTATCTGGGCAAGCAGGATAAGGGAGAGAACTAAATGGCAGAGCCGATGCTTTCCGTCTACAACATCAACGTCTGGTACGGCGCCATCCACGCCATCAAGGACATCTCCTTTAACGTCAACGAGGGCGAGATCGTGGCCTTGATCGGCGCGAACGGTGCCGGCAAGTCCACAACGCTCAAGACTGTCTCGGGCCTGCTGCGTTCCAAGACCGGCTCCATCAAGTTTATGGGCGAGGACATTACCCATACGCCTGCCGACAAGCTGGTGGGCAAGGGCCTGGCCCAGGTTCCCGAGGGCCGTCGCGCCTTTTTGCAGATGACGGTCGAGGAGAACCTGGAGATGGGCGCCTACACGCAGCCCAAGTCCACGGTTGCTCCGGGCCTTGAGCGCGTCTACGAGCAGTTCCCGCGCCTTAAGGAGCGCCGTCGCCAGGTCGCCGGCACCCTTTCGGGCGGCGAGCAGCAGATGCTCGTTATGGGCCGCGCCCTTATGAGCAACCCTAAGCTGCTCATGCT
>CAUGJN010000057.1 GCA_959599635.1 uncultured Collinsella sp.
GTGGAGTGGGACGGCGCTGCCGACACCCTCTTCCAGGTCGAGATCGTGGTCGAGTGCCTGGACCGCATGGGCCTTCTCAAGGATGTCACCATTGCCATTGGCGATGCGGGCGGCAATATCCTTTCTGCCGCCACGTCGACCAACCGCGAGGGTATTGCAACCCTGCGCTTTATGGTCGAGATCTCGGACGCGAGTGGTCTGGATCCGCTGCTGGCCTCCATCAGCAGCGTTGACTCGGTCTACGACGCGCGCCGCCTGATGCCCGGTGAGGGTGGAGCCCAGCTTAAGCGCCGCGTTTAGTCGCGACGAACGTGTCACATTATCGATATTCGCTACACTCGAGGCATCGTTTGATGCCTCGAGTTCTATAGAGAGGAGAGGGACATGAGTGCTGTGTCCTTGGATTTAACTCCCGAGGGATCGGTCGAGATCGAGACGCTCGTAAACGGTCCCATTCAGACCAATAGCTATGCTGTTATTTCGGATAATGAGTGCGTGATTATCGATCCCGCATGGGAAGGCGAACGCCTGGTGGAGCATATTCGAGCCGAGCATCCCGGCGTACGCGCGCTTGGCGCCGTATGCACTCATGGTCATGCCGATCATGTTGGTGGTGTTGCCGGCGTACGAACCGCCGTTGGCGAGGGCTGTCAGTATGAGCTGTGTGCTAAGGATGTGGCGGTGCCGCATGCGAATATCGAGGAACAGCGAGCTATGTGGGGCATTGAGACGCCCGACCCCGGGGAGCCGACGCGCCTGCTCGCCGAGGGCGATGCTATCGAGGTGGGCGATATCTGCCTGCAGGTGATCGAGACGCCAGGGCATACGCCGGGCGGGATCGTCTTGTTTGCTACCACCGAGCAGGGGAACATTGCCTTTGTGGGCGACACGCTATTCCCGGGCAGCCACGGCCGCACCGATCTTGCCGGTGGCGACGAGGCAGCGATTCTGCGCTCGCTCTCCAAGCTCGCCCACATGCTTCCACCCGATACCGTTTGTTTGACTGGCCACGGTCCCTCGACCACTATGGCGCGTGAACTCATGTGCAACCCGTTCATGCGCTAGACAGTTTCCGTTTCCACCCAAGAGACTTCCGACTTCTGGGGAAATCGAGATTGTGGAACACCTTTCATAAACCTTGTATCTTTCTAATTGTCGGATAGATGCGGGGAGGTGAAACGCTGGTGTTAGATTCACAGGTTCAAAAAGTACTTGACTACATAGAGGCTAATCCCGATGTTTCGCCCGCTCGTCTTTGCGAAGAGTTTGGCGTGAGCGATCGCACGATTCGTACTTATGTCAAGAAGCTCAACGCTGTCCTCGAGCCTCAGGCCCATATCCATAAACACCGTGGCGGGGGTTATACCCTCAATATCAGCGATTGCGACGCATACCGCTCGATCAAGGACGATGCATCCAATGGGGGTCTCAAGTCAATTCCCTCTACGAGCGAGGGGCGCGTTGAGTACTTGCTGAACGACCTGTTGAGTCGCGTCGACTGGATCACCCTGGACGATCTTTCGGAGATCCTCTATGTATCCCGCAATGCTATTTCAGGCGATCTCAAGCGGGTTGAGGCACAGCTGGCCAAGTTCGATCTCAAGCTTGAACGGCGTCCTCATTACGGGATTCGCGTGAGCGGCTCGGAGATGTCGCGTCGCCTCTGCTTGGCAAGCATTACGCTCGACAAGCTTGCAGAGCACCGTGAGAGCGATTCTCAGAACCAGGTGACCCTCGACACGATTGCCACCTGTGTGAATGAGGTCATTGCCGAGGAAGGCTTCCAAATCAACTCAGCGGCCTATCAAAACTTGCTGGTTCATATCGCGGTCGCCATTTGGCGAATCCGCGAGCAGTGCTACGTCCCGCTCGAAGCCGAACATATTGAGAAGCTGCGTACAGCGCGCGAGTTTGCGGTGGCCGGTTGTGTGGCTTTGCGTATCGAGAAAGCTTTCGACATTCGGCTCCCAGAGGAGGAGGTTGCCTATATCGCCATTCACCTTGCGGGAAAGCAATCTCTGTATGCTAGCTCCGACGGTGCAGATGAAGGTCTCGTAATTTCCGACGAGGTTTGGGATGTGGTCACTGAGATGCTCGAGCGCATCTGGGATTCCTATCACTTTGATTTTCGCGGCGATCTTGAGCTCCGCATGAACCTCGCGCGTCATATCGTTCCGCTTGCCGTGCGCCTCAAATATCGCATGCATATCGATAATCCGCTGCTTGCCGATATCAAGGAGAGATTCGCGCTCGCGTATTCGATGGCACTCGATTCGTCGGTCATCCTTGCCGAGCACTACGGTAGTCGTCTTTCGGATGACGAGATCGGCTATATCGCACTCGCCTTCGCCTTGGCGCTTGAGCGCCAGAAGAGCGAGGTCCCGCGTAAGAATATCCTCGTAGTGTGCGCGAGCGGACAGGGAAGCGCCAAGCTCCTCGAGTACCGATACCGCCAAGAGTTCGGTGCTCTCGTGGACAAGATTGTGACCTGCGATGCCTCCCATGTCGACAGTATTGATATGACGGGTATCGATTACGTTTTTACCACGGTGCCCCTGCATCGAGCGCTTCCGGTGCCCGTGCGCGAGGTGAGCTTCTTTCTCGATGCCGATGATATGCACGATGTTCGTGAGATTCTTGCCGGTGCAAATGTTACCGGTGACCTTGCACCTTATTTTTCGGCTGACCTTTTTGTCTCCGATATGGTCGCTGCAGACAAGAACGAGGTCATCTCAATTCTATGCGAGCAGGTCGCCGCCATGCGTAACGTGCCTGACGAGTTTAAGCAGCTGGTCATGCGTCGCGAGGAACTCGCGCAGACGAGTTTTGGCAATCAGGTCGCCATGCCCCATTCGGTCAAGGCCGTGACGGACGAGACGTTTGTTTGCGTTGGACTGCTGCGCGAGCCGGTCGAATGGAACGGGCAAGCGGTGCGGGCGGTCTTTCTAGTATCAGTCTCAAAGGCTAAGGACAAGAAGCTTGACCGTTTCTACCGCAGTATGGCCAAGATGCTTACCAGCAAAGAGGCTATCCAGGAGCTTGTCGACAACCAACGATGGGAGACCGTCGTCAAGCATTTGAATATGTATGGAAAAACAGACAACAACGAGTAGAAGGAGACACCGATGGACGAGAGCAAATATGAAAATGCCCTTCAAATCATCCTGCATGCGGGCAACGCCAAGTCCGCCGCGCTCATGGCAATCGACGCCGCCCATGATGGCGATTTCGAAGAGGCCGAGAAACAGCTCGCCGAGGCGCAGTCCGAGATGAGCACTGCCCACAAGATGCAGTTCGAGCTCACTCAGGCTGAAGCGAACGGCAACACCGTCGATATCAACATCATCTTGATCCATGCCGAAGACCATCTGACGATGGCCATCATGGCGAGTGATTTTGCCGAGCGCTTTATCGAGCTTTATCGCGATAAGTACGAGGGCAAGTAACCCTAAAATACCGAGTTTGGTCAATCGGGCGCCCAAGATGAGCGCTTTTGAAAGGAGTCCGTTATGAACATCATGTTGGCTTGCTGTGCTGGTATGAGCACCTCGCTCGTTGTGAGCAAGATGGAGGAGGCCGCTAAGGCCCAGGGCAAGGATGATTACAAGATTTGGGCCGTCGAGCAAGGCCAGGTTGCCGAGGAACTCGGAAACTTTGACGTTTTGCTGCTTGGCCCGCAGGTCCGCCATCTTCAGCGCAAGCTCACCAAAGTCGTTGACGGCAAAGCTCCCGTTGCCGTAATCGATCCGGTTGCCTACGGCAGCTGCGATGGCGCCAAGGTCCTCAAGCAGGCGGAGGACCTGGTCGCCAAGGCATAAGGGCTCAATAGCCCAAAATCGCCGCTGTGCGACTAGCACTCGACAGCGGTCTACATCCGAAAGCACGTCATTAACTTTCGAAAGCAGGTACATCATATGGCTTTCTCAGAGAAATTCGAAGATGTGATGATGGTTGTCGCAGAAAAAGTAGGCGACAACGTATATCTCTCCGCAATTAAGGATGCCTTTACCGCGTTTATGCCCTTCGTTATCGTGGGTTCTATGGGCACGCTGCTCAAGACGTTGGTCTCTTCCACCACGACGGGGCTTGCACAATGGGTGCCCGCGCTCGCGGGGCTTGAGCCGGCATTTTCCGCTATCAACTACTGCACCATGTCCTTCATGACGGTGCCCATCACCTTCCTGATTGGCCTTTACCTGGCCCGTGCCAAGAAGGCTCCGGAGTATCCGACGGCGCTCGTCTCCGTGGCGGCCTACATCTCCATGATTTGCACCTCCATCAAGGTCGACGGTGCCGGCACGGCTCTCGAGGCACCGGTGTCTGGTCTTCTTACCACTCAGATGGGCGCTCAGGGTCTTTTTGTCGGCATGATCACGGCCGTTGTGTTCGGTTCGCTTTTCTGCTGGCTCTCTAAGATCGACCAGATCAAGATCAAGATGCCTCCTTCGGTTCCCTCTGGTATCTCCCAGTCCTTCAACGTTATGATCCCGGTCTTTATTGTCCTCGTCGTGAGTGCTATCTTCGGCCTTGGCTTCCAGGCCCTTACCGGCTCCTATATCAACGATTGGATCTACGGCCTTATGCAGGCTCCGCTCGAGGCGGCCTTCAAGACTCCGGCTGGCGTTGTCATCATCGTTGTCGTGTCCCAGCTCTTCTGGGTTCTCGGTATCCATGGCGGTCTCATTGTTTCCCCGGTGCGCAACCCCATGTTCAATGCTGCAATCGCCGCCAACACCGCCGCCCTTGCCGCTGGCACCATGCCCGATTCTCCGTTCACTATGGGTTTTTGGAACTGCTTCGTTGCTCCCGGTGGCGCCGGTATGACCCTCTGCCTCATCATCGCTATTTTCCTGTGCTCCAAGCGCGATGAGGAAAAGGCTATCGCCAAGCTCGGTTTCCTGCCTGGCATCTGCGGCATCTCCGAGCCCGTCGTCTTCGGTATCCCTCTGGTCTTGAACCCGATCTACGCGATTCCGTTTGCCTTTGGTTCCGGTATCTGCGTCGCCATCGCCATGTTCGCCACCTCTATCGGCTTCCTTCCCTGCAACACCGTTGACGTGCCCTTTGGTGTGCCCATCCTGCTTAATGCCTTTGTTGGCCATGGCTGGCAGGGTGTTGTGGTCCAGGTCGTCGAGCTCGTCGTGGGCGTCCTTATCTGGATCCCCTTCGTCCTCGCCAACAGCAAGCTGGCCAAGAAGGAGCAGGAAGAGGCTGCTCAGGCCTAATGGCTACACCTATCGGCTGTCCGATAATATGCCTGTAACTTCGAGGGGCGCGGTGCACGGGAGCGCCGTGCCCCTCTTTTTAACTAAGGAGATAACTATGAGCTACGTGTTCCCCGAAGGCTTTTTGTGGGGCGGTGCCACTGCCGCCAACCAATGCGAGGGTGCTTGGGATGTGGATGGCAAGGGCCTTTCGGTCGCCGACTGCACCACCTATAAGCCCAAGGTCGACAAAAAGGACTACGCGGCGTTGCATGGGATTACCGATGAGCAAATCAAGGAGGCCGAGGCCTCGACCGATACCTACGTGTATCCCAAGCGTCACGGCATCGACTTCTTTCATCGCTACAAGGAGGACATTGCGCTTTTCCAGGAGATGGGCTTCAAGACGCTGCGCGTATCCATCCAGTGGACCCGTCTGTTCCCCACGGGGACAGAGGAAGAGCCGCTCCAGGCTGGTATCGATTACTACCGCGATCTGTTCCGCACTTTGAAAGATGCGGGTATCGAGCCGCTTGTGACGCTTCATCACTACGAGATGCCGCTCTATTTGGCAAACCACTACGATGGTTGGGGCAAGCGCGAAGTCATCGACTTCTTCTTGCGCTTCTGCGAAGTCTGCTTCCGCGAGTTTGGAAAGTACGTTACCTATTGGCTCACATTCAATGAGATTGACTCTGTGTTCCGCCACCCCTGGACCACGATCGGCGTTTGCACCGAGCGCTATCCCGAGGATAAGCGCGAGGAGCTTATCTACCAGTGCGTACACAATCAGTTTGTGGCGAGCGCCCTTGCCACCAAGATGCTGCACGAGATGGTTCCCGGTGCTCAGATGGGCTGCATGGTCACGCGCACCCTCACCTATCCCGAGAACTGCAATCCCAAAAACATGCTGCTTGCGCAGAAGGACAACCGCGACAACTACTTCTATAGCGATGTCCAGGTACTTGGCGAGTATCCGCAGCATGTGCTCAACTATTGGAAGCGCAAGGGTATCCACGTCGAGTTCGGCATGGGTGACGAGGCCATTCTCAAGCAGTATCCGGTCGACTTCGTCTCGTTTTCTTATTACATGTCGATGGTTGACTCCATTGATGCGGACAAGCGCGAGAAAGTCGGAGGAAACCTTGCTACCGGCGTCAAGAACCCCTTCCTGCCCATTTCTGACTGGGGTTGGCAGGTCGACCCCGATGGCCTCACCTACGCGTTGATCGATATGCAGGACCGCTACCATAAGCCGCTCTTTATCGTTGAGAACGGGCTTGGTGCCTACGATAAGGTCAGCGAAGACGGTACGATTGACGATGACTATCGCATCGACTACTTCCGTGAGCACATTAAGGCCATCGGCGCTGCTATCGAGGAAGGTGTCGACGTGATGGGCTATACCCCGTGGGGGTGCATCGACCTGGTCTCGATGTCGACGTGCGAAATGGACAAACGGTACGGCTTTATCTATGTTGACCTCGACAATGAGGGCAACGGTACCTATGCGCGCTCTAAGAAGAAGAGCTTCGATTGGTACCAGAAGGTTATCGCCACCAACGGTGCTGACCTCGACTAGCTTTCATTCAACAAGTGTGAGGGCCGTCGCGATGACGGCCCGTTTCCTATAGAAAAGAGGACGATCATGGGTGTTTTTCCTAAAGACTTTCTTTGGGGCGGCGCGACTGCTGCCAATCAGTTCGAGGGAGCCTGGGACGTAGACGGCAAGGGTCCGAGTTGCATGGATATGGCCACTAACGGCAACCATCACCACCCGCGCGAGATCACGCCCGAGCTCGACCCCAACAAGCTCTATCCCTGTCACGATGGTGTCGATTTCTACCATCACTACAAAGAGGACATCGTCTTGCTCGCCGAGATGGGATTCAAGGTCTTTCGTTTCTCGATGAACTGGCCTCGCATCTTCCCAACGGGATTCGAAGATGAGCCCAACGAGGCTGGCCTTGCGTTTTACGATTGCGTGATGGACGAGTGCCATAAGTACGGCATCGAACCGCTCGTAACGCTGAGTCATTACGAGATGCCTTTTGCCATGTGCCAGAAAGTCGATGGCTGGGCTTCGCGCGAGGCTATTGACTGCTACGTGAAGTATGCCAAGACCGTCATGGAGCATTTCAAGGGCAAGTGTCGCTACTGGCTCACGTTCAACGAGATCAATTGCGGCATGATGTCCCTTGGCAACTACATGAGTCTCGGCATTCTGAATCCGGGCTCCTTTGACCTTCGCCATCAGAAAGATGACCCGCAGAAGCGTTTGCAGGCGCTGCACCATCAGTTTGTCGCAAGTGCTCTTGCGGTCAAGGCGGGGCACGAGATCGACCCCGACAACAAGATGGGTTGTATGATTGCCTACATGCTGGCCTATCCGCTCACGCCCAATCCTGCAGACGTCGAGCTTGCCCGCGAGCGTAACCAGTATCGCAACTACTACTGTTCAGATGTCCAAGTGCGCGGCGAGTACCCCTACTTTGCCCAGCGCATCTGGGACGAGGAGGGCGTGACACTCGATATCACCGACGAGGACCGTAAGATTCTCAAAGAGGGTACGGTCGATTTCTATACGCACAGCTACTATCAGAGCCAGTGCGCAAGCACTGACCCTGCCGAGGAGACGAGCGGTAACCTTCTCGGGGGCGCCAAGAATCCTTACCTCAAGGAGACTGCATGGGAGTGGCCAATCGACCCTATGGGCCTGCGTATCATGCTCAACCAGGTGTACGAGCGCTATCAAATTCCCATTATGGTGGTTGAGAACGGCCTCGGCTGCTGCGACGAGGTCAATCCGGATGGATCCATCGACGACGATTATCGTATCGAGTACTTGCGCGATCACATCAAGGCCATGGCCGAGGCCATCAAGGATGGTGTTGAGGTCTGGGGCTACACGCCTTGGGGCTGCATCGACCTGGTGAGCAATGCCGATGGAGAGATGGCCAAGCGCTACGGGTTTGTTTATGTCGATAAGCACGATGACGGCACCGGTACTATGGAGCGCTCGCGTAAAAAGAGCTTCTACTGGTACAAGAAGGTTATTGAGACCAACGGCGAGGAGCTGTAATGGGAGGAGCGGTTGCCGCGCTTATCAATCAGATCGTCATCATGTTTATCCTGATGGCGATCGGCTATGTTCTCTACCGCATGAAGATTATCGACCGCAAGGGCACGAGCCAGATGGCCAATGTGGTCATCTATGTGGCGTATCCCTGCATTACGCTGAGAACCCTTATGGTCGACTTCGAACCCAACATGATCCGCGACGCGGGATTTTGCTTTGTGCTTACCGTTGTGGTCACACTAATTTCGATTCCGCTCACGCGTCTGTTTTTTAAAAAGGAGGATGGTGTCGCCCGTTACGGCGCCATCTTCTCCAACAGCGGCTTTATCGGGGTTCCCATTGTTATGGGCGTGTTCGGGTCCGAATACGTCTTCTACCTCTCCATCGGAGTCTCATGCCTCACGTTTTTCATTTGGACGTATGGCGTATGGTTGGTTTCGGGTGATAAGAGCCAGATGTCCTTTAAGAACTGCATTACTAACCCCAATCTCATCATGATCTTGATTGGTCTTGTTTGCTTTTTCTTTTCAATCCATCCGCCCGCGTTGATGGCGACGATTCTCGATGACCTGGGTGCGCTCAATACGGGCCTTGTGATGCTTGTGCTTGGAGCCTATTCGGCGCAGAGCGATATGCGCGCTGTCGTTACGAGCAAAAAGGCCTATCTCGTTAGCTTGGTGAGACTCGTAATCATCCCGGCGATCGTTGTTGGCATATTGGCGCTCTTCCCGTGGATTGATGCCAAGGTTCGCCTCACGATGCTTATCGCTCTCGGTGCGCCTGTCGCATCGTTCGCGGCCATCTTGTCCGAGAAATACGGCGGCAACTATAAGTTTGGAATCGGTTTGGTGACGCTGTCGACGATTCTGTCGCTCGTCACCATGCCCATCATGCTTGAGCTCGCGTCTTTGGTGATCGTATAGCTGGTTGGTATTTGGGGGTTGACAACAACGTCAACCCCCAAACTCGTCAACGGCCGTTCTGAGGCGGCAGGCGGTATAAAAAATCGCTAAAGTACCCATATTCGTGAACAAACGAACGTTTATGCTCGGGTGCGCCGTGGTAAAATCTCAGGCGTTATCGGAGCAACCTTACAGGAGGTTTCTTTTATGCTCGTCAACGCAGCAGACATGCTCAAGAAGGCTGAGGCCGGCAAGTACGGTCTCGGTGCCTTCAACACCAACAACCTCGAGTGGACCCTGGCTATTCTCCAGGCCGCCGAGGAGGCCAAGTCTCCGCTGATCCTTCAGTGCACCGCTGGTGCCGCTAAGTGGATGGGCGGTTTCAAGGTCTGCGCCGACATGGTCAAGGCTGCCGTCGAGGCCACGGGCGTTACCGTTCCCGTCGCCCTTCACCTCGATCACGGTTCTTACGAGGACTGCTTCAAGTGCATCGAGGCCGGCTTCACGTCCATCATGTATGACGGCTCTCACGAGGAGACCTTCCAGCTTAACCTCGACCGCACCAAGGAGCTCGTTGAGCTTGCCCACTCCAAGGGCATGTCCATCGAGGCCGAGGTCGGCGGCATCGGCGGCACCGAGGACGGCGTGACCTCCAGCGGCGAGCTCGCTGATCCTGCTGAGTGCAAGCAGATCGCTGACCTGGGTGTCGACTTCCTCGCCTGCGGCATCGGCAACATCCACGGCGTGTACCCCGCCGACTGGGCTGGTCTTTCCTTCGAGCGTCTGGGCGAGATTAAGGCCCAGACCGGTGACCTGCCCCTCGTTCTGCACGGTGGCACCGGCATCCCCGAGGATCAGATCAAGAAGGCCATCTCCCTGGGCATCTCCAAGATCAACGTCAACACCGACCTGCAGCTCGTCTTCGCCAAGGGCGTCCGCGAGTACATCGAGGCTGGCAAGGATCAGCAGGGCAAGGGCTTCGACCCCCGCAAGCTGCTGGCTCCCGGCG
>CAUGJN010000058.1 GCA_959599635.1 uncultured Collinsella sp.
GATTGGGGAACTAAGCCCTCGTCCCTCCCCGGAATATGTAGCGAGTCGGAGTACCCTTGCTGTTACTCTGCTTTGCCCACAGAGTTGAGGTTGGTCATGCGGATCTTAACCAGCTCGGTGATCTCGCGCATGCCCTCCTTGGCCGGCTTCTTGGGATCGAAGCAGGCGGGGTTCTCGGCCATGTAGGCCATGAAGCCCTTGGTGTAGGCCTGACGCAGCTCGGTAGCGTAGTTAACCTTGCAGATGCCGTTCTTCACAGCCTCGGCAACCTGCTCATCGGGCACACCGGAGGTGCCGTGCAGAACCAGCGGCACGTCGACGGCGTCGCGGATGGCCTTGACCACGGACTGCTCGATGTGCGGATCGCTCGTGTACACGCCGTGGCTGGTGCCAACGCCAATGGCCAGCGAGGTGCAGCCGGTGCGCTCGACGAACTCCTTAGCCTCGGCCGGATCGGTGTAGGGGCTCTCGCCCTCAACCGCGGGACCATCGTCCTCCTTGCCGCCAACCTTACCGAGCTCGGCCTCGACAGGCACACCCATGGCGCGGCCAGCGTCGGCGACGGACTTGGTCAGGGCGATGTTGTCCTCGAAGGACTCGTGCGAGCCGTCGATCATGACGGAGGTGTAGCCCGTGCGGAAAGCCTGCATGCAGCGGTCATAGCCATCGCCGTGATCGAGGTGCAGGGCGACGGGCACGGAAGCGCGCTCGGCGGCAGCCTTGACCATGCCGTAGAAGTAGTCCAGACCAGCGGTCTTGATGGTGCCCGGGGTGGTCTGCATGATGACGGGGGACTTGGTCTCCTCGGCAGCAGCCAGAACGGCCATAACAAACTCGAGGTTCTCGACGTTGAACGCGCCGACGGCGTAGTGGCCGGCCTGAGCGTCCTTGAGCATCTTTTCGGTGGTAACAAGTGCCATGAGCGTTTGCTCCTCTCCCTCGCCCGCATCTGGACATCGGGCGTACGTGTCCGCAAGGCGTTTTACCTTGCGTTTTGCTGGGCCCATTGTATGAAAATCACATCTGTCGCATGTACGAGATATCGCCGGCACGCAGGCCAAATCGCTCGTTTTTGAAAAGCAAACGGAAGGGAATCGGACCAAATCCCCCTATCCGATATCCCAGTTTTCGAGCGATTCACCTTTCTTTTGTAGAAAAGATAAGTAATCGAAAGGCGTTTTCTTGCTAGAAAAGAAAATGAACGAAAATGGTTTCAACATAATTCCTGCAAATTTAGGTTGAGGATGGAGCAGCTATGGCCCACGCAACAACACGAGCTTTCGCCGACGAACGACGTGCCGCCATCATGGAAATGCTCGAGCATAACGCCTCCGTGCAGGTAGCAGAAATCGCCCAGACCTTCGGCGTTTCCTCCGTCACTGCCCGCGCCGACCTGGACGCGCTCGCCGAGTCCGGTAAGCTACGCCGCACGCATGGCGGCGCCGTGTCGCTCCACAAACGCCTAACGGTCTCCACGCAGGATCGGCGCATCAACGTCAACGTCGCCGCCAAGCAGGCCATCGCTCAAAGCGCCATTGAACTCGTCAGCGACGGCGACACGTTGCTCGTCGACTCCGGCACCACGGCACTCGAGTTCGTCCGCCTGCTCGATCAGCGCGACGGCATCACCGTCATTACGGCCGATATCACCATTGCCGATTACATCGACGAGAGCATGCCCTCGGTCGATGTCGTCATGCTGGGCGGGGCACTGCGCAAAGGTCATCGCTATCTGTACGGCCCACTTACCATGCAGGCGCTCCAAATGGTCCACGCCGATCTTGCCGTCATGTGCCCTGGCGCTTTTGTTCCCGGCTGCGGCTTTACCACCGACTTTCCCCAGATGGCCGAAACCAAAACGACCATGATCGGCGCCGCCCGTCAAAGCGCGGCCCTCATGGACGCCAGCAAGGTTAACGGACGTGGCATGTACCGCTTTGCCGAGCTCGTCGATGTCAACGCCATCGTCATGGACCGCGACCCCGACGATGCCGTTGCCACCTCTATCGCCGAAATCGCCGACAACACCCGCCCCAACCTCATCATCGCCAGCGCGTAAACAAAAACCACCACAAAGGTGCCTGTCCCCTTTGTGGTGGTTTGTGAGTTAAAAGTGAACGTATCGCTACTTGGAGAGCTCGTCAGCAAGGGCCTCGATCTGAGCGCGCGAGGCGTCGTTGAGCGAGCCCAGGACGGTCACCTTGTTCTGCGCCAGGGTGATGTCCTTCATGCCCTCGAGCTCCTTGGTCATAACCTTGGCAGCGGCGGGCGCCCAGGAGCCGGCCTCGACGAGTGCCACCGTACGATTCTGGTAGGCGTGCTCGGCAAGCGTGTGGATAAAGGTGCTCATGAACGGGAAGATCTCGCCCTGATAGGTGATGGAAGCGAGCACCAGACGGTCATAGCGGAACGCATCCTCAACCGCCTCGGCCATGTCGTCGCGCGCCAGGTCAAAGACGGAAACCTTCTGGCCGCGAGCCTCGAGCGCAGATGCAAGCTCCTCGACGGCAGCCTTCAGGTGGCCATACACACTCGCGTAGGCAATAGTGATGCCCTCATCCTCGGGCTGATAGCTCGACCAGGTGTTGTAGGTGTCGAGGTAGTAGCCCAGGTTCTCGGTCAGCACGGGGCCATGAAGCGGGCAGATGATCTGGATGTCCAGATCGGCGGCCTTCTTGAGCACAGCCTGCACGAACTTGCCGAACTTGCCGACGATGCCAAAGTAGTAGCGGCGAGCCTCGCAAGCCCACCCTTCCGGATCTTCGATGTCGTTGGCGCCGAACTTGCCAAAACCGTCGGCACTAAAGAGTACCTTGTCGGTGGCCTCGTAAGAGAACAGCACCTCGGGCCAGTGAACGTTGGGGGCGCCGACAAACGTTAGGCTGTGGCCACCCAGGTCGAGCACGTCGCCCTCTTTGACGACCATCTTACGCTCGGGGTAGTCGGTGCCAAAGTAGTTGACCATCATGCGGAAGGCGCCCATGCTTGCCACAATCTGTGCCTGGGGATAGCGCTCCATAAAGGCGGCGATGCCGGCGGAGTGATCGGGCTCCATGTGATGGATGACCAGGTAGTCGGGCGTGCGGCCGTCGAGTACGGTCTCGAGGTTGCCGAGCCACTCGTCGACAAATCCGCCATCGACCGAATCGGCGACAGCGATCTTCTCGCCCAAGATAACGTAGCTGTTGTATGCCATACCGTTCTCGGACACATCGTACTGGCCCTCGAACAGGTCAATGTCATGATCGTCAACGCCAATGTAGCGGATATCCTTGGTGATCTCCATCAGGCAAAGCCTCCTAGATAGACAAATGAACCCGTCTATCATAGCACTCACCTTTATAGCCACGGCTATCTGCCAGCATCCTTACCGATTGTTATTGAAGCGCAACGCCGAGCCGTTGACCTGCGAAAACTATGCGCACGGAGCTGCCGTGGTATGCCGAACGATGAGCTGACCGGGAATGCGAATGGCGACGGGCCTGTCCGACGTCCCCGCCTTGGGAACCGCATGCTCGAATACCTCGCGTCCACGCTGATGCAAATCGAATCGGACAGTCGTGAGCTCGTTATGTGCGACAAAGTCGTCGAGCGAGTCATCAACGCCCACCACGCTCACGTCCTCGGGCACGCGCAAGCCGCTATCGCGCAGCGCGGCGATGGCGCCGTTTGCCATTTGGTCGTTTGCCGCATAAATCGCCGTCATGGTGCGGTCGTGCTCAGCCAGGTACCGAGCGGTCTCGTAGCCGCTGTTTGCAGACCAGTCGCCCTCGAGTGGCGCCTGCGGCTTAATGTGCTTACGCTCGAGCGCATCCTGCCAACCGGCGCGACGAAATTGCTCGTCGACCGAGAACGACGGGCCACCAATATAGCGAATCTGCTCGTGCCCCAGTTCAAACAAATGATCCATGAGCAGCAGCGAGCAGCCGTAATGATCTGAGTCGACCGTGGTCACCCGCGGGTGCGCATACATGGTGACGATGACCGTACCAATACCCGGCAACGGGTCGAATGTCTCAAAATCGGGCGCCATACGGCTCATGCCGATAATGATGCCGTCCACGGGCAGCGCGGCCATGCGGCGGGTGGCTTCGGCAAGCGAGAACTCCTCGGTCTTGGACATCTCGACCAGCGTAATAGCGCAGCCGCTCTCGCGAGCCGCGCTAGCAATGCCGTCGATCATCGTAAGGTTGCCAAACTTGGTAACGTCGTTGACGCACAGGCCGACCGAATGGTAACGACCATCGCGCAGCGAACGGCCGGCATAGCTCGGACGGAAGCCGAGCTCTTGCATAGCGGCTTGCACGCGCTGGCGCGTCTGCTCGTTGACGTTAGGAAGGCCGTTGGCAACGCGCGAAACCGTCTGCTGCGAAACACCGGCAGCACGGGCAACGTCGGCCATAGAAACCGGACGCGTACCCGTATCGTTGGAAGGGCGCCTTGCCACAAAATCACCTTCGCTCTTGCGAGATCTAAATAGCGTGAATGTCGACCCAGACGGAAACGGGCAGAAATACACCCCGCACCGATACCCGCTATCGTCGGACGCATGTTAACGTACTCTACTTTTTCTATCAGCGGTTCTTTTGCTCCATAAGTCCATACAGTTATACCGTTCGCGGCTGAAAACCTACCGATTACCAGATTCTCAAAAATAGATATACCTTGTGTTATGAGTACGTTAACATAGCCATTGACGTGCAGTACCGTGAACGTCTCGTTTGTGGTGCTCAAAATTGTTAACGTACTCATATCGACACGGACTCGTCTGCCCGGCACCAAGGAAAGGACCCACATGACTGCCCCCGACGAAAAGACACTCGCCACGCTCACCAAGCTGTTTGAGGAGGAGTTTGGCCCCATCGGCGACCGCCAGGTACTCTACGTGCACGCGCCCGGGCGTTCCGAGATCAGCGGCAACCACACCGATCACGAGGGCGGCCACGTTATCGCCGGCTCGCTCGACGTCGCCGTTGACGGTATCGCCGTGGCCACCGATTCCAACAAGGTCCGCGTCGCCGACGAGGGCTACCCCACGTTTGAGATCACACTCGACACGCTGGATGTTCAGGAGTCCGAGAAGGGCACGTCCGCAAGCCTCGTGCGCGGCATGGCCCACGAGGTCGCAGCTCTCGGCGTTGAGCCCCAGGGCTTCGACTTTGCCTTTACCTGCTCCGTTCCCTCGGGCGGCGGCCTTTCTAGCTCGGCTGCCGTCGAGGCCGCATACGGCCGCGCCATGGAGACGCTCTGGGGAGCGCCCGCAATTGAGCCCGTCGCGCTCGCCCAGATGAGCCAGCGCACCGAGAACAACTACTACGGTAAGCCCTGCGGCCTTATGGACCAGGCCGCCGTATGCCTGGGCGGCCTCGCCTACATGGACTTTGAGGACCAGGCTCAGCCTAAGACCCAGAAGCTCGAGCTCAACTTTGAGGATCACGGCTATGCGCTCGTACTCGTTAAGGTGGGCGCCGACCACGTGGCCGCCACCGACGACTACGCCGCTGTCCCTCGCGAAATGCAAGACGTCGCTGCCGAGTTTGGCAAGGCGCGCCTGTGCGAGGTCAACGTTGCCGACTTTGACGCCAAGCTCCCCGAGCTGCGTGCCAAGCTGGGCGACCGCGCCTGCCTGCGCGCCGTTCACTACTGGTACGAGAACGGCCTGGTCGACAAGCGCTGGGCAGCCCTGAACGCCGGCGACATTGACCAGTTCCTGGTCCTGACGCGCGAGTCCGGCGCCAGCTCCGCCATGTACCTGCAGAATGTTGTTGCCAAGCTGGGTTCCGAGCAGCCTTCCATGTATGCCCTGGCGCTGGCCGAGCACGTGCTCGACGGCCGCGGCGCCGTCCGTATCCACGGTGGCGGCTTTGGTGGCACCATCCAGGCCTTCGTGCCGCTCGATCTGGTCGACACCTTTATTGCCAAGATGAACGGCTGGCTGGGCGAGGGCTCTGCCCGTCACTACGCCATCTCTGACAAGGGGGCTTACGCGGCATGGCTGTAATGACCGACGCGCGCGAGGCTGCGCAGAACCTGATCGAGTACGCTATCCACCGATCGATGATCGGACAGGACGACCGCATCTGGGCCTACAACACCATTCTGGAGTGCATCGGCGCCACGGGCCCCGCGCTCAACATGGCCTGGGCGCTCAAGACCGAGAAGATTTCGCTCTTGCACCCCGATACCCTGCCCGATTTTGACCTGGAGGGCACGCTCGCCGCGCTTTCCGAGGCCGCCGTTGCCAACGGTGCTGCCGAAGACACGGTGTCGGGCCGCGACCGCATCGCCATGCGCATCATGGGCGCGCTCATGCCGAGGCCTTCGGTTGTAAACGAGGAGTTCAACGGCCGCATGGGCGTCAACGAGCCCCGCGCCGCGACCGACTGGTTCTACGGTCTGTGCTGCGACGCCGGCTACGTGCGCCGTGCCGCCATCGCGCGCAACATCAAATGGCGCACCCCCACCAACTGGGGCGACCTGGAGATCACCATCAACCTGTCGAAGCCCGAGAAGGACCCGCGCGACATTGCCGCAGCCGGCGCCGCAAAGAACACGGGCGAGAAGTATCCCGCCTGCCAGCTGTGCATCGAGAACGAGGGCTATCCCGGACGCTCCGCCGCAGCCGACGGCGGCGCCCATCCCGCCCGCCAGAACCTACGCGTTATCCCCATTCAGCTCAACGACGAGCGCTGGGGCTTCCAGTACAGCCCGTACGCATACTTTAACGAGCACTGCATTGCTATGAGCTCCGAGCATCGCCCGATGCACGTCGACCGCAAGGGGCTGACCTGCCTGCTCGATTTTGTGGACCTGTTCCCGCACTACTTTATTGGCTCCAACGCCGACCTGCCCATCGTGGGCGGCTCGATTCTGTCGCACGACCACTTCCAGGGCGGCGCGCACGAGTTCCCCATGATGCATGCCGCCGAGGTCTCGCAGTTTAGCGTGCCCGGCTTTGACCAGGTCAGCGGCACCGTGTTGCAGTGGCCGCTTTCGGTGCTGCGACTGCGCTCGCACGACCGCACCCAGCTGCTCGATGCTGCCGAGAAGATTATCCTCGCCTGGCGCGAGTGGACCGACGAGTCCGTGGGCGTTATCGCACACACAGCCGACGGCGTAGCGCACAACACCGTAACGCCCGTCATCCGCCGCGTCGACTCCCGCGGCAACGCCGGCGGCGAAATCTACGAGGCCTACCTGGCGCTTCGCTGCAATATCACGACCGACGAGCATCCGCTGGGCGTATTCCACCCGCATGCCGAGTACCACCACATTAAAAAGGAGAACATCGGCCTGATCGAGGTCATGGGCCTGGCAATTCTGCCGCCGCGCCTGGTTCCCGAGCTTGGCGCTGTCCGCGAGCATCTGCTGGCAGCCAAGGCCGATGCCAGCTACGACCTTGCCGGTGCACTCGAGGGCGATGATCTATGCCGCAGCCACGCCGCATGGGCCGAGGATGTCTATGCCCGCCGCGCCAACGAGCTTACGGCCGACAACGCCATCGATATCCTGCACGAGGAGGTCGGCGTGGTGTTTGGCCACGTGCTCGACAACGCCGGCGTCTTTAAGTGGGACGAAGCCGGCCGCGCCGCCCAACAGCGCTTTATCGACTCGCTGTAGCATACGAGTTCGAGCCTCATCAGCGGCCACGACACAACCGCCCACACGACAACGGCGCCCGCCGGCAACATCGCCGACGGGCGCCGTTTTATTGGCTAGTCATTGGGGACGTTCTTAAACGACTAGTCAAACAAGAACGTCCCCAATGACTACTTGCGACCAAGACATCGGCGTTGCCTTGGCATTGTCAGCGAAAACGCCCCTAAGCGAGCAAGGTGACGTGAAAGAGGAGGGCATTGACCTTCTGGTCATGCCCGACGATTGAACGTCAGATTGCCGCTTAGGGGCGTTTGCAGCGTCGAGCCGTTACGGCGTTTGATAAAACGCCGTAACCCTACAGTTCAGTCACGACAACACTGTTGTAGACCTCGTCCCAGCGGTCCATGACCAGGTGGCCGGTCTTGGGATCCATGGCGTTGAGCTTGCCGCAGGTATTGGCGGTCTTGAGCACCGTGACGTCGTCGACACCAGCCGCAATGGCATGCGCAAAGCCGGCGATGGTCGAGTCGCCGGAACCCGTCGCGTTCACAGCCGTAATCGCGGGCGTCTTGGCGCGGAACGCGCGACCCTCATGGAAGCCCACCGAACCGGCAGCGCCCATCGAAACGACAACCCAGGGAATACCGTCAAAGCGGCCATCGCCGGCAAGCGCCTCGCGCAGGGCATCGACATCATCGGTCGCAAAGGACGTACCCAGCAGGCCGTTAATCTCGGTCAGATTGGGCTTTACGAGCTCAGGCTTAGCGTCGGACTCCAGCGCGGCCTCCAGCGATGCGCCCGAGGTGTCGAGCAGCACCTTGGCGCCCGCCTCTTCGGCGATCTTGACGAGCTCGGCATAGTAGCCGGCATCGACGCCACGCGGCAGCGAGCCCGAAAGCGTCACAACGTCAGCCTTCGCTGCAAGCTCGGCGAACTTGGCCGTAAAGGCCTCGAGCTCGGCTGGGACGATCTGTGGGCCGCTCTCCAGCAGCTCGGTCTGATTACCCTCGTGCAGAATATTCAGGCAAATGCGCGTCTCACCGGCGATGGGCACAAAGTCATTCTTGACGCCATCGGCATCCATGAGCTCGGCCATATAGGCACCCATGTGACCGCCAAGCAGGCCGGTCGCAAGCACATCGTCGCCCAACTGCAGCAGCACACGACTCACGTTGAGACCCTTGCCACCAGCGGTCTTTTCGGGCGTTACGCGGTTAACATCGTCGATGACCAGCTTGTCGAGCTGATAGCGCGTATCAATCGACGGGTTCATGGTAACGGTCAGAATCATATTGAACTCCTGTTTAGAAAACCGGCCCGCGCCCCTCACAGAAACGCGAGCCGTCAACGGACTAGTTAATTACGCCGGAACCCCACTAGTCGTGGTATTCGCCGCGGTCCCACTTCTCCAGGAACTCGTCAAAGAAGTGCGGGTCAGCCTGAGCCTCGGCGTCGGCCTTATTGCAGGCATCGATCTTGGCGATCAAGGCATCGTGCTCGGGAGTCTTGTCGTAGGGCTCCTCCAGGAAGGCAAGCATGATGTCGGCCATCAGGAACTCGCCGGTGATCTTGCCGCCAAAGCCCACGATGTTGGCGTTGAGCTCGCGACGGGCATACAGGGCAGAGGTCATGTCGCGAACCAGGGCGCAGCGGGCGCCGGGAACCTTGTTGACGGCGTTGGTGATGCCGATGCCGGTGCCGCACAGGGCCACGCCAAAGTCGGCCTTGCCGCTGGCAACGGCCTCGCCCACGGCCTTACCGTAGATGGGATAGTGCGTACGGGTGTGGCTGTAGGTGCCGCAGTCAAGCACCTTGTAGCCAGCCTGCTCCAGGCGGTCGGCCAGATAGATCTTCTCGTCCGTAACGATATGGTCGCAACCGATTGCGATGGTCTTCTTCATCAGAACGTCCTTTCGTCTGAATTCACAAGTTGAGATAGAAGTTCGAGTTCTCGGTGGCTCTCGTTAGGCCATCTTATTGAGCATGTCGACACGGATCTGGTGACGGCCGCCGGCGTACTGGGCGCGCAGGAACTCGCGGGCGATCTTCTTGGCGACCTCGGTGCCCACAACGCCCGGACCCATGGTGACCATGCGCGAGCCGTTGTGCTCGCGGGTCATGTAAGCGGAACGCTCATCGGAAATGTTGGCGACGACCATGCCCTTGATCTTGACGGCGGCCATATAGGAGCCGACGCCGTACTTATCGAATGCGAAGCCCTGAGAATCCTTGTGCTCCAGCAGGTCCTTGGCAACGGCGGTGGCGGAATCGACAAAGTCCGCGGCAGGGGTCTCGGAATAGTCGACGACCTCGTGACCGTCGGCGATGAGCATCTCCTTGATGGACTCCTTCATCGACATACCGTCGGCATCGGAAGCGATTACAACCCTCATGACATCCTCCTTGAGAGATACGCAGGTGCGCAGTTTCTGTTTGGAAG
>CAUGJN010000059.1 GCA_959599635.1 uncultured Collinsella sp.
GTCGACACGACACCGCCCAGCACGCCGTTTTCGTAGCCGATATGCTTCGGGAGCAGGCCCTTAACACCGTTGCGGCGGCTCTGCCATTCGATGATGCGGTCGAAGTACTCGTCGCGCGGATTGAAATAGCCAAACATGGGGTGCTGGGCGCGCTCAATGATGTGCTCCTGAACCGTAGGCACCGTGGCAAAGTTCATGTCCGCCACCCACATGGGGATGCGGTCGAAGCCCTCATCGGGTGCGTTCGGAGCCATGCCGGGGATCTCGCCCCAGGAGTCAACGGCGATGGCGTCCATGCCGTGGCGGTCGATGATTGAAGTGAAGTCGTATTTCATGCTGGGCTCCCGTGCAAAGCGGATTGTTTGGTAGGCGTTATTGTCCACCAGCACGGGCGGTTTTTGCACAGGGTTTGGCGTTGAATTTAGCAGATGCGGACGTGCGGCCGGCTAGTCTTGCGCATCGTTGACGGCAGTTACCGTCAGCCTGGTTCCGTCAACCGTAAACGATATGTCGAGCCCGGCGTAGGCCAGATGGTACACGCGGTTTGGCTCGTGCTTGCTGCCCGCGCGGCGCGGATCTTGGCGAAGGACCTCGACCAGGCCGGGAAGCTTTGCGGGTGGGACCATATCCTGTTGTGCTTGCGGGATCTTAACGTCGAGCTCTTGCCACGGCGCGTCCTCAATCCAGCCGCCGGTCGCGTCCGGGTGACAGTCTGCAAACGGAATGTAGGGCTTGATATCGTAGATGGGCGTCCCGTCGCGCAGGTCGGCCCCCAACACATGGATGATAGGGCCGTCGTCGGTAAGCTCGACACGATCGAGTTTGACGCAGGTAAGACCGATGGGATTGGGGCGAAACGGACTGCGCGTGGCAAACACGCCCACGCGCTCTGCTCCACCCAGGCGCGGCGGACGCACGGTCTTCGACCACTTGGCGTTGGTGCCGGACCTGTCCTGCGTCTTGGCATCGGCGGCGATATCCTCCGCCGTGCCGCCGGGCGTTCCGTTTTCAAAGCGCCAGAGCAGCCATAGATGAGAGAAGGAGTCCAGGCCCTCAACTGCCGCGTTGGAGGCAAATTCCGGCTCAAAGACGATACGCCCCTCTAGATGGGGCGCCAAAAAGCTGTTGCGCGGAATGCCGAACTTTTGCGGCAGGTCGGTATGTATGCGTGCGATAGATTCCATGTCGGTCATTGTACGGCATGAGGGCATGGGCGCCTCGCACAATCCCCCATCGCGACCGCCCCGCATGCAACCAACGGTTGCTTGGAAGGGCGTTGGCCACCGCGTATGCTTAAAGCCACAAGCAGCAGAAAGGAGCCGTCATGGCCTTTGCAGAAAAGCTCATCGCCGTCCGTCGCGCCAACAAGCTCACCCAAGAGCAGCTCGCCGCCAAGCTCTATGTCACGCGCCAAGCCGTGAGCCGCTGGGAGCGCGGCGAAGTCACCCCGGGCATCGACATGATGAAGCTCATCGCCGCCGTAACCGGGGAGCCGCTGTCTCACCTGCTCGAAATGCCCGAGCACTATTGCCAGAGCTGCGGCATGGTGCTCACGCCCGACGACTGCGGTACCGATGCCGCGGGCGCCGCGACCGACCATTACTGCAAGTGGTGCTACGACCACGGCAAGTACACCTACGACACCACGATGGAGGCAATGATCGAGGACTGCGCTCCGCGTCTGGCGCAAAACACCGGTATGTCGCTCGACGAGGCCGTCTCGCTCATGGGCGCCGTCCTGCCGCAACTGGAGCGCTGGCGCACCGTGCAGGAAAACGAGGAGCGCTACGGTGCCGAGGCGCGGGCGCGCTACGGAGACGAGGCGATCGACGCAGCAAACGAAACGTTACTGGACATGGATCCTCAGACATGGAACGACATGAAAGAACTTGAACGCGCTATTCTGGGTCAGCTCTCGATTGCCATGAGTGACGGAGATGCGGACGGAAACGAGGCTCGCAAGCTTGTCGCGATGCATCGTCGTTGGATTGGTCTCAACTGGGGACGCGAACCCCAAGACGAAGCATACCTGGGCCTCGCCCACGGCTATCTTGCCGATCAGCGCTTTATCGACTACTACGACAAGCTCTGCGGCACCGGAGCCACGGCGTTTTTGGTTCAGGCCATCGAGTCGTCGCTGAATCGCGCATAGACCGCGGCGGCTTTGGGTATTTCAATCGAAACCTCAACCGATTGGAGACCCATGGCTGCTGATCACGAGCTCGAGCTGTACGTTATGACCGGCTGCCCATATTGCATAAAGGTCAAGCGCTTCCTGGCCGATAACGGTGTGACCATCCCCGAGCGCAACATCTCGACCGATTCTGATGCCGAGCAAACGCTCATCGCCGTCGGCGGCAAGCGCCAGGTTCCTTGCCTGTTCATTGACGGCACGCCACTCTACGAATCGAGCGACATCATCACGTGGGCGCAGGAGCACCTGCTCTAGCAATGTAGTCATTGGGGACGTTCTTAAATGACCAGTCGTTAAAGAACGTCCCCGATGACTGGCTAGCCGTCGAAGCGGGCTATGGGCGCGAGCGGCTGCTCGCGAAAGACGCGCTCGACAGCGGCGCGGTATTCATCGACCTTTTTGGTCTTGCGTACGAGCTTGTGAACGGTCGCGGGATCGGCGAAGGCGCATTTGGCGTAGAACCACCACTCCTTCATGCGGAAGACCGCGTTGCCGCCGATCTCGTCCGCATAGGCCGCAAACAGCGTGTCGTGGAAACGCTGCAGCTCGGCTGCCGTGGCAGCAGGACCGCCCTTAGCCATGCGAGCCAGCGCGGGGTTCGCAAGCAAGCCGCGCCCCAACATTACGTGACGCGTTCCGGGATAGGCCTCCACCAGCGCATCCATGTCCTCAAGATCAAAGATGTCGCCGTTATAGGCAACGGGAAACGGCGCCCGCTCCAGCGTCTCGCCGTAAAACTCTTTGCGCGGCGAGCCCGTATAACGGTCCTTTTGCACGCGCGGATGCACGATCAGCTCTGCCAGCGGCATGCGGCAGTAGAGGTCGAGTACGCGCTCGTATTCGTCGTCGCTTTCCAACCCCAGCCTGGTCTTGACCGACACCGGCAGCGGCGAGTGCTCGCACACGTCGCTCAAGAACACCTCGAGCTCATCCAGGTTGCACAGAAAGCCCGAACCCTTCCCCTTGGCGACAACCGTGCCCGAGGGGCAGCCAAGGTTGAGATTGACCTCGCGATAACCCATGTCGGCGAGCACCTGCACCGCCCACACAAACTCGTCCGCGTTCTTGGACATCAGCTGAGGCACCACGTTAAGCCCCTGGTTATTGGCGGGATCGACCTCTTTAAACGCCTTGCCGCCAAAGCGGTTGCCCACCCGTGGCGGCGGCAAAAACGGCGTGTAATAACAATCGAGCGCGCCGAAACACTCCGCATGCACGCGACGGAACACATGCCCGGTAATCCCCTCCATAGGGGCCAGCGATAAATTCATCAACATCCACTCTCACATCAATGTGACAAAGGGACAGTCCCTTTGTCACATCCTCCCATTCAAACGGTTCAGAAACTCTTCGCAGGCGCGAGAACGCAGACGATATTTTTTCCACACCAGATACGACGCAATGGTGAGCGGCGGCTCAAATGGGACAAAGCGCAGGTCGCTGGACTCATCTATCTGCAGCAAGCTTCCAGTGCTAACCGCACACGCAGCACCCGAACGCACCAGATGTGACGCGTTGCCGATCAGGTCAAAATGCCCTACAACGTTGAGCTCGTCGACGGTGAAGGCGCCGCTCGCCCACGCTTCTAGGTCCAGCGCCCGATTCGAGGTGCGCGAACTCACCAGCAGCGGCATCTTCGCCACGTCCGCAGGCGTCAGCACGTCAAGCTCACCCCATGGATCGCCCGCGGCGACAACGGCACCGACTCGATCCGCCTCGGGCATACGAATCCATTCGTATTTCTCGATGTTAACGGGCTCCAGCAACAGCGCAAAGTCGAGCAGGCCGCGCTCCAAGCGCTCCTCCACCGCATCGGCATTACCGGTATAGAGTTCTATCGTCACTCCTGGATGATCCCGATGCAGCTCTGTAAACGCGTCGAGCACCAGCCGCATCGATTTGGTTTCACCGGCGCCAATGCGGATAACGCCCGCAATGCCAAGCTCCCGATCCGCCAACTCCAGCTCGGTCTGCTCCACTAGCGAGACGATTTCCTCGGCACGTTGACGCAGGCGCATGCCGTCGCTTGTGAGCACGCACGATCGATTGGTGCGCTCAAAAAGCTCGACACCCAGTTCGCGCTCAAGATCGGCAATCTGACGTGACAGCGTAGGCTGCGTCACATGCAGCACATTTGCCGCCTCGGTCATGTTTTCCTCACGCGCCACCGCCAAAAAGTAACGCAACGTCCGTAGCTCCATTGCACCCCCAACTCAGACAAGGTATTCCACTCGCCAGCCATTTGGTATTCGTATACCTAGCTAGTCGATATGAGCAATATACATTATTAACCTATCAACGTACGCTATAGCCATCCCCTCAAAGATAAGGAGAACACCATGCGGTACACCACCCTTGGACATTCCGGCATCAACGTCTCTAAACTCTGCCTGGGAGGCATGAGCTTTGGCGAGCCCAGCCCCGACTTTCACCAATGGACCATCGGACCCGACGACACGCGCGTCGTCATCAAGCGCGCGCTCGACGCCGGAGTCAACTTTATTGACACCGCAAACTGCTACAGCTTTGGCACAAGCGAAGAGTACATAGGCGCCGCCCTGCGCAATCTGGGCATTGCTCGTGAGAGCGTCGTGCTTGCCAGCAAGGTGCACTTTAACGAAGGCGGCCTTTCCGCCAGCGCCATCAAACGTGAGATCGAGGGTTCGTTCAAGCGCCTGGGCACCGATTACCTGGACCTGTATATCATCCACCGCTTTGATTACGACGTCCCCATGGAAGAAACCATGGAAGCGCTCGACGATCTGGTGCGCGAAGGCAAGGTCCGCGCGCTCGGCGCCAGCGCCATGTATGCCTACCAGCTGCACAACCTGCAGATTATCGCGCGCGACCACGGATGGACGCCCTTTACGAGCATGCAGTGCCACTACAACCTGCTGTACCGAGAGGACGAACGGGAGATGATCCCGGTGTGCCGCCAGTTTGACATGGCCCTTACGCCATACAGCCCCCTAGCGTCGGGACACCTCTGCCGTCCCACGTGGGAAAGCTCGAGTACACGCGGCACCACCGACACGACCATGGCCAACAAGTATGACCATGACCGTGCCATCGACATGCCCGTCATTGAGCGCGTGGCCAAGATTGCCGCCGATCACGACGTGCCGATGTCGAGGATTGCGCTGGCATGGCACTGGGCACGTGGTGTGGCGGCCCCCATCGTGGGCTGCTCCAAGCCTGAGCGCGTCGACGACGCCGTGGCTGCGCTCGACATAACGCTCTCCCCCGCCGAGATCGACTTCCTCGAAGAGCTCTATCAACCGCACGCGCTCGTTGGCCCCAAGGCCCGTCCCGGCGAAAAACCACTTGCCGGCACCACCAAAGTCAAAATCGCAAAGTAACGGCATGGACGACAAGATCATCGACGCTCTACACGACGCCGGCTGCAGCGCAGAGCTTATCGAGCTGTACGGCTCGGCCGCCAGCGATTGCGCGCGCATCTGTCTACTAAAACGGCATCGTCGTGAATTGCTCGACGACATACACTCGGGGCAACAAAAGCTCGAATGCCTTGACTATCTCATCTACCGGCTACGCAGCACCTCAGCCGGATGCTGTTAGCCGCTCAAGATTGTGAGCATGAGGCAGCGCCAAATAGCAGCTCGGCACAACCACAACCGTAGCAACAAAAGGAGTTCCAATGGCAAAAACACTTGTAGCATATTTCAGCGCATCGGGAACCACGATGGACGTTGCGAGTCGCTTGGCTCGCATGACGGACAGCGACCTGTTCGCCATTGTGCCCGCCGATCCATACACAAGCGCCGATCTTGACTGGCGTGACAAGCAGAGCCGCAGCACGCTCGAGGCAGCCGACCCCTCCTGCCGCCCTGCCATAACCTCTAAAGTCGAGCACATCGAAGACTACGACACCATCTTTTTGGGATTTCCCATCTGGTGGTACGTGGCGCCGGCGATTATCAACACGTTCCTTGAGTCTTACGATCTAACGGGCAAAACGGTCATCCTGTTTGCCACCTCGGGCGGAAGCGGAATGGGCAAGACGGCTTCAATCCTTAGAGCAAGCGCCCCGGGTGCAAAAATCGTTGACGGCGGCATCCTCAACAACGCAAGCGACACCGAGCTCGAAAAGTTCGCGGCAAGGTACCTCTAACGCGCCAAAGGCCTAAGCGGACAATCTACTCCAGGACAGAGGAGCTCGCCCGGCACTCCCAACGAAGAAACGCACGGGTTTACGCTCCAGTTGCCGCTCGCGAACGCCGTTCATATTTCGAGGTCTAATACTTTTCCCGAGAAGTGAACGGCTGTATTTGGACCCCCGAAGCATTGACATTTTTAGGCATCAAAACCGCAGGATTTGACTAGCAAAACCGCGGGAAATTGCACGCCAAAAGTGTCGATGCTTCGGGGGTCCGTTTTCACTCGTTCACTTCTCGGGAAAAGTATTAGACCTCGATTTCCGCAGTCCCCAATGTGACAAAGGGACTGTCCCTTTGTCACATTCCAGCGAGCGCCCAGGCGGAAAGCGATGAGAATTCAAACTCCCTGCAGCAGCTCATCGATGGCGGGATTCTCTATACTGAGTCACATATGACGGTACCGCGCCAAAGTCAGACTGACGCATCCCGCGCGCCGCAACGACCGTTACGACACCAAGGATCAGCTATGGCAACACTTTCCGAACAAGAACGCAAGTGTATCCAGCGATACTGTATCTGCCCCAAGGTTGCCGGAGCGGCGCTCGCCATGGCGTTCGTACTGCCCTTATCGATCATTCCTTTCGAGATGATCGATGACATCGTCTTCCACCATGAAGGATTCCAAGACACGGGCATGATGGCCGCCCTGGCACTCGCCGTCGTCGAGCTCGTCATATTTTGCTACTGCACTCTCGCGCCGCGCTTTGGCATGCGCGGCAAGCAGTGGAGAGAAATGCAGCGCCGGCTCGCCGTCGAGCAGAGCGAAAAAGACCGCTCGGCACAGATCGCAGGCGTTGTTGGCACGCAGGCCGCCGCGCGTCTGCTCAAGAACAGTGACGGCGAGACCGCGCGCAACCTGGGCGGCGCGGCACAAGTCGCCGCTGCCGTAGGCGCTGTCGCCACAGCGGCAGACGTTCTTGCCGAAAGCCTTGCCAACGCAAAGGCCATGGCAGAGGCCTGTGGCGTGCCTATCCCCCGTGCAAAAAAGTGGATCGTCGCGCTTGTGGCACTGCCCCTCGCAATCGTGTGCGGCGCCTATATCCCGCAGCTGGCGCAGGGAAACATCGAGATGCAGGAGAACGCCGCGGCCGCGGCCGAACAGATCGCCATCGCCCGCAAGGCATTAGAGCCCGCATGCGAGTACGTGTCCGCCGATGACCCCTACGAGCGATATCAAGATTACGGCTATCATGTCCGCGGCTATCTGCACGAAGGCGACTCCGACGCCCAGAAGACCTATACGTATCTGGACTTTGACAACAAGGGGACACTCAAGGAAGTGAGCTACGTGGCAGAGGTCGACCCCAGCGCGAGCCTTGAGGATAACCTTGCTCGCATCGAACGCGAGCTTGACGAGCTTTCCTCTGCCGTTCAAACCGTTGACGTCAAGACGGTGAGCCCCGAGCTCCTGGCACCGCAGAAACTCCCCGAAGAGTTTAGGCAGGCATTTTTGAACGGCTCACTCTACGAGAGAATCTCTATCAGGACGAGTGACGACCCCGTCAAAACGTATTATTCGTTTGACACGGAACCCGAGGACGAGTTTGACGAGTACACCCATCCAAGTATCCGCATCACGCTGATGGGCAAAACAAACTAAAAGGCGCGGGAAGGGCCACCCCCTTCCCGCGCCTTTTCTCGCATGTGACAAAGAGACTGTCCCTTTGTCGCATCATTCGGAGCGTAGGGCTTCCACGGGATCTTTCTTGGATGCGCTGCGGGCCGGCAGCAGGCCGGCAACGACCGTCAGCAACACCGAAATTGCAATGAGCATCAGCGCATCCCGCAGGGGCAGACTCATCAGATCGGGTACCTGCTTGGCGGCAAGTGCCCAGGCATTAACCGGAAAGCTCACGGTCACTACGACGACAATGGCAAAGACGCCGGCAATGAGGCCTTCGATAAAGGTCTCGGCGTTGAACACGTTGGCCACGTTGCGCTTGGACGCGCCGATCGCGCGCAGGATGCCAATCTCCTTTTTGCGCTCCAACACACTGATGTAGGTGATGATGCCGATCATGATGGAGCTCACCACCAGACTGATACTCACGAATGCGATGAGCACCAAGCTGATGGTGTTCACGATATCGGTCACCGAGCCCATGATGATACCCATGTAGTCGGTGTACGAGATTGTCTGCTCGTCGTGGCCAGCGGCTTTGGCCTGCTTGTTGTACGCATCGATATGATCAAGCACGCGCTCCTTGGCCTCAAAGTCGCGCGGGAAAATCTTGACCGAGATGGGGTCCGCCTCGTCCGCATAGCCCAACGTGGTCAGGTTGTTGTCGTAGGTGAGCTTTGACGCCTTGGCATAGCTCATCATGAGCGAACTCAGGTCCTCGGCGTCCATGTTGAAGTGGATGGCACGAGCAAAGGCGCTCGCATCCACGCGCATGGCGCTCGCCAGGTTAGCAAAACTCGAAGACATCTGCGTCGCCATCTGGTCCATAAGCCCTGCCGCGCCCGCCTTGAGCTGAGCCGATACCGTCGTCGCGATCTGCTCGCTAATCGTCCTCATCACCTGATCCATAGCCTGCTGCAGATACGGAGCCAGCTGCTTTTGCACATAGTCGGTCATCGCCTGCTGCAGACGCTCGGCCAGGGCATCACCGCCCAGCGCCTTGAGCTGAGCCAGGCGTTGCTGGGCTGCGGCATCATTCTCAAGATACGCCGAGAATGCGGCGGCAAGCTTTGACGCGTCCTTAAGATCTTCGGGCGACAGCGCCTTAAACTGATCGGACTACAGAAAGCCCTCAAACAGCTGGTTGGCAAGCGTTCCGACCTGCTGCATTTGCTCGGGCGTGAGTTCCAGACCGTCAAAGATGCCCGAGAAATCTGGGGCCGGTGCTTTTGCCATAATGTCGCTGAAGTCGATATCCTTACCTACGCCCGAAAGGTCAATGTCCAGCCCGGACAAGTCAAGACCCGACAGGTCCATACCGCCGGCAGTGCCCGAGAGCGCAGACGTATCGAACGAGAACGCGCCCTTGAGCGCCGCCTCGTCCACGCTGAACATGCTGCCCAGATCCACGCCTTGCTTGGCCTCGCCCTGCAGTTCATCGAAAGACTTGCCCGTAAAGACATCCGTCTCGGGATGGGCAAGTTGCTCTTTTACGATCTGCGAATTGGCGGCGCGCTCCATAAGCTGGCGAGTCAGCGCGTGCGTATAGGCAATACCCGGGGACAACGCGCTCGCGTTGGCCGTCTCGTTCGGTCGCACCACGCCCACAATACGCACGTCAATACCGTCGGCAACCTTGGCCGTCATAAAGTCGGCGTCGCCAGACATGTCAGTCCACATGCCGGTCTCTTCGTTTTTGCGATACGCATCGGCCGGCGACAGCACCTTAAACGTCGTGGACAGCGCATCGTCGTAGGTAAAGTCGGTACCGGTCTCGGGCGCTTCGACGCCACCGTCAGCCGTCATAGCGCTGTTAACCAGGTCGTTGAGCTCATTGATATCCAGCGCACCGATGCTGTAGAGCGTATAGTCGCCCACCGTGCCACGACTCGAAAGCACCATCACGGCTTCGTTGGCAGACGTGGGCCAATGACCGGCGACGACATCGTACTGGCTGTCGAGCAGGCTCTGGTCGTCAATCATCTCGTTAAAGACCGAGGTTCCCATGGATTCCATGCTCACCGTTGCCGCCG
>CAUGJN010000060.1 GCA_959599635.1 uncultured Collinsella sp.
ACGTGAAGATTCCCGTAGAGGCCGTTGACGATACCGAGGCCAACGAGGCCCCGGCCGCCGAGGCTGCCGAGAACCAGGTAGAGGATTCCAACAAGGAGGCGACGATGACCGAGGACGAGATGGTGGAAGCTGCTATCCGCGCCGGTGAGGAAGCCGCCGACAATGACTTTAAGCTCAAGTTCGAGCAGGCCCAAAAGGAGCTTGCCGACGTGCGCAATGAGCTCGATGCTGCGGCAGAGGCCCAAAAGGCCGCTGAGGACAAGGCAAAGGACGCCACCGAGCGTACCGCCCGTCTGCAGGCCGACTGGGAGAACTTCCGTCGCCGCACCGCCAATGAACGTATCGCCGAGCGCGAGCGCGCGACCGAGAAGCTCGTTACTGCGCTGCTACCGGTGGTCGACGATATCGAGCGTGCGATCGACCATGCCCGCAGCCAGGAGCTTGCCGACGACTTTAAGCAGTTCGTCGACGGCGTCGATGCGGTGCATGCCAAGCTGCTCGACGTGTTCGCGCACGAGGGCGTTGAGCCCATCGACCCCAAGGGCGAGGCGTTCGATCCGCTCGAGCACCAGGCTGTGGGCCGCGTCGAGGACGCATCGCAGTACGACGAGACCGTCAACGACGTGTATCAGAAGGGCTACCGCATGGCGGATCGCATCCTGCGCTCCGCGATGGTGACGGTGACCTACGGTGGCGAGAAGCGCCCCGCACCGGAGCCCGAAGCGGCGCCCGAGGATGCTGCGGCCGATACGGCCGAGAGCACCGAGGAGTAATTGAGAAGGGCCCCGGGGCAACACCCGGGGCCCTTTCTGGCCTAGTGCCATATGAAAGCATGAGCCGTCGTCTGCTGGGCGGCGGATGAAACAGGAGAGGAGCTACGATGGCTGCAGGCAAAACCTTCTATGACATCCTGGGCGTATCCAAGAGCGCCTCCGACAAAGAGATCAAGAGCGCGTTTCGCAAGCTCGCGCAAAAATATCACCCCGATGCCGGCGGCGACGAGGCCAAGTTCAAGGAGATTAGCGAGGCCTACGAGACGCTTTCGGACGAGAAGAAGCGCAAAGAGTACGACCAGATGCTCATGTTTGGCGGCATGCCGGGCGCAGGCGGCGCGTATGGCGGCGGCTACGGTGCCGGCGCGGGCGCCAGCGGCTGGGGCGACATCTTCGACAGCATCTTTAGCGGCAACGGCGCCTGGGGCAGCGATTGGGGCTCGGGCTTTGCCGGGGCCGCGGGCGCTGCCGGTGCGGGCGCGGGCCGCAACCGCGCGCGCAAGGGCGGCGACCTGTCGCTGACTGTCGACGTAACTGCCGAGGACGCGTTTCGCGGCGTGACGCACAAGGTCACCTATCGCATTCCCTCGACAGGCGAGCAGCAGACCATTACGGTCTCGGTGCCCGCGGGCGCGGTCGACGGCGGCAAATTGCGTTACAAGCGCCGCGGCGAGTACGGCGTTGCCGGAGGCGAGCGCGGCGACCTGGTCGTGACCACGCATGTGGAGGAGCATCCGCTGTTTAAGCGCAAGGGTGCCGATGTGACCATGGAGGTGCCGGTCTCGGTCTACGAGGCGGCGCTCGGCTGCACGGTGGATGTGCCCACGCCCGGCGGCGCGACGGTTCGTCTGAAGGTGCCCGCTGGCACCCAGACGGGCAAGAAGTTCCGCTTTAAAGAGATGGGCGCGCCCGACGTTAAGCACCGTGGTCGTACGGGCGCGCTGCTCGTCGAGATCAAGGTGCAGGTCCCCACAAATCTATCCGATGATGAGCGCGATGCCATGACCAGGCTGCGCGAGGCCGACACGCGCGATTATCGCGAGAAGGTCAACCGTTACAAGGCGACGTACTAGGGCGGTCGTGGCGCACACCCGCGCCCGCTGGCTTATGATGGACGATAACGAGACGGAAAGGGGTCAGGTAGCATGGCCGAGGACAATAGGAACAAACCGCTGTACATGATCAGCGTGGCGGCCGAGCTGACCGGCATGCACCCGCAGACTCTGCGCGTCTACGAGTCCAAGGGCCTGGTGAACCCCCAGCGCTCGGGCGGCAACACGCGCCTGTATTCGCGTGCCGATATCGAGCGTCTGGAACTCATCAACCAACTGACCGACGAGGGCATCAACCTTGCCGGTGTGGTGCGCATCCTCGATATGAAGGAGCGCGCCGAGGAACGCGAGCGCGAGAACGAGAAGCTCCGTGCCCGCGTACGCCAACTCGAGGATGAGCTGCACGAGTACAAGATGCAGAAGAAGATCACCGCCCTTGCCCCGCGCGACGGCTCGGTTAACCCCGAGCAAGTCATGCGCAAGCTGCTAGGTACGGGTAGCGACCTATAGCTCCGCCGACGCTGCCGGGCACTCATTGGGGACAGACTTAAATGAGTGCCCGCAGAATGAGAGTGGATAATCTCCCGTTTTTGGCCTGTTTGCAGGCTCAAAGTGAGAGATTATCCACTCTCGTCATTTCGGCGTCTAAGTCTGCCCCCGGCACCCAACTCGTTCTTTGCTTTACTGAGATAAAGTGAACGTGCAGATTCGTAACCCACTCGCAACCGTTCTATGGCACGATATTGAACGAATGTATGCTATGCGCCCAAATCGTTTTGGGCAGAGTGGGAGACAGTATGGTCAAGCTGTACGAGGACGGCATCTACCTGCGCGGCGGCAGCGAGGTTGTGCCTGCGGCCGAGGCTGCCGAGCGCGGTATTACGCAGACACCCGAGGATGCCAAGCGCGGCACCATCGCGTATTCGATCCTCCAGGCACACAATACGTCGGGCGACCCCGAGGCACTCAAGATTCGCTTCGACGCCATGGCGAGCCACGACATCACCTTTGTCGGCATCATCCAGACGGCGCGCGCCTCGGGCATGGAGCAGTTCCCGCTGCCTTACGTGCTCACCAACTGCCATAATTCGCTGTGCGCCGTGGGCGGCACCATCAACGAGGACGACCACGTCTTTGGCCTCTCGGCCGCAAAGAAGTACGGTGGCATCTTCGTTCCGCCGCATATCGCCGTTATCCACTCCTTTATGCGTGAGAACTTCGCGGGCTGCGGCAAGATGATCCTGGGTTCCGACTCGCACACCCGCTACGGCGCTCTGGGCACTATGGCCGTGGGCGAGGGCGGCGGCGAGCTGGCAAAGCAACTGCTGCGCGACACCTACGACGTCGCCTATCCCGGCGTCGTCGCCATCTACCTCACGGGTGCCCCGCGCCCCGGCGTCGGCCCGCACGATGTGGCGCTCGCCATCATCCGCGCTGTCTTTGCCAAGGGCTACGTCAAGAACAAGGTCATGGAGTTTGTGGGTCCCGGCATCGCGAGCATGACGACCGACTACCGCAACGGCGTCGACGTCATGACCACCGAGACCACCTGTCTGTCGAGCATCTGGGCCACCGACGAGGACACGCACGCATTCCTGGCCATGCACGGCCGCGGCGACGACTACCGCGAGCTCAAGCCCGCTGATGTCGCCTACTACGACGGCTGCGTCGAGGTCGACCTGTCGAGCATCAAGCCCATGATCGCGCTGCCGTTCCATCCTTCCAACGGCTTTGAGATCGACGAGCTCAATGAGAACCTCGAGGACATCCTTCACGAGGTGGAGCTCGAGGCCGCCAAGATCGGCGAGGGTAAGACGCACTTTAGCCTGCTCGACAAGATCGTCGACGGCAAACTGCACGTGCAGCAGGGCGTTATCGCCGGCTGCTCGGGCGGCAACTACGACTCCGTGGTCCAGGCTGCCCGCGTGCTCAAGGGCGCCAACACCGGCTGCGGCGAGTTCTCGCTGTCGGTCTATCCCACGAGCCAGCCCGTGGCGCTCGAACTCACGCGTCGCGGCTATATCTACGACCTTATGGAGGCCGGCGCGATCGTGCGCACGGCGTTCTGCGGCCCGTGCTTTGGCGCCGGCGACACGCCTGCCAACAACGGCCTGTCCATCCGTCACACCACGCGCAATTTCCCCAACCGCGAGGGTTCCAAGCCGGGTAATGGCCAGCTGAGCGCCGTGGCCCTGATGGACGCCCGCTCCATCGCGGCGACGGCTGCCAACGGTGGCGTCCTGACGCCGGCGACCGACCTGCCCGAGGACACCTGGGACGAGGCCTGCGAGTACACCTTCGACGACGCTCCCTACAAGAAGCGCGTGTACTGGGGCTTTGGCAAGGCCGAGCCGGCAGACGAGCTGGTCGAGGGTCCCAACATCAAGCCGTGGCCCGCGATGGAGCCGCTCGGCGACGACATCCTGCTCAAGGTGTGCTCCAAGATCATGGACCCGGTCACCACGACCGACGAGCTCATTCCTTCGGGCGAGACGAGCTCCTTCCGCTCCAACCCGCTGGGTCTGGCCGAGTTTACGCTCAGCCGCCGCGATCCGGCCTACGTGGGTCGCTCCAAGGAGGTCGACGCGGTGGAAAAGCGCCGCGTTGCCGGCGAGGCAGCAGGCGACCTGGCGGCACTCGATGCCGAGCTTGCCGGCGTGTTTGAGGCGCTGGCCGGCGCGGGTATCGCGGCAGACGCCAAGGCGACCGAGTACGGCTCCATGCTCTACGCCAAGAAGCCCGGCGACGGTTCTGCCCGCGAGCAGGCCGCGAGCTGCCAGCGCGTAATTGGCGGCCTGGCCAACATCGTCCACGAGTACGCTACCAAGCGCTATCGCTCCAATGTGATGAACTGGGGCATGGTGCCCTTCCAGATGGAGGCTGAGCCCAACTTTGAGGTGGGCGATTACGTCTTCGTGCCGGGTATCCGCGCCGCGCTCGATGGCGACCTGCAGAACATCGCTGCCTACGTGGTACGCGCCGACGGTGCGATCGAGCAGATTGAGCTCTACATTGCCGATATGACGGCGGAGGAGCGTGCCATCGTTAAGGCCGGCTGCCTGATCAACTACAACAAGTTCAAGACCGCTGCCGAGTAACGCACTTAATTGTCCGCCCGGGGCCACCCTTTCCCGCCCGCTCACGCGCTTCGCGAGGGTCGCGTTCGGCAAAGGGTAAGCCCCGGGCTACATTTCCGCGTTCTCGTTGGGTCTTGGGGGACGCTAAAAATAGACTTGCTTGATGCCGCCTCTGTTAATGGGGTGGTTTTTTGTCGAAAACCACCACAAAGGGGGCGGGCACCTTTGTGGTGGTCCCGTTTGTCTCGATCTGTAACATCTTGGCTGTTAGAAGCGGGCCTGCTGTTACAGATTGAGATTTTCGGACGGGCCCCTGCGCTTCATCTCGATCTGTAACAGACAGGCCCCAATTTGCCGAGTAGTTGTTACAGATCGAGATAAACGTCCGCCGTCGATCATTTCATCTCGATCTGTAACACCTGGGACCGAAAAGGGCCGCTGGATGTTACAGATCGAGACAGTGGAGCGTCGGAGCCGAAAACCACCACGAAAGCCCCTTGCGGTGGTTTTTGAGGGGCCAAATGTTCCCGTTAGAGCCCAACGTGGGCTGTTGGCACCTTTAGTTGTTAGCGGCGGGAAACGGCCGCATGATTAAATAGTTGAACTATTCTCACTAGATTCACTACTTTCACTATTTGCACTATTGATACTATAATCACGATAGCGACGACAGTAGGAAGGTGGGGACATTGAAGCGCACGATAATCAACCCGTTTAAGCCGACCGCTGGCGCTGAACCTCCGGTCCTTATCGGACGCGAGCGGGTTATTGATGATTTTAGGGACGGCATCGAAGAAGGCGTGGGTGCCCCCGGAAGGCTCATGCGCATTACTGGTCCGCGCGGGTCGGGCAAGACGGCCCTGCTGACAGAGCTCGGCGATATCGCGAAGTCGTATGGTTGGCATGTGGTCGACGTGACCGCGGCGGGCAGCATCGTTGACGCCGTCCAGCATGAGCTCGCGCGTACCTCAGGCAATACCGAGGTTCATTTGGAAGCAAGTCTTGGTGTGGTTAAAGCGGGCGTATCAAAGTCCTCGACCGGGCCTGAGACGCTACGGGGCGTCTTGACGAGCGTGGCGTCACAGGAAACGCAACATGGTGCCGGTCTGCTGGTGACAGTCGATGAAATACAGGATGCAGATGCTGATGATGTGCGGCTCATTGCGGCGGCCGTGCAGCACCTTATCCGCGAACGCAAGAATATCGCGTTTGTATTTGCTGGCTTGACCATGGGCGTAATGGACCTCATCAATGGCCGTGCCCTTACATTTCTACAACGGGCTAAGGCTGAAGAGCTCGCCTCGATTCCGCTGTCGGATGTCTCGGATTCGATGGCTTCAACCGTGGAAGGTGCCGGATTGCACTTGAATGGAAAAGTGCTTGAGATGACGGCTTGCGCTACGAGGGGATATGCGTATCTTGTGCAGCTCGTGGGCTATCGCGTATTCGCGAATGCGCGCAAGCATGCCGACCGCGATGTGTCGATATCGCTCGAGGATGCCCGGAAGGGCATTGAAGAAGCGTATGGTGAGTTTGAGGGTTCCGTGCTCGACGTTGCCCTTGCCGATTTGCCGCTTCGTGCGATCGAGTACCTCATTGTCATGGCCAAACACGAGGGGAATGTGCCGACTAAAGAGATCGCGGCGGAGCTGTCCTTGCCTCCTGCGAGCCTGACAGCGACACGAAGGCAACTTATCAAGGCGCAGGTTATCGATGCGCCCTCGCGCGGCGTGGTGAGATTTTCGATTCCGCTGTTGCGCGAATATCTGCTTAAGAGCTCGAGCGAAATCCTATCAAGATATTGATATTTGTTGGATAGCTTGAAGGGGCCAAAAGCCAACGTCAGAGACTAAAAACGGCCTTCAACGCCGGCGATTGGTCCCTGCCAACCCAAAGAAGCCGCCGCAGGAATGGTTCCTGCGGCGGCTTCTTGCATCGTAAAGCGGATATGTCCGATTGCGATTAAATCGCAAGTCCTGCCTCGTAGCCCTCGCGCGAGGCGACGAGCGCGTTGCCGGCCTTGATGGCGCAGCCCACGACCTGCACGTTGTCGCAGTGCTTGCGCGCGGTCTCCTCGAGCGGGTTGTAGGCGCGGTAGCCAAGGCGTTGAATCCCGTAGAGCCACCACAAAGGGGACAGGCACCTTTGTGGTGGTGGGGAGTGAGCTCGATGTCGGCGCGCGTGTTGAGCGACATCTCAATGAATGCCCCTACAGGACTCCGTCCAGGCCAGCGGGTTTAATCGTTTTGGGAATGCCGAGTTTGGATGACGCGTAATCGTCGACATTGTCTTTGATTCCATCTTTGGTGTAGACGGTGACCGTATAGGTGCTGTGCCCAAATTTGCTCTTATCGCGTATCGCCCAGGCCTGCCAATAGGCAGCTTTGCCTCGTCCTCTGATCTTTCCGATGCGGCGAAGTTCTGTTCGCTTTAATTCCTGGTTGTTTTCCATGGTTCGACCGGCCTCATCGGTGAGCCCGCACTGCCCAAGCAGCTTGTCGAGGACTTGGTTCATGTGGCGCTCATCGGTGTTTGGAGCATAGTCGTAGGCGAGGGTGATGGAGTCGAGGGGCTGGTCATCGATCAGATAGTTCATCGTTTGAGGTTCAAGGACGAAATGGGGAGAGCGTCCGTCGACCTGATCGAGCAGCGGTAACTTTGACTGCCATAATCCGGTGGGAATTCTATCTTCGTAGAACACACCGCGGCAAATAAAGGAGAGCGAGGTGGCACGTGAGCCGGCGCCGACCATCCCGCATAAATCGAAGGGCGAGGCGATACCAAGGGAAAAGGGCGTGACGACGATAAAGAAGATCATCACGATGGGTATGGCGAGCATGACAATGACGTTGCGACCGGTGGAATAAGACGACTTCATGTGTGATCCTTGAGACGAAGAACTGTCGAGAACGAGAGAAACGAATATACTTAGATTACATTTTGCTCTCAATACGAGCAGGAACAGCGGATATTGAGAGCGCGCTCGACACCGGTCGATGCCTGTGTCCCTTATGTGGCGTAGTCTATCTCAAAAAAACTGGTGGCTGGCGATGTCAATGGCGCATGTGGCGCAGATTTGCATTGCGAGGTGTTTTGCCGTGAGACGTTCTGCCCGTATTGGATTGATTGTTTTGGCGCTTGCGATCACTGTGGTTGGCATGGGCGCTGTCGGCATGGCATTTCTGCCTGCTGCGGTGACGGAACCGGTGATTAAGCCCGTAACCCAATCTGTCGAACTCCTGACAGGAGACGATAAGCCCGAGACTATTACTGTTGATTTTGACGGCCAGCCGACTGCACTGGGCATTAGCAACTATCCTTGCATTCAGCTTGGGGCCACGCGCTACACCATGGATGCAAGCCTCATCGACAAAGCGTCCGAGCTGCTCAAGGGCAAAACCTTTAAGCGCTGGTACGGGTATGCGTCCTATCGAGCAAAGGCGAACGACATGGTCGGCGGGTGTCGCTCGTCCATCGAGTTGGATACCGCGGGCGGTGCTAGGCTGTGCGACGTCTCGTATGATCCGGGCTACGAGGGCAACAAGGGGCCAGGCATCTACATCCAGGACGGTGATGTTGCCTATGTCATGGAGGGCGACCAAGCCGACCTCAACAAATTTATGGCTCAGTGCATCCAAGACGCCTATGAGCAGACCTGTTTGCCCGACCCGCAGACTGCACGCGATAGTGGGTCTGCCCGCACATGGCTGTTCGAGGATGAGATGCCCTGGAACGCCGAATCGGGAAGCACGGGCTCGACAAAAGAGTAGAGGCCGCGACCACCGCAGGGGGCAGACACCTTTGCGGTGGTTTGGTTTGTCTCGATCTGTAACAGCTGGTTTGTTAAAAGCGGCCTGCTGTTACAGGTTGAGATTTTCGGACGGGGCTCTACACTTCATCTCGACCTGTAACAGACAGGCCCCAATTTGCCGAATAACTGTTACAGATCGAGACAAACGGTCATCGCAGCTCGTTTCATCTAAATCTGTAACACCTAGGACCGAAAAGGGTCGCTAGATGTTACAGATCGAGACAGCGGAACATCGGAGCCGAAACCACCACAAAGGTGCCTGCCCGGCGGGTCCTTATTTCGATGGGGTCCAGGTTATTTCATCGTCAAATAGCCAAGTGCGTGCCGAGCCACTGTCGCGCGCTGTCTGCGGATCGGGCTCGCAGGTTTGTTCGTAGGCATCTTCGGTACACTGATCCATAAAACTGACGACTGCCGTCTGGTCGCCCTCCATGACGTAGATTACGTCGCCATCCGAGATATAGACCCCCGGCCCTTCATTGTCCACATAGCCGGGGTCGTATGAGACGTTGCACAGTCTGCTCCCGTTTGCTGCATCGAGTTCAAGGGTCGAATGATACCCGCCATTCATTTGGCTATTCTTGACTCGATATATTACGGCGCCGTACCACCGCTTAAACGTCTTGCCTTTGAGCAACTTGGCTGCCTTACCGATAAGCTGCTCATCTTTGGTATAGCGCGTGGCCCCAAGTTCGATACGGGGATAGTTGCTGACCCCAAGCGCTGCGGGCGTACCGTCAAAATCGACGGTGATCGAATCGGGTTTGACGATATCGGTGAGGATTTCGATGGGATAGCTTACGGTCTCAATCACCGCCTGCGTTGCAGAGGCGGGGAGAAATGCGAGATAGATAATGCCCACGCCGACTGCGGTAATCGCAAACGCTAAGACGAGTAGGCCGATATAGGTGGAGCGTTTCACGGTGGGGCACCTCGCTTACAATATGCAATCATTAAAATAAATGATATCAGCTTGCGACAATATTCAAAAGAAAGCGATCGTTCGAAATGGGGGGCTAAAAGGCCCTATTGGGCTTCGATTTGGGATCGCCAAACGTAGACTGGGCTTGATGCCGCCTCTTTTAATCGGGGCTGATTCTTCTCTGGACCACCACAAAGGGGACAGTGAACTGCCTCCCATTTCTTGGACATCGGGAAATGG
>CAUGJN010000061.1 GCA_959599635.1 uncultured Collinsella sp.
GATTTTCCCGCCGTAGCTGGATAATCGCCATACTCCAAAGCGCGGTCGGGCGACAACAGCGAACCATAGGTCTTAGCCGAAGTGTCAATCAAAAAATGCGACGCCTGGACTTTAACCAGGTATTTATTTTTCCTTCCCGCAGCGCACGCGAGCGGCTCACGCGCAAGGAAGAGGTACGGCCCGCCCTCGTTACCGATATAGGTGCCCATATTGCCCAGGCTACCCACACCGTTATACGTCGCCTCAATGGAGAACACGAAGGTGTCGCCCATATACACGGCCTCGAAAGGCGCAACCGACGAAGGAAGCACCAGCTGAGCTCGCTTCGTATTGTTGCCGTCGGTCAGGTCGATTGCCGTCATACCGTAATAGACGCCCTCATCATTGTGCACGCGGGGCGAGATAGTCAGGATGCCGTCGCTCACGCGCGGGGCGGATGCGAAGCGGCCCGTCGACTTCCAGATAGTCTCAGGCTTGGACTCGCTGGGTGACTGACGGTAGCAGTACGAATCGTTACTCGTCTTGCTGCCGCCGGACGAAGGCATCTTATACCAGATGACCGACGACCCATACGCTGTGAAGAGCGGCGGATCGTAGTTTTCGCCACCGCGGTCGAGCTCGACAGCGTTACCGGTAAGGGAGGAGCCTGCAAGGTTTTGCGCATAGAGTTTCCAAGACGCATTGGCAAAGTTCATCTCGACCCACGCGAACACGCCATCACCCGCGCGAACGTCGTAAAACGCATAACCGGTTCCCTCAACGGGATCCTCGATAAGTGTAGTAAGCGAGCCATCGCCCAGGTTGAGCACACCAAGCGTATTGGCATGCAGGGCAGAAGCAGGCGCCATCATCGCGGCGGCGTAGTCGCCATCGCAGTAGTACAGCAGCGTGCCCAGCGGCAGCGTCCACGAGGCCGTGGGCTCAAGATCGATATCAACAGCTTCGTACTCATCAGTGATCGAGACAATCTTCGAATCGTCCTTGATAACCTGCGGCTCGCCGGCGGCATCGTCGCTGCTGCCCGTTTTTTTCGAGCAACCGGCAAGCACCGTGGCAGCGCCCGCGGCAGCACCGCCGAGCACAAAGCCACGGCGCGATATTCCATTCTTGATGTGGTCGGCGATACCCATTAGGCGATCTCGGCGCGAGCGGCCTCGATAGCGCGCGTGAGCTGATCGGCGCAAGAGGTCTTTTTCATACCGCAGGTATTACCGGCGAGAACCTCGATTACGCGATCGGCAGGAGCACCCTCGACCAACTTGGAGATTGCCTTGAGATTGCCGTCACAGCCGCCGGTAAACTCAACGCCCAGCACCTTGCTGCCATCGTCAGAGAGATTGAGGTGAATATTGCGAGAGCATACACCCTGCGGCTTGTAGTCAAAACTAATCATTGAGATCCCCTCTCAGAAAGAAATTTCAGACGTCTATTATCCCCGTCCGAGGCGATAAAGTATCGCGGGCACCGATTCAACATCCTACGATGCATGGACTCGTGGGGGCAAGATTAGCAGTCCGTACCCTGTGCGTGGACCGTGCGCTTCTCCCGATACATATCGTGGTCGGCGACACGATATGTATCGGCCAGCGTATTTCCAGCCGTCTCGACGGTCGCCACGCCAATCGACGCGCTGACCGTCAGGGCCTCATCACTTACCGCGGCAAGACCGAGACGAAGATCCTGTTCCAGCCCGAGCGCAGACTCGTTGTCAGTATGGGGGCAAACCAGCAAAAACTCGTCGCCGCCAACGCGCATCGGCAGGTAATCCGCACCAGCCACCCGCCGCAGCACGGACGCCGTCCGTCGCAGCAGTTCATCCCCCATCTCGTGACCATAGATGTCGTTGGTCCGCTTGAGATAATTGCAGTCCACCATAATCACGCTCACGGGCAAGCCCTCGTTTACCAGGCTATCTCCGCGCGATTCAAGATAGTTACGGTTGCGAAGCCCCGTCAGTTTATCTTGGTATGACAGCTCCTCGGCATGCTTGACCATCGAGATGTTGTGCGTCGCCACGACGACCGACTCCAGCCGGCCTTGCTCATCGCGATGCTGGGGAACAACCTGCAGCGAGTACCAAGCGCCTCGACAATCTCGCACCTCGGCAGCCAAGTACGGTACGCCCTCCATACGTTCGCGAAGCGTACTTATATCTACGAGTCCCACAACCGCTTCGCGGCTTTCGGGGCTCACGATATCCCGGCAGACCGTGTCCATAAAGTCATATGCCTCGCTGTGCTCGGCAAATATCTTCGCTATCGCCGGCGACATATTGATTCCCTCGATCTCGAGGGTGTCGAGATGCAAAAGGAAGGTCGAATCGTAGATGGCGCTTATGGCATTGATAATGCCGAGCTGTTTATCCTTTTCGACCAAATTGCGGTGGTCAACGATATTTCGAGCCAACAGCACCACGACCCAAAACGCAAGGCTCACCAAGACGCCAGCGGCGACAAATGTAATCCTGCCAGACATGACCTCAGATTTGGGATACAGCGCAAACAGGCGGTAGTCCTTATACGCCGCACGCACGGCATACCAGGTAGCCCCCCGATATTCGACACGTGTTAGACCTTCGTCTTTCCAGTCAATTCCACTATCGACGAGAAGTCGAGCAAGGGTTATATCGACGGTCGAATCGTTTGAGGAAACAATTTGCACACCACGCATCACAAGCACCGTTGGACCCTGATGGAACGTATTGTTCACGAGCACGTCGGCAATCATGTATGAATAATCATCGGCGGGCTCAGACGCAAGCGATTGATACCCCAACGCCACCCCATCAGCGTACGGAATAGCACTCACGGCAAAATCGACGCCGCGACGCTCTACGACGGTCGAGTAGGACACTTTGGAGCCTCGATACATCGATGCGACCGACGAACAGGCCAGCTCCTCTCGCCACAGCATCAGCGGATCGCGACCGTCGACATCGTAATGAGCGACCATATGGCCGTCGGCGTCCATGACCAGCATTCCCGAAAGGTGCTCGTTGTGGACATACTCCTCGACCAGTGCATCGTTAATTTCGACGCGGTCAGACGGCAAGAACGTCGCGAACGACTCGACCGCGGCATCCAAATTGTGCGTCGCCTCGGTTTTTCTTCCCTGCTCATATCGGTCATATTTTTCGCAGGCGGCCTGTAAAAACACCATGGCTTCCCGGCCAAACCCAAGCGTCTTATCGAGGCAGCGATGCGTGCCGACCGTATACAGCAGGCCCAACAAGACAATGCTGGTCACAACGGCGACAGCCGCGGTAACTAAATGCTTTCGATGCAAGCGGCGCTCATCATTTGTCATGATTCCGCTCCTTGCCTGCCTGTCGTCGCCCCTGCCTTGTAACTGTCCACAATGCGCTCAATCGTGTCATCTCGGTCCATGTCGAACAGCACGGTATTGAGGTTTTTGACGTACTCCCCCTCATAGCTGTTCTCAAACGCAACGCCCAGGTCAACTGTCATAACGTTGTCGGCAAACACACGATAAACACCGGGATACTGCGCGACGAGCCGGTCGAGCGATTGAACGTCCGCCATCCAACAGTCAACATAACCTTTGACCAGGGCAGCTTTGCAGAGTTCGGCAGAGCCATATGATTTGATGTGCACATCCGGCGAGATTTCCAGATCCCCCGCAAGCAATCGGCGTTCACTCACCGAGCCCGCAATCACCGCAATGGTCTTGCTTTCATCGAGATGCGCCAAGGACTTGATACCACTCGTTTTCTTGGCGGCAACCGAAACCGTCACGGTGAGATACGGCTCAGTCCAGTAATAATCATCTTCGCGATAACAGGGCGAATAGTCGCACCACAGACAATCGATATCGCCGTTTTTGAGCAGGCGATCGCGATCATTCCAAGATATGTCAACAAATTGCGGTTTGATTCCAGCACGCTTGCAGGCCTCACGCGCGATATCGATATCGATACCGGCGTAATCGCCCGTGGTATCGATATACACATAGGGATCGTTATCCGTAACGCCGATTTTGAGTACCGGAAGATCCTTGTCGGTTTCATTCGAGGAGGGAGAGCTGTTTCGAGCGGTATACGTCAGGGCGACCGCACAGGCGGCAACAAGGAGTATGAGCACAGACGAGACAATGGTGGCTCGCTTGATACGTCTGGGCACGCGCCTCCTTTCATCGAAACAGCAGTAGGATTCATTTTATTACCGGGAGCCGATTCAGCAGCGAAAAAAGCGCCTCGCCCAAGACGGGCAAGGCGCCAATGGTTGAAATGCATCTGCGGGCGGTCGAATTAGGTCAACCCTACTCGAAGCTCAGCTGCTCCAGGCGATCGAAGACCGTGTCGATACGGGTGACGAGCGGGGTACCCTAACGCTCGAAACGTTTACGCATAAGAGCGAAAGCGATCAGCGCAACGCCTGCGACAGTAGCAATAAAGGCAACCGCAAGGGCCTGGTCGCCTGTATTGGCGAGCGCGCCCTTAGTAGCCTTAACAGACTTTTTGGTCACCTTAGTCGTCGTCTGCTGACTAGGCTGGGACGGCGTCACGGGCTGCGTAGGCTGAACCGGCTCACCATTGGCCTCCTCGCCCGTCACCACGTACGTCGAGAAGTGGCTCGTGCGGAAGCAAAGGGAGTCGCCCTCGGTCCACGTATCCATAGCCTGAGTGGAACCATCCTCGGCAACGTAGAGCACCTTGAGATTGGTGAGCACCTTCATGGCTGCGGTCATCTTGACGCGAACGATGAAGGACATGCCATCGAAGTCCTCGATAACCTCGCCATTCTTGAGAAGCTTGATATCGAGCTTCTCGGCAACCTTGGTAGCCCCCTGCTCAAGGCCGGAAATCGTAGCATTGGCGGCGTCGGTAAGATTTGTCGGTTCCTCGACCACAAGAGAGATGCTGTTGTTCTGGGCAATGCCGGCAGCGACATTGTTCTCGGCGCTTACGCTAACGTCCGTTCCGTTGCTACCCGCAACGCCCGCAATGGTCTTTGCCGTTACGGTAACGGCGCAGGTCGCGGTTTTGTCGCCACAGGTGGCGGTAATCGTGACGGTGCCGGCCTTAAGCGGCGTCACGACGCCGTCTTTAACCGTAGCAATCGACGAATCGCTGGAGGTCCAGCTCACGGTCGCATCGTCTGCATCTGCAGGAGTCACTGTTGCGGAGAGCTTTGCGGAGGCGTCGCCTACGGTAAAGGAAAGGTTCGTCTTGTTGAGCTCAACCTTCTGGGCGGGATTGGTCACGCTCACCGAAACGGTCTGGGAGAGCGACCCCGCGGTGATGACGAATGAACCGGAACCAGTCTTGAGGGCAGTGACGGTGTAGGAGCCATCGCCGTTGTCGACAACCTTAAATGCCTTCGAGGCACCCGTGTCATCCAGAGCGAGCTTGGTCTCGTCGACCTCACCTGCCAGGGCTCCGGCAAGAGAGGCTTTTACGGTACCTTCTTCACCCTTCGCAAGGTTGAGGGAGGACTGATCGACTGTAAGACTCGTTGCGGGATTAGAGACGGTCACCGCGCAATCCTGAGAATAGGTGCCATCTTCGGTCGAAGCAGTGATGGTCGCGGCGCCCTTGGAAACAGACGTCACTTTGCCGGTTTGATCGACCGTAGCGACGCTCTCGTTACTGGACTTCCAGACAACCGTCTGGTCAGCCTCCGCGGGAACGACCGTTGCCTTAAGCTGCTCGGTTGCAGCGCCCACAAGCGTGACCTTCTGCTTATCGAGTGTGATACCCGTTGCAGGTTGAATAACCGTCACCTTGCACGTGGCGCTATACTCGCCGTCCTCAGTGGTAACGGTGATCGTGGCAGCACCGGCCTTGACTGGGGTCACGACGCCGTCCGCAACCGTGGCGACCTCCGGGTCGCTCGAAGACCAGGACACATTCTTATTCGTTGCATTGTTGGGCTCAACCGTCGCGGTCAACGTCGAGGGCTCTCCGCCCACAGCAAGCTTAAGATTCGATGCGCTGAGGCTGACGCCCGAGACCTTTACGACCGGAGTGGTTACCGTAATTGTATCCGTGGTTGCAGAGACCCCATCAACCGTTGCCGTGATCGTGGCGTCACCGTCCCCGACAGCGGTAACAAGACCGTTAGCGTCAACGGTAAGGACGCTCTCGTTGGAAGAGGACCAAACAACTTGGCTGGCCTTATCGTCAGGGGAAACCTTTGCCTTCAACTGCTGAGTCGTGCCCTTGTCCATAGATGTTGAGTAACCATCCGCAATGGAAACCGTCGTTTTTGCAGGTTCCTCGCCAGGCTTGACGACATGAACGGTCATCGTGTCACAGAGACGACCACCCAAGTACATTGAAACCGTTGCATCGCCGTAACTATGAGGCACTAAATACCCCAAGTAACTGCCACCATTAAACATCGGTCCTTTTACCTCAAGGACATCCGGATTATCTGAAGTGAAAGAATACTTTGCGCCGGCATAGGAGTCCATCAATTCCTCAGCGCTTTTGCTCAGCACGCCCTTTGGATATTCAAACCCCCTGTCACATTCCAGCCAAAGCCAATCTTTGGATATACTATCTGAACTGACCTCACAGGGAAATGTATAATCGCTCGACACAAACTTAGCCTTCGAAAGGCTCACTTCCGCAGGGTCGACAACCTCTATCTCAAAGGGATGGTCATTGCCAAGGCCATCACGAGCATGAGCCTTAACGGTGCCAGGCTTTATTGCCTTAAACGAGTTTTCACCATCGATAAGCTCAACGACATCGTTGCTTTCCAGAGAATAGGCTACAGCGCCAAAGTCCGCACCCCAATGTGCGCGCTGGCATGCCTTCAGTACTTCATTTGGAGAAACGTTGAGAATGGCAGTCAGATAATAGCTGTCCCCAACCAGCATCTTTTGCTTTTTGTTCCCACGCTCATTGAATCCGGGCTCCTGATTCTCGGTTACAACATCACATAGCTTCTTCGTCTCAACTTCACCGTTGCAATAGTCGACAAGAACCTTGGCCTCTTTGGCATCTTTCGACAACGCCTCGAGTTGCAAAGAAGCGCTTAGCTCGGAAGTTCCATATGATGAATAATTCGAATTCACCCTTGCCTGGACTTTGGAATCCTTTGAGGGGTCTTCCTTAATAACAAAATATGTGGCCGCACGGCTCTCGTCCACGGGACGAACGTCAACTCTCCCCTCTAGTAATGCATAATGCGTGTTCCCGCATTTTTGCGGACAATCATCCGTGTAACCCAGCGTTGCGGTGTTTGTCGTCGCACCAGATTGGTCGTAAGAAACGAAACTGACCTTAATTGTATTGACTTTAGCCACACTTTTAATCTTAAGAGAACCGTTTAAACTCTCGTCGGTCTTGCTCTTCAGGGTTATAGTCGTTGTGCCAACTTTGGTGGGGCTAATTGTCAATACCCAACTATGTGACTCATAACTTACCTTAGCGATATCCTCGTCAGACGATGTGATATCGATATCGCTAGGGTCAATGTGCGCCCATTCGTGATTTTTATTAAAAAAGGAAAGCCTTCCTTTCACCGTCTGTCCAACAGCGACATCAAATTCTGACCACACGTCGCCTGTAGACGAATCGTATGGGAGAAACGATGCACCCATGGAACCGTCCTGCGACTCCAGCATGACAGCATCCGCATGCGGGGCGGCCACCGTCAGCCCAAACGTTGCCGCCGTTAAAGCAACACAGATGCCTGTGGCCATCCTCCAAAGCCCTTTTCTCATTCCCCTAAGTCCAATCTCTCGTGAAAATGCAGTATTCTCCCACACATTAAAATTGACTTAAGGATACCCCCCCCCCCGACTGAGACTGGCAAGCTAGTGTTTGTCGGAAGAGTCAAATTATCGGCAAGCGACATTCCCGCATTAAAAATCGCCCGTTGTAATGTAGCTTTTCCAAGCACTCTCACGCAAAAGCCCCGTTGGCAAAACGAGTTACCAACGGGGCTTGAGCTGGAAAGCTGTACTTCAAAAAAAGGGGGGTCAAAAGGAAACCGAAAGGTTTAACTTCGTCCCCAATCGATCAGTTAGAACTCGAGCTGCTCCAGGCGATCGAAGACCGTATCGATGCGGGTGAGGAAGTCCCACGGGTCAAAGATCTCGTCGAGCTTCTCCTGACTGACGGTGCAGCGCGGATCGGCCTCGAGACGCTCCTTAAAGGTGGGGCCAGAGACACAATCCTGCACCTCATGCCAGGTGGCCATGGCATTTTCCTGCACGATAGCGTAGGCGTCCTCGCGGGTGATGCCCGTATCGACGAGGGCCAGCAGGACCTTGGAGGAGAAGATGAGGCCGCGGGTCTTGTTGAGATTGGCCATCATGCGGGCCGGATACAGCTGCAGGCCGTCGATAACGCGGATGAGGCATTGGAACATGTGGTCGAGCGCGATGAAGCTGTCGGCCTGGGCGACGCGCTCGGCAGAGGAGTGCGAAATGTCACGCTCGTGCCACAGGGCGACGTTATCGAAGGCAACCTGAGCGTTGGACTTCACGACGCGCGACAGACCGCAGACCTTCTCCATGGTGATCGGGTTGCGCTTGTGCGGCATGGCGGAGCTGCCCTTTTGACCCTTGCGGAACGGCTCCTCGGCCTCGAGGGTATCAGTCTTCTGCAGATTGCGAACCTCGGTAGCGATGCGCTCACAGGTGGCCGCGGTGGTGGCAAGAACGCCGGCGAGATAAGCGTGATGGTCGCGGCTGATAACTTGCGTGGACAGCGGGTCATGAACCAGGCCCAGGTGCTCGCAGACATACTCCTCGACAAACGGCTCGATGGAGCTGTACGTGCCGACAGCACCCGAGATGGCACCGAAGGCAACATTCTTGCGGGCGTCCTCAAGGCGATCCAGATCGCGCTTGAGTTCCCAGGCCCAAGAGCCGAATTTCATGCCGAAGGTCATCGGCTCGGCGTGGATGCCATGAGTGCGGCCGGCACAGAGCGTGTTGCGCTCCTCAAAGGCGCGACGCTTGCAAATCTCGCCGAGCTTCTTGACGTCCTCGATGATCAGGTCGCAGGCCTGGGTGAGCTGGTAGCACAGAGCCGTGTCGCCCAGATCGGAGCTGGTCATGCCATAGTGAACCCAGCGGCTGGGCTTGGGGTCGCCCTCGGGAACATCGGCATCGATGTACTCCTTCATGTTGGTCAGGAAGGCGATGACGTCGTGGCGCGTGACCTCCTCGATCTCGTCGACCTTTGCCTTCTCAAAGTTGGCATGGTCGCGGATCCACTGGGCTTCGTCTTTAGAAATGCCGATCTTGCCGAGCTCCGCCTGGGCCTCGCAGGCCAGGACCTCGATCTCCTGCCAAATGGCATACTTGTTCTCGAGGGAGAAGATATGTCCCATCTCCGGGCGGGTATAGCGATCGATCATAGCGGCTCCTTTTTGGTTATTGGCACGTTGGTCGTAACCCAACCATTGTACCGTGCGCAGGTGCAAGTATGGGCAGCGGGTATGAACCTAACATTTTGGAATTGGAGCGGCCGTGAGGACGTCCGCGTATTTCTTTGCAAATCCGCACCGGCTGCGGTCGGCAGGCCCGGTCCGCACACATGCACGGGCAAAGCGGGTTGGACCCGACGTTCCCGAGGTCTCCCGTGCTCGGTGGAGCGGGCAACGGGACGTCCGCGTATTTGCTTCGCAAATCCGCACCGGCTGCGGTCGCCTATCGGCGACCTTGCCTGCTCGCTATAAACGCTTCGCGTTTATTTAACGCTCGCACCCTGTCGGGTTCGAGTCCCGGCACTTCATTGAAAAAGGCACGGTAACGAAACGTTACCGTGCCTGAAATTCGAATGGAGCGGGCAACGGGACTCGAACCCGCGAGTGTCAGCTTGGGAAGCTGATGCCTTACCACTTGGCGAT
>CAUGJN010000062.1 GCA_959599635.1 uncultured Collinsella sp.
CTCCCCGCCTTAGCAAATCTAAGGCAAAACGGGCTCCAGACCGCCGAATCGTGCCGCATATGGCACATCCGCAGTCCGGAACCCGGTCCAAATTGAGTTATTGCGCCGCGTTAGCCCAAGACACCCGACAGAATCTCGACCAAACTGTCCACGTCGGATTCCTCGCAGACAAGCGGCGGCAGGAAACGCAGCGTATGGGCACCCGTAGCGTTAATCACGGCACCGGCGGCCAGCGCGCGGGCAACAATGTCATGCGCGTCGCCCGCGGCATCATCCAGATCACAGCCGAGCATCAAGCCGCAGCCACGCACCTCGGTCACGTGCGGCAGCTTGGCGAGCTTTGCCTCCATATAGGCGCCTACCTTGGCAGCATGGTCGGCATAATCGCCGCGCACGAGCGCGGAGAGCGTCGCGGCGCACGCCGCGATGGCCAAGCAGCTGCCGCCAAAAGTCGAACCGTGGTCGCCCGGCTTAAACACGTCGGCGATCTCTTTCTTTGCCACGACGGCACCCATGGGCACGCCATCAGCAATGCCCTTGGCAAGGCTCATGATGTCGGGTTCCACGCCATAGGTTTGGAATGCAAACGGCTTGCCGGAGCGGAAGATGCCGCACTGGACCTCGTCGGCGATAAGCACGGCGCCCACTTCGTGTGCCAGGTCGCGCGCTGCCGCCATAAACTCCTCGGTCATGGGGTGCACACCGCTCTCGCCCTGAATCGGCTCGAGCATCACGGCACAAATTTCGCTCCCCAGCTGCTTAAAGATCGCACGCAGTTCATCGATATCGTTGGGCGTGCAGGCCACAAAGCCACCCGGCAGCGGGCGGAAACTATCCTGCAGCCAATCCTGCATGGTGGCGGCAATGGTCTCGAGCGTACGGCCGTGGAAGCCGCCGCGCATGCACACGATAGTGTTGCCGCCGTTACCGGCACGCTTGGCGTACAGGCGCGCGAGCTTCATCGAGCCCTCGTTGGCCTCGGCGCCGGAGTTGGCAAAGAAGGTCTCCCAAACCTGCTCATCCGCAGCCGGGGCACCAAGAGCAGCTGCCGTGGTCTCATCGCCGGCGGCAATGGCATCGGCAAGCATGCGTGCACCATCTAAGTCGTCGTTGGCAAGCTTGGACAGCAGCGCCGCGACCTGTCCACGCTGCTCAATGTAGAAGTAATTGGAGACATGCATGAGCTTTTTGGTCTGTACCTCGAGCGCCGAGAGCACAGCCGGGTCGCCATGACCTAGGCTGCACACGCCGATGCCGGCAAGAAAGTCGAGGTACTCACGACCATCGTCGCCGGTGAGCTTCATGCCGTGACCCTCGACAAACTCGACCGGAGAGCGGCCAAAGGTATGCATAACGTAATGGGATTCAAGCGATTGCTGAGCTGCAAGTGACATGGGATGCCTTTCGTTGAGCGCCGGACGGCGCAGGCCTATGGGTGCAGAAATGGGGCGGCTGCGGGTCAGTTAGACCGTCTGAAGCTTCTCGACCTCGTCGAGGTTCTCGGTCAGACGCGCAGCAAACGTCGAAAGCGGATGCGGATGCGTATCGAACTCGTAAGCCGTCTCGGTGGAATGGATCACCGTACCGACACCGGCATCGGTCAGCAGCTCCAGCAGCAGCGAATGCGGCGTGGTACCGTTGATGATGTGAGCGCGAAATACGCCTCCGGCAAGCGCATCGACGGCAGCACGCAGCTTGGGAATCATGCCCTTATCGACCTCGCCGCCGTAGAGCATCTCATTGACCTCGTCGAGCGTTAGGTTGGAGATAAGTGAATCCTTGTCGCTAAAGTCCTTGTACAGGCCGTCGACGTCGGTCAAAAAGATCGCCTTATGCGCATGCAGCGCCGCCGCAACGGCACCGGCGGCGGTATCGGCGTTGATGTTGAAGAAACCGCCGTCCTCCCCCGCCGCGACGGTAGCGATGACGGGGATGTACTCGCTATCGAGCAGGCGCTCGATATAGTCGGTGTTGACGTGCGTGACCTTGCCTACGCGGCCGAGTTCGGGGTCGAGCGGCTCGGCGATGAGCGTACCGGCATCGCTGCCCGACACGCCCACGGCCAGGTTGCCGTGATGGTTGAGCGCCGCGACCAGCTCCTGGTTGACCTTACCGCCCAGCACCTCGCGCACGATATCCATGGTCGCCGGCGTGGTCACGCGCTGGCCGTTCTTAAACTCGACGGGGATGTCGTAGTGGCTCAGCGCCTCGTTGATGGCCTTGCCGCCACCGTGCACGATAACAGGGCGCATGCCGATGATCTTGAGCAGCACGATGTCGCTCATCACGTCGCGGCGCAGCTGCTCATCAACCATGGCGGCTCCGCCATATTTGATAACAACCGTCTTGCCGGTCAGGTTCTTAATCCACGGCAGCGCTTCGAACAGCAGCTGCGCGGTTGCTTCGTTGGATTCGCTCGAACGACAATCGCGTGCGAATTTCATAATCTGCCTCGTCTTTCGTATCGTTATCGCGCCGTGCTCCGCTGTCCGCAATCGCGGCAAGATGCGCAGCGTGCCTGGAATCTAGGAACGGTAGTCGCCGTTGATGGAGATGTACTCATGCGTGAGGTCGCAAGTCCACACGGTGGTCGCCGCGTCGCCTGCGCCCAGGTCGGCCGAGATCACGATCTCGGGCGCCTCGAAACGTCGTAGAGCCTCGTCCTCGTCAAAGGGAACAGTCAGACCGTCGCGACAGACAGGCATGCCCATCATGTCGATGGAAACGTCTTCCTGATTAAACTTCACACCGCACTTGCCCAGCGCCATAGCAACGCGGCCCCAGTTGCAGTCGTGGCCGGCGATGCAGGTCTTGACGAGCGGCGAGTTGGCGACGGCGCGGGCGGCGATATCGGCCTCCTCGTCGTTGGCGGCACCGGTGACGTTGACCGTCACGAGCTTCGATGCGCCCTCGCCATCGGCCGCGATGTTGCGCGCCAGGCTCTCGCACACCTCATGCACGGCAAAGGCCAGCTCGTCGAAGGCGTCAGAGCCCTCGACAATAGGCTCGGCATCTGCGGCAGCGCCGGAAGCAAGCATGATGCAGGTGTCGTTGGTCGAGGTGTCGGAATCGACCGTTACCTTGTTGAAAGTCTGCTTGACGGTGGAGAGCAACAGAGCGTGGAGCGCCGACGGCTCGACGGGGGCATCGGTAGTGATGACCGCGATCATGGTTGCCATGTTGGGCATGATCATGCCCGAGCCCTTGCACATACCGCCCACCGTATAGGCATTGCCTGCGTGCCCCGCGGCCTCGCTGCGGTAACACACGGCATACTCCTTGGAGTGCGTGTCGGTCGTCATGATAGCGCGGGCGGCATCGGCGCCACCGTGGGCGGAGAGCGCCTCGTAGGCGGCAGGAACGGCAGTCTCAAACGTGTCGATCGGCAGAATCTGACCAATTACGCCCGTGGAGGCGACCAGAATCTGCTGGGGCTCGCAGCCGATGACCTGCGAGGCGATGTTGCAGGTCTCGCGCGCGCAGGCAAGACCGGTCTCACCCGTGGCGGCGTTGGCATTGCCAGAGTTGACAGAAACACCGGCAATGACGCCGTAGCCCTTGTCGGCGCCGCCCAAGTTGGCACGGCTCACCTGCACGGGCGCTGCACAAAAGCGGTTAGTCGTAAACACACCGGCCCCGGGACAGGGCTTGTCGGGCACGACGAGCGCGTAATCCAGGCGCTCGGGATTCTTGCGGAATCCGGCATGGATGCCCGCCGCCTTAAAGCCGGCCGCAGCCGTAACGCCACCCTCGACGGCACGAATCTTGATATCGAACTGCTCAGCATTCATCGTCTTTATGACTCCTTATGTCAAACAAAAAATGGGCATCGGTTGGTGCGCCATGCCAACCACAACCATGAGGCCAGCTTAAGAGTGGCGCCCCACTCGATGCCCGACTACCAAATCGCTAACAATCGAATGTGCTACACCGGGCACGCCACTGTGGGCAAGCCTCGTCGCTCGTCAAAACCAAAGACGATGTTGGCGCACTGGACCGCCTGGCCTGCTGCACCCTTGCACAGATTGTCGATGGCGCCCGTAGCCACCAGGACGCCCGCGCGCTTGTTGAGCGCGAGGCCGATCTGGGCGGCGTTGGTGCCGACGACCGAAGCCGTCTTGGGCTGCTGGCCGGCATCGAGTACGCGCACGAAGGTGCGACCGGCGTAGAACTGCTTGTAATGGTCGACAACGTCCTCAAGGGTTAAGGTATCGATAGCCTGCGGCGTAAGCGGCATCGTCACCGTAGAGAGCAGACCGCGCTTGAGCGGTGCCAAGTGCGGGGTAAAGACGACACGATCGGTTAGGCCCAAGATCTGCTCGATTTCGGGCGTGTGACGATGCTTGCCCACGCCATAGGCCTCCAGGTTTTCGTCCGCGCTGCAAAAATGCGTACGGGCGTTGCAGGACTTACCGGCACCCGTTACACCGCTAATGGCATCGACGATCACGGGGCCGCTCTGGGCAACCCAGCCGGCGCGCACGGCAGGCGCGGCGGCAAGGCTCGTTGCGGTGGGATAGCAACCGGCGCAGGCAACCAGTACGGACTTGCCGTCGGCGTGGTCGGATGCAGCAGTCTCCAAATCCTGGCAGAACAGCTCGGGCAGACCAAAGGCGCGGCTCTTGAGTAGCTCGGGGCTCGTGTGCTCGGCGGCATACCAGGCCTCAAACGTGGCCGGATCGCTCAGGCGATAGTCGGCCGAAAGGTCAATGCAGGAAACTCCCGCGGCAAGCAGGGCGGGCACCTGTGCCATGGCAGCCGTGTGCGGCACGGCCAAAAAGACCGCGTCGCAGTTCTTGAGCTCGGGGGCATCATGCGTCGTAAAGGCAAGATCGCTTACGCCGGCGAAGCTCGGGTACACCGCAGACAGCGGCTGGCCGGCATCGGCGTTGGACGTAATGGCAACAAGTTCAAACTCGGGATGACCGAGGACGAGGCGAATGAGCTCGGCGCCGGCATATCCAGCCGCACCGACGATTCCAACCTTTACAGACATATCAGACTCCTTGTCTGCAGTTATGCACCAATACGCATCCTGCAGCCGTCGTTATGAAGTGGGTCGAAACTTTAGCACCAGAAGATGCATTTATACGCAAATCTTTTGCATATTCATGCATTGAAACAGTCCCGACACATTCGCTCAAAGGAATTGACAAATAAATACGGACCCCATATTGCCCAGGGCGCCTTGCGGTGACGTTGCAATGTGGGGCCCGCTACATGCGAGAATTTGAATTGTCGAAGCTTGTTGAGAGACTCGTTTAGAGCTCGACCGGCACCCATTCGTCATGGTTGCAGATAAAGGCTTCGGGTTCCTCCACGCTAAAGAAGACGAGCGTGGGATCGTCTGCGCCCTCGTAGTGCTCGCCTAGGCGCTCCAGGTGCTTCCAGCCTGCCTCGCGCATATCGGGAGCGGCCTGGTCATCCAGACCCGCATGCCCACGCAAGATGAGCCAGCCATGGCCCGGCCACCAACTCGTGGCCTCAAAGCGTTGATTTTGCAGCAGCTCTTGCCACACGTCTTTGGTGCGCGCCGTTACAAACCACAGCCTGCCGTCCTGGATCTGCGCAAACGAAAACGGACGCACATGCGGCTGCCCGTCAACGCTCGTCGCCAAATACCATGCCGGCACCGACGTCAGATACTCCAACACCGTATTCAATCCGTCCATGTGTCCTCCTGGCACTAGTCTTTTTGGGTCGGGGCTGCTTTAGCTGCCCTAGGGTTAAAGCTCCAGGCGTTCCTCGCTGCCGTCAATATCACAGAAGCGGGCGGCGATATTGCGTACCGAGAAAAACGCAAGGCGGCCGTCGTTGGCACTCTCGTGTTCCTCGCCGATGCCCACCATGTGCTTAAAACCCGCTTGACGCACCTTGTCGCTCGCAACCGCGTCGTCCTCGAGCGCGGCCTCGCCGGTCAGCACAATCCAACACTCCCCCGGTTTCCAACCCGAAACCTCAAACTTGGGGTTCGCGCTGAGCTCGGCCCACACGTCCTTATCGCGCGAGGTGCAAAACCACAGCTTGCCATCATCGACCATGGCAAACGAGAACGGCCTCACGCGCGGCTGATGTCCGTCCGTCACGTCAATCGTGGCGAGATACCACGCCGGAATACGCCTAAGATACGAACAGGCGCGCTCGAGCTGCGCCGTGCGGTCGTTGTCGGTCATAGGGACCCCTTTTCTGCGCTCGAATCGCGCCTAAACAAGTTGAAGATTGATGACGATGACGCAGATGAGCAGCAACGCCGTCACCACCGCCGCCAACGCATCGCCACGGCCAAATGCAAGCGCATGCAGACGCGTGCGGCCCTGCTCGCCATGATAGCAACGGGCATCCATGGCGGCAGACAACGTCTCGGCATGACGGAACACACCCGTGAACAGCGGAATCGCCACGCTGCCAAGCATACGAACGCCGCCGAGCGGGCCTCCCGTCACGCGCGCGCCGCGGCTCGCCTGCGCATCGGCCGTCTGCTTCATCTCGGTGGCAAACTGCGGCATAAAGCGCAGCGCGATACCCATAATCATGCCGAGCTCGTGCGCAGGAAGTCCCACACGTGCAAACGGCGCGAGCAGGCGCTCAAAGCCCGCGGTAAGGTCGAGCGTCGGTGTGGTGAGCGTGATAGCGCTCATACCGGCCATCATCAAGGTCAGGCGGCACGCCATAAAGACGGCGGAATGCAGCGAGCCCTCGCTTATCTGCAAAAAGCCGAGCTGCCACAGAATGCGCCCGCTCTGGTCGGAAAACAGGTTGAGCACCGCGACTACCGCGACGATCGCCAGCAGCGGCGCCATCGACGACAGGACGCGACGAGCCGGCACCCGGGACACGGTATAGATCAGGACAACGAAGATTGCGACCGGGACCAGTCCGCGGAAGCTGCTGACCGTGAGCGTCGTGATCAGAAAAATAAATCCCAAGAGCAACTTGGTTCGCGGGTCCAGGCGGTGGATTGCACTATCGCCGGGATAGTAGCTGCCAAACGAAAACGCCTCCATTAGCAGCCCTCCTCTCGCGCGACCGTCTTGGATTTAGCAATGTCTGCGACGTTAGAAGGACCGTCCGAGCGACCGATTAGCAGGTCCACCAACTCGTCTGCCAGCGACTCAACCGTATAGAGGCCGTCAAAGCGCAGCGGCACGCCCGCTTCCGCGAGAGACAACGCCATGCGTTGAGCGGCAGGTACGCCCAAGCCGATCGACTTGAGCTCATCCGCATGCGCAAAAACCTGAGCGGGCGTGCCCTCGGCAAACACCGCGCCCTCGTTCATCGCGACAATACGGTCACAGCAATTGGCAAGGTCATCCATACTGTGTGAGACCATGACGACGGTCAGGCCCCCATGGTGAAGTCGATCGATGAGCTCCAGAAAATCACTGCGCGCCGCCGGATCGAGCCCCGCCATGGGCTCATCGAGTACCAGGACCTCGGGCTCCATGGCAAGCACGCCGGCAAACGCCACGCGCCGCTGCTGCCCGCCCGAGAGCTCAAAGGGGCTCTTGTCGCCCACCGTGGCCAGGTCGAGGCCCACGCGCGCGAGCGATGACGCAACGCGTCGGGCAACCTCGGCCTGCGACAAGCCAAGGTTGTGCGGACCAAACGCCACGTCCTGCGCCACGGTTTCGGCAAACAGTTGACGCTCGGGATATTGAAACACCACGCCGACCTTTGCCTTAACCGCGGCGGCATCTTTCTTGTTTACCAGGTCGAGCCCCAACGCGTAAACGGAACCCTCCTGGGGACGAATCAGGCCGTTGAGATGCTGAACCAGCGTCGACTTGCCCGAACCGGTATGGCCTGCTAGCCCCAGGAACTCGCCGCGACGCACCGTCAAAGACACGTCGCGCAGTGCCCACGGACTGCTGGGGTCGTTGCCCCAAAGGGCTTGCTTGTTCGATTTGCCCGCAACAGCTGAGCGCTTGTGCCAGCGACGACGCTCGCGGGCGCTCAGCGAATAGCTATACGAAAGGTGCGAAATCTCGATGACGGGCTCCAGCGCGTCTGCGCTATCGATTGCAGAGGAGACGTTGTCGGGAATACGAGGATCGGATGCGAAAGGCCGCCCTGCGATGCCTGCCCTACTCTGCTCGGCATAAGCCTGCGCAACCTCGGCAACCATATCCGCCTCGCGCACCTGTGCGCAAATGGGCACGCCCTTCGCGCGAAGCGCCCTGCCAAGACAGCACGATGCCGGCATATCCAGGTTCAGCCGCGCGAGTTCGTCCGCCCGTGTCAAGATCTCCTCGGGCGTACCGAGCATGGCAACGCGGCCCGCTTGGAAGACAGCAACGCGATCGGCCTCAGCGGCCTCTTCCATAAAGTGCGTAATCATCACGATGGTCATGCCGCGTTCGTGCAGCGCGTGGCAGGCCTTCATAAGACCCTTGCGCCCGCGCGGATCGAGCATCGAGGACGCCTCATCCAAAATGAGCACGCGCGGCTCCATGGCGAGCACACCGGCAAGCGCCACGCGCTGCTTTTGTCCGCCTGAGAGAGCATGGGTCTCGTGGCGCTCAAAGCCCACCAGACCCACGGCCTTCAGCGCCTCGCGCACGCGCTGCGCGATCTGGGCCGATTCGACCCCTAAGTTCTCGGGACCAAACGCAACATCGTCCTCGACAAGCGTCGCCACAAGCTGGTCGTCGGGATTCTGGAACACCATGCCCGCAGTCGAGCGGATGTCGTAGACCAGCTCGGAATCGGACGCGTCCATGCCGTTGACGCGCACCGTTCCCGTATCGGGCTGCAGCAGCGCGTTCAAATGCTTGGCGAACGTCGACTTGCCCGACCCGTTGCCGCCGAGGATGCAGAAAAACTCGCCATCCTCGATGTTCAGATCGATGCCGTCGAGTGCCGGTGTGGCACCGTCATAGCTAAAGGAAACGCCCCGACACTCAATCATGCGCGGCCTTTGACCTGGTCCTTTTTAGGCGTGATGAGATTAGAGACCGCCTTGTACACCGCAAGCGTCAACACCGAGTTGAGCACGGTCTTGATGAGGTTGAACGGCAGCACGGCAGGAATCATGAGCGGGGCGATCACATCGACCGAGCCATACCAGAACCAAACGCCAATGGTAAGGTTTGCGACCATAGACAACGCCGTAGCGGCAATGACGCCGAGCACCAGACCAATCACGGCACCCTTATAGGTATGCATCTTCTGGTAGACGATAGCCGCGGGCAGAATGTAGCCCAGCGTGGCAACCAGGTTCATAAGCGCGCCGACCCAGTCACCCGTGGTGAGCGCATGGATAACGATCGCCATAGCGGCAACAGCGGTACCGGCACCGGGGCCATACGCAAACCCGCACACCATCGCCGGCACCAGCGACGGGTCATACGTCAAAAACGGCGCCGAGGGAAGGATGGGTAGCTGCACATACATAAACAACGCGCTCAAGGCACACATCAACGCCATGGTAACGAGCTGTTTGGTGCTCCACCTATTCGTGTTCTCAAAATGGATATGCTGCGACTGTTCAGACATAAGATCACCTGCCTCTTTCATCCGGACTCTAACCGTTGGTACTGGGATCTCACCAGTTCAGCCGGCATGCGAACCAACGCACACACGGGTCGCGGACTCATCGGCTCAAACACAGGCACCTCGCCTGCGCCACGGCACCCCTTTGGCACCGCCCGATTTACCGCCAGTGGGGAATTCCACCCCGCCCTGAAACAGCAATTGCTAGTGTAGCACCAGCAGGCTTTCGCGCAAGTATGCCAAGGGTAATTTGTGGCGGTGATCAGTTGCCGCAACAACCACGTTCCCCACCCATCCCAAAGTAACGCGCCTTTCGCGCAAAGC
>CAUGJN010000063.1 GCA_959599635.1 uncultured Collinsella sp.
GCCTGAAGCTCGGCACCGATGCGAGCCACACCAAGGCCATGAAGAAGAGCCTTGCTAAGGCCCTCTTCGAGAACGACCGCATCAAGACCACCGAGACCCGCGCTAAGGCGCTGCGTTCGGTCGTCGATCCGATCATCACTTGGGCCAAGAAGGGCGACCTGCACTCTCGTCGTCTGGCTATCGCCAAGCTCGGCGATAAGCAGCTCGTTGCCGAGATCTTCGACAAGGCTGCCCAGGGCATGTGGCAGGACCGCAACGGCGGTTACACCCGCATCATGAAGCTCGGTAACCGCAAGGGCGACAATGCTCCCATCGTTATCATGGAGCTCGTCACCGAGCCTTGCACGCCTAAGGCCAAGAAGGCTGCTCCGGCCCCCAAGAAGGCCGCTGCTCCCAAGAAGGTCGAGGCTGTCGAGGAGACTGCTGCCGAGGAGGCTCCTGCTGAGGAGACCGCTGAGTAGACATTCCGTCTGCATAGGCTATATTCGAGGGGTACGTTCGCGTACCCCTCTTTTTTTGTCGCGATACCGTTGCTTGTTTGTTGGGAGCGTCCATGACTGCGCCGTCTGATTTCAATTCGATTTCCGAGCTTGACGCCACACTCGTATTTCGTGTGGCCTATGATGGCTCGTCGTATAGCGGATTTGCCGAGCAGCCGAGACAGACGACGGTTGCTGGTGAGCTACGTCGAGCCATCGAGACGCTGCTTCGCCGCCCGATCGATCTGACGTGCGCGGGGCGTACCGATGCCGGCGTGCATGCCGTGGCTCAGTACATCAGCGTGCCCGTTACGGACGCTGAGCTCGCTTGTACGCGCCGTAGGTGGCTGCGGGCCATGGATGCCCTGCTGCCCAAAGATATCGCCATTAACGAGGTCTACAGGGCCCGTAAAGGCTTTTCTGCACGCTTTGACGCGCATTCCCGTACGTATACATACCGTATTGCCGATCGCGATGCGCGCCCCGTGCTGTCCCGCGGTGCCGTGTGGTGGCATCGCTATCCCTTGGATGTTGAGGCTATGTCTTCTGCCTGCCCCGCGCTGCTGGGCGAGCAGGACTTTAAAAGCTTTTGCAAGGTTGCCTCGGCCGTTGGCAAGCCCACGCATCGCTGCGTGATGCGTGCCGAATTTGGCCATGAGGTTGCGTTTGGCGAGGACATCCTGACGTTCACCATCGAGGGCAATGCGTTTCTGCATTCGATGGTCCGTACGATCGTGGGCACGCTTGTCGAGATTGGCATGCATCGCCGTGAACCCGAGTGGATGCGCGAGGTCATTGATGCTTGCGACCGTACCGCTGCGGGCCCCACGGCTCCTGCCTGCGGCCTTACGTTTATGGGCGTGGATTACGATCCCGCCGAGCTTGTCGTGCTCGACTAGGGGAGGGCTCGACGCGTCGTGCGTCGACACCTGCCATCTGTGGGCTGCGCGTGTGCAACATCTGTTCTTGGCGTGCAATACAACCGGTGTCTCATTGCTTTTATTGCCGGGGTGTACCATGAACGACAGTTTGATTTGGTGCTATCGAGAGGATGGAAAACTTGGTTCGACGTTGTTCGCATCCGCGACTTTCGGTGATCCTTGTGGTAGAAGGTTCGCCCAGCTATGCGATGCGTGCGCTCGAGAGTATCCAGAACCAAGACCTCTATGATTTGCAGATTGTCGTTGTCTGCCGCGATGCTGCGCCCGGTGTGCGCCATTCGCTTCAAGTTGCTGCCGACAGGGACATCCATATTGATTTGATTGACGTCGAGGACGCGAAGCGCGGCGCTTGTCTTCGTGCCGGTTTTGATGCCTCGCGCGGCTCTCAAATCATCGCCATGAACGCCGATGAGTGGTTTGCTCCGCAGTCCCTTTCCAAGATGGTCGATATCGCGTGCGATACTGCGGCAGACATAGTGTTCCCCACGGTGTCGCTCGACCGCTATGATGCACATCGAGAGCGCCATTCGCGTGTCTTGGATGCTGCCTCTATTGTCATTGAAGACAAGTCTTCGATGGTGGCCGGGCTGCCTCAGTTGATTTTAGGCGGCTTGGTTGCTCAAGTCTCTGGCGTGATGTACAGCCGTCCACTGTTTGAGGCATGTCTTTTGTGCGATAAGACGTTTCGCACGGTTGGGTTTATGGCGTGCGCGCTCTCGCAGGCACAGCGCGTCTCCGGCTGCGGCGACGCTTGTTTCCACGCGGTGGCACCTAAGCTTACAGATGCCTTTGATCCCACCATGTATGCCAGGATATCCGATGACACTCGAGCGCTCGACGAGCTTGCGGACTCACTCTCGGAAGCAGATAGCGGTGGTCGGCTCAAGCTGGCAAGCCAAAAGTTCTACTTTGCCGGACTGGTCGCCTGCATCGAGAATTTGTGTCTGAGCCCGCATGGAGTGTCGTCAATCGAGCGTTCCGCCCGCATGCGTGATATGCTCGAGGCGCCTCGAACCCGTCAGATGGTCGCCGCGCTCAAGGACAACCATCGGGGACTCGGTCTGTTGTTTGGGCCGATCGCCAGCGCCAAGCCTGCGCGCTGCGTGATGTGTACGCATCTGGCAGCTTTTCTTAACCGGACGGGCGCAAAAACCGCCTAAACGGCTCATTTCGAAACAAATTTGCATAGAATTGTTTCGAAATGCGTTCTTATACACAAAAGCCTTCAAATAGCGTTAAACTATTCAATCACTGATTGATTGTCTCCGCCATCTTTTGGAGAGAGGGTTTGTATGGCTAAAAAACGCAATGGGCGCCAGGATGCCATTAGAGATATTGTCCGCAATAAGGACGTCCGCACGCAGCGCGTGCTGGTCGATGAGCTCCGCGCTATGGGCTTTGATTGCACGCAGGCGACTGTCTCTCGCGATATTGCCGATATGGGGCTGCGTAAGCTCCCTGAGGGCATCTATGTTCTGGCAGAGGACCTGCACCTGCAGCGTATGGTTTCCGAGCTCGTAACGGGCGTTCTGCGCACCGATAATCTGGTTATGATCAAGGCTCAGCCTGGCACGGCTTCCGGCATCGCCGCCGCTGTTGATGCGGCAGAGCTGCCCGATGTGCTTGGCTCGCTTGCCGGCAACGATACGATTTTGGTTATTGCCCAGACGGCCGAGGACGGCGAGCGTCTTGAGGCGCTGATCAATAAGCTGAGCAATTCTCGCAAGTAGGCGTGCGGGTCGTGCGCTCGGCACTGCGTGCGCTGACATAGCGGCTTGTAAGGGGTATCGACGTTGGTCGGTACCCCCTTTTTGTCTGCCGGTATAAAGACCGCCCATCAGGTCGCTTCAAACTAAAAGGCCCCCGAGCAGTTCAATAGGCTGCTCGGGGGCCTTGTTGCTTATGGCCGGATGATTTCTAGCCGACCGTATCGTCAGGCGTGGGCGAGGGGTCGGGAGTGGGCGTAGGCGTAGGCGTGCCGCCATCGCCGCCGGTCGAACCACCAGTGGAGCCGCCCGTCGAGCCACCGGTCGTACCGGTGCCCCCGGTGGTGTCGCCGCCCGTGGTCTCGGTGGTCGTGGTCGTCGTGGTAGCCGTTGTGGTGGTTTCCTCTTCCTCTTCCTCTTCGTCCTTGTCCTTGTCGTCGTTCTCCGACTTCTTGGTGTTGTTGGTGCCGTAGAACTTCCAGACGCTGTTGTTCTTGTAGGTGGGCGCCGTTCCGGTCGCAAACTCCTCGCGCTCGGTACCGGTCAGAACGGTGTTCATAAACCGCTTAAAGACAGGCAGGTTGGTGCTGTCGCCCAGCAGGTCCGTGCCGTACTTTTGGATGGGGATCTCGCCCGCGGAATAGCCGGTCCACAGGGCGCACGCCAGCTGCGGGGTATAGCCGCAGAACCAAAGGTTGGTGGTGTTGTCGGTGGTGCCCGTCTTGCCGGCATAGGGCTGGTTGACACTCAGGGCGCCGGCAGCACCCGTACCGCTGCCCTTCATGACGCCGGACAGAACATCGGTGACCGCGGCGGCCTCGCCCTCGGTAAGCACCTGTGAGGGATTGTCGGTGTGCTGGTACAGCACCGAACCGGTACGAGAATCAATCTCGGTGATGGCGATCGGCTGGCGATAGTAGCCGCCGTTGGCAAACGTCGCGTAGGCGGCGGCCATCTCGAGTGGCGAGATCGAGCCGGTGCCGAGCGTCATGACGGGAACGTCCTCGATGTTGTCCTTGGCGGGGTCGATGCCGAGCTTTTTGACGAGCGAGATGATCTTGCTGTTGCCGACGGCTTCCGCCACCTGGATGTAGCCGGTGTTGGAGGAGTATGCCGTCGCCTGCTTGAGCGTGATGTTGCCATAGCTCTGGTTGGCGTAATTTTGGACCTCGGTCGTGGTGCCCTTGGCCTTGAGCGGCGAGTTGCAGTTGAGGGTGACGTTGGGGTTCATGCCGTTTTGGATGGCAGTTGCCAGCGTAAAGGCCTTAAAGGTGGAGCCGACGGGACGCTTGGCCGTGGCATGGTTTACGTGGTTCTCGTCAGCGTTGTAGTCGTAGCCGCCCACCATGCACTTGATGTAGCCGGTCTTGGGGTCGACGACGACCATGCCCATGTCCAGGCCGTCGAGCGAGAGCGTGTCGAGCTGCTCGCGGACGGCATTCTCTGCCACCTGCTGCATCGTGGGGTCGATGGTGGTCTTGACGGTCAGGCCGCCCTTAAAGAGCACGTCGGTCGAGAACTCCTGCTCCAGCAGCTGCTTGACGTAGGAGACAAAGTAGGGCTGCGAGTAAACGTCGACGCCGCTGCCCGAGATTTCGGTCACATTGAGGGTGATGGGCTCGGCCTGTGCGGCATCGTGCTCCTCCTGGGTGATGTGGCCCAGGCGCAGCATGTTGTCGAGAACCTTGTTGCGGCGAGACAGTGCCAGATCGGGGTTGACCGTGGGGTCGTACTGCGAAGGCGAGTTGGGAAGGCCGATGAGCAGCGCGGCCTCGCTGAGGGTGAGGTCGGCGGCGCTCTTGGACAGATAGGTCTCGGCTGCGGCCTCGATGCCGTAGGCGCCGTGGCCGTAATAGATGGTGTTGAGGTACATCATGAGGATCTCGTCTTTGGAGTACATGTCCTCCATCTTGATGGCGATGTAGGCCTCGCGCACCTTACGCTCAATGGTCGAGTCGAATTGCTCCTCCTGCAGGATGGTGTTGCGCACAAGCTGCTGGGTGATCGTCGAGGCGCCTTCGTGCCCGCCGCCGAGGGTTGCCACCGCAGCACGCGCGATACCCCACAGGTCGATACCGCCGTGCTCGTAGAAGCGCTCGTCCTCGACGTCAACGGTGCCCTGCAGCACGTAGGGGGAGACCTCGTCCTTGGTGATGGACTTGCGGTTTTGCGTGTAGAAGCTCGCGATCTTGTTGCCGTTACAGTCGACGATCTCGGTGGGCTCGCTCACCAGATACGCGTTGGCGTCGGTGTAGTCGGGCAGATCGGACAGCCAGCGGTTGACGTTGCCGACCATGCCGATGCCAAACGCCACGCCCGCAATCAGCAGAAAGCCCAAAAACGAGAGCAGAATTATGGGCAGGGCGTGCGTCTTTGAACGGCTGTGTCCCTGTCGTTGGCGAGGACCCATATATTGACCTCCAGGTATGTCGTGCCGGACGGTGGATGTGCCGTCGGGGCAGGATGGACATAAGTTATTACACGATAAACCAAACGGGGCGCGCGAGGCCTCGTGTATGCTGGAAGACGGCATTTTTCAGAGTGAATGCATACCTTGGTAAGGAGTTTGCCGATGGCGATTCGGGCGATGGGGCCGAGCGGACAATACGAGACTGGATTGGATGCTGCCGGTGCGGCGCTGCCCGAGCTGCTGGCGCCGGCGGGCGGACTCGACCAGATGCTTGCGGCCATCGCCGCGGGCGCCGATGCCATCTATGCGGGGTTGGGCGGCTTTAACGCCCGTGTGAGTGCACACGGTTTTACCGACGACGAGTTTGCGCGCGGCTGCGCCGTGGCGCATACCCATGGCGTGCGTGTGTACGTGACGCTCAACGTGTTCGTGTTTGACGATGAGTTGTCCGACGCGGTGGCGTTGGGAGCTCATGCACTGGAGCTGGGCGCCGATGCTCTGATTGTGGCCGATGCCGGGTTGGCCTGCGCGCTGCGCGCGGCGATTCCCGGGGTCGAGATTCACCTGTCCACGCAGGCGGGCGCTCATAGCGAGGGTGCCGTGCGGCTTGCCGCCGATGAACTGGGGGTCGAGCGCGTGACGACGGCACGCGAGCTGACGGTCGACGAGATTGCGGCGCTATGTGCCACGGGCGTGCCCATCGAGGTATTCTGCCACGGTGCGATTTGCATTGGCTATTCGGGGGCGTGCGAGTTCTCGGCCCTGCGGCGTGGGCGCTCGGCGATGCGCGGCGACTGCACGCAGCCGTGCCGTCTGGCGTACGACCTGGTGGACGAGGCGGGACAGAGCGTTGTCGCCGTCGAGGGAGATCGCCTGCTGTGCCCGCGCGACTATCTGGGTATTGCACATCTGCCTGAGCTTGTAGATGCCGGCGTGGCGTCGCTCAAGATCGAGGGGCGCATGAAGAACCCCGATTACGTATTCAACGTGGTGCGGGTGTGGCGCCGGGCACTCGATATGCTGTGCGACGGCGCGTGGGACCCCGGTGCCGTGGAAGAGCTTGAGCGCGAGCTGGGAAGGTCGTTTAACCGTGGGTTTACCGATGCGTACCTGCGAGGGCGTTCGGGTGCCGAGCTGATGAGCTTTGAGCGTGCGATTAACCAGGGCGTGCGCGTGGGGCGCTTGGTCGCTGTGGGCCACGAAGAGGTGACCGTTGAGCTCGACTCCGCCGTGGCGGCGGGTGACACGCTCGAGATTCGGTTTTATCCGGGTGTCGACGCGCGTCTCGATGTGCCTAAGCGCTGGCCGCAGGTGCCCTGCCCGGTGGATGCCGCAGCGGGGAAGCGCGTCGTCGTGCATTGCAAGCGTAAGGTGGACACGGGCTGCGAGGTATACCTGATTCGCAGCGCCGGCGTGTTGGATCAGACGGCGGCGGTGTTGGAGCGCATGCGGGCCGAGGCGGATGCGATTGCGCCCGTTGCACGTGCCGTTGAGGCACTGCCCCTTGAGGACGTTGCGGTGGATGGCGGTGCGTCGACGGAGTTGGTGGAGTGCGCGGTTCCCACTCGCATGGTTTTTGCTTGGCAGCTGATGGATGCCGACCCGCGCGGAGAACTCGATTTGTCCGACGCCGTTGTGGTGCTGGACGAGGTGTGCCGCACGGGTGACGCTGACCGGACCTGCTCACTGATGCAGCGTGCCGGGCGCGTCGTCTGCCGCAACCTAGGACAGGTGGTGATCGCTCGCGAGCTGGGCGTGACGTTTGACGTGGCGGCGCCGGTGTTCTGCGCGAATCGGGCCACGCTTACCTGGCTGCGCGGACTCGGTGCGGGGCGGGTGTACTTGCCGGCCGAGTTGCTCGGCAATGATGCGGAGCGTATTGCCGAACTGGCTGCTGAGCCCGGCGTCTTGGGTCCGGTCGACGCCGACCGTCCCGAGCTTATGGTGTGCGAGCACTGCCTGCTGACCGCCGAGGGCGTCTGCGCTACGGATGCGACGGGGCAGGTCCGTTGCCGTGACTGCTCGCGCCGTCAGCAAACGCGCTATTTAGTTGAACGTGACGGTACGCGTCTACCGGTCGCCGTTGACGCGTGCGGCAGGACGAGGATTTTCCTGTCGTAGGTGCCGCGTCGCGCTGTTTTGGTTATTATTAGTGGGTTTATGAACTTCCAGCACCGCCGTATCCGGTGAGGGTGCTATAGCAAAAGGAGGATACCCAATGCTGTCTGTTGACGAGCAAATGCGTATCATCACCTCGGGTGCAGCGCAGATCGTCCCCGAGGCCGACCTTCGCAAGAAGCTTGAGAAGGGCGAGCCCCTCAACATCAAGCTCGGCGTCGATCCCACCAGCCCCGACCTGCACCTGGGTCATGCCGTGCCCCTGCGCAAGATGCGTCAGTTCCAGGACCTGGGCCACAACGTCACCCTCATCATCGGCAACGGCACCGCGCTGATCGGCGATCCCTCGGGCAAGAACTCCACGCGTCCGCAGCTTTCGCAGGAGCAGATCGAGGCCAACGCCGAGACCTACGTGAGCCAGGCCATGAAGATTCTGGACCCCGAGAAGACCACCATCGTGCACAACGGCGACTGGATCCTTTCGATGGACCTGGCCGGCCTGCTGCAGGTGTGCTCCAAGTTCACCGTCGCTCGCATCCTTGAGCGCGACGACTTTACCAAGCGCTACCAGTCCCAGACGCCGATTGCCCTGCACGAGTTTCTGTACCCCGTGATGCAGGCCTTCGACTCCGTTCAGATCAAGGCCGACGTCGAGATGGGCGGCACCGACCAGCTCTTCAACCTGCTCGCCGGCCGCGAGCTCATGGAGAAGATGGGCATGGAGCCGCAGATTGCGCTCACCATGCCGCTGCTCGAGGGCACCGACGGCGTGCGCAAGATGTCCAAGTCCTATGGCAACTACATCGGCCTGACCGACGCTCCCAAGGATATGTTCGGCAAGACCATGTCCATCCCCGACGAGATGATCGGCAAGTACTATCGTCTGGCCAGCTCGCTCGCCCCGGCCGAGGTCGACAAGATCGACGCCGCCCTGGCCGACGGTTCTGCCGACCCCTACGAGCTCAAGCGCGCTCTGGGCCGCGACCTGTGCGATACCTACCACGGCGCCGGCGCCGGCGACGAGGCCCAGGCCGAGTTCGACCGTGTGTTCAAGGAGGGCCAGCTTGCCGACTTCCCCGAGAAGCACGTTGAGCTGACCGTCAACGACGAGGGCCAGATTTACCTCGCCGGCCTGCTCAAGGATCTGGGCCTTTCGGCCAGCGCCGGTCAGGCCCGCCGCGACATCGACGGCGGCGGCGTCAAGATCAACGGCAAGGCTGTGGCTCCCAAGAGCTACAACATCGACCCGAGCGCCCTCAAGCTGGGCGACACCCTCTCCGTGGGCAAGCGCAAGGGCTTTAAGTTGGTCTAACGAGCGAGTTGACCTCACAAGTGCAATAAGGCCGCAGCCGGGAATCCCGACTGCGGCCTTTTTGGTTACGACGATCCCTTGGGGACGGAGGGATCATTTGGCGGTGCCGTTAAGCGGAAGGGGTGTTAGCGGGACTTTCTTTTGGGCATACAATGGCTATTGGCTTGCTGCGGTGAAGGTCTGTCCGCTCCGCAGCTGTTTTCTACGGTTAAAGGAGTATGTATGTCCGTTGAGGTCATGAGGTCTGTGATCGACGCTGCCGAGGGCCGCGTGCCCGTCGACACGCTGTTTACCAATGCGCAGATCGTCGACGTGTATGGCCAGCGTGTGGCGCCCGGTAGCGTTGCCGTCAAGGACGGTGTGATCGTCGGCGTGCTCTACGATGGTCGCGACGATGCTGCTGACACCTACGAGGCAACTGAGGTCGTCGACTGCCAGGGTCGCTATCTCGCTCCCGGTTTTATTGATGGGCATCTGCATATCGAGTCTTCGAACATCCGTCCCGCCGAGTATGCTCGCATGGCCGCGACGCGCGGTACTACCACCGCCATTGCCGACAGCCACGAGATTGCCAATGTTGCCGGTCTCGACGGCTTGCGCTTTATGATTGATGACGGCCGTCGCGCGCCCATTTCCATCAAGTACATGATGCCTTCGTGCGTGCCCGCGCTGCCCGACGAGCAGGCCGGTGCCGTTATTTCGGCTGCCGATATGCAGGCGTTTTTTGCCGAGCATCCGGGCGATGTTTTTGGTCTGGGCGAAATGATGAACTTGCCGGGCGTCTTTATGGCCGACCCCGAGACCTGTGCTCGCATCGATGCTGCCAACCAGACGC
>CAUGJN010000064.1 GCA_959599635.1 uncultured Collinsella sp.
ATGGCGTCCTCGACCTGCTTGGCGAGCGAGCTGCTGTCGATGGACCAACCAAAGTCACCGCCTTCAACGGCACACTGCTTGCCATCGGCGCGCGTCCACCAGCGAGTGGAGCCCACGGTATTAAAGCCGTTGGCGAGCTCGGCTGCCCAGCTGCTGATCTGCGACGTATCGAGCGTGGGGTTGGCCGGATCGGCAAAGCTGATCCACTGCAACACGGAGCTGCCATCAACCTTGCCGGCATCCTCGCCGTTGAGCTTGAGGGTCACGTTGACGCCCAAGAAGTTGTTGGCGGCATCGCATGCGGCCTGAATCTGATCATCGGTCAGCGTTCCATTGAGCGGCTCATAGGCATCGTTGCCGAGCTTGGAAAGATCTACGGTCTCGGCCAGCGAGGCAAGCTCGAGCTCGGCATACTTAATGACATGCTCGCGGTTGAGTTTTTCGTTGGAGCGCGCCTTCTCGACGGTAAACTTGCCGGCCTGCTCGTCATAGGAGCTATTGGCCTCGAACGCGCCCGAACGCCCCTCGTTAAACTCGTCGATGGCGGCGCCCAGATCCTTCTCAAACTGCTTTTGGTCAAAGGTGTCGGAGAGCATGGACAGGTCGACGTCTTGATCAAGATCGACTTCGTTGGAGCTAGCGGTTGTTTTGGTCTTGCCGCTTAAGGATTCTACAAGGCGAACCGGCCATACAATGGCTTCGTTGCGGCTGATAATCTCTTTTGCGGCAGCTTCGCCGTCGACAATGGGCTCATCGGACTCGGGCTGATAGGTCCAGCTAAAGTCATCGCCTGTCACGGTGAGCTTATAGTGCTTCCAAGCCGAGTTGACCTTGGTGGCGGCAGACGAAGCGTTGGAGAACGAGACATCGACGCCGGCGATAGTGGTGTTGGGGTAGGCTACCTGCGAAAACGCTACGACGCCTACGATATAGACAATGACGATAAGACCCAGGACGACAAAGAGCGTCGTCTTTTTGCCCGACTTATTGTTCTCGGCGGGTTTGCGTGCGGGGCCGCGATCGCCTCGAGCGTGCGTGGGGGGCTGCTTGGGCGCATTGCCATTTGCCTGGCGCTGCTGATGCTGCTTGTTCGGACGTTGGGAAACGTTTGCCGCACCTCGCTGCTGACCGCGGCTCGGCGCGATAGGACGCGGCGACTGAACGCCGCCTGTGTGCCTGCTCGGCTGCTGCGGATCGGGAATCAGTTGAGTTCGATCGTTTTGCGACATCGTATGCATATCCTTCGAATTTCGCCTTGCGGCTCATCGTGTTTTTACTGGGCTTGCATTATAGCGATTACCCAGTTGTTTGTGGTATGGAAACGGTGGCATTCAAAAGAGGTGGGACATTTGTCCCACCTTCGAGTCGTTCTTTGTCGCTATCCGCACACACCGCATTTTGCACAGGCCGAAAGTGCGGCCGGAGCCTGCGCGATGCCGCCCTTTGCCGTCTCGCGCAGCGTGACCGGCAACGCGTGGCCCACCGAAAGCATGACGTGTGCCATCTGGTCAAACGGCACCAGGCTCTTAATGCCGGCGAGGGCGAGTTGTGCGGAGCTAAAGGCGGCTGCCACGCCGATGGCGTTGCGGTTTTGGCAGGGCACCTCCACGAGGCCACCGACGGGGTCACAAACGAGGCCCAGCAGATTACTCAGCGCGATGGAACTGGCGTCGAGCGCCTGCTCGGGTGTGCCGTCGAGCATCTGCACTAGCGCGGCGGCGGCCATGGCGGCCGCACTTCCGACCTCGGCCTGACAGCCGCCCTCGGCGCCGGCAACGCAGGCGCTCGTGGTGAGGTTGAGGCCGATGGCGGCGGCGCAATAAAGGGCATCCATGACCTGCTCGTCGTCCAGCTGCAAATGGTCTGCGAGCGCCAGCACGCAGCCGGGCACAACGCCCGCGGATCCTGCCGTCGGAGCTGCGACAATCACGCCCATGGTGGCGGAGCGCTCGAGTACGGCCATGGCGCGGGCCACGGCGTCGGTCTGGACGGCGCCCATCAGGCTTATGCTCAGATCGTTTCGGCTGGTGGCATCGACAAGCTTTGCCTCGCCGCCGATGAGGCCGCCGAGCGAGCGCTGTGGATTGGAAATGGGGGCTGTGGTCTCTTCGCGCATGACGTCGAGTACGCGGCGCATGGCGGCGATAGCGTGTGCCTCGCCGGTCAGACGTGCCTCGCGCACGGCCATGACGGCGCCGATGTTGAGCCCCAGTTCTTCGCACGCATTGAGCAGCTGCTCGCCGTCGTCGAAGATTTCCTTTGCCGAGACGCCGGGGGAGAGCGACGAGGCAGAACCGGGGAGCTCGATAAAGGTCGCGTAATCGACATTGTCGAGCTTGCGGAGCATGGGGACGACGGTGTCGTCGGGGGCGCCGTCGGTCTCAAAGACGGAGTAGGCCTGGCCGCCCACTTCGGTGCGGTAGGTGCGGCAGAAGGCGATGTTCACATGGGCGTAGGCGAGCAGGTTGGTGAGCGCTGCGAGCACGCCGGGGACGTCCTGGTGCGCCACGAAGAGCGTGGAATACATGCCCGAGATGTCGACGCCGACGCCGTTAATGCGGCTGATGCGCATCTTGCCGCCGCCCAAGCTCTCGCCGCGGACCTGCGCCGTGGCGCCCGTGGCGTCGACCATATCGATGTCGACGGTGTTGGGGTGGATGGAGGCGTCGTCGCCCTTGATGTCAAAGTGATATTCGAGGCCCTGCTCACGTGCGAGGTCAAAGGCCTGCTTGATGTTCTCGTCATCGGTGTCGAGGCCCAGAATGCCCGCGACGAGCGCGCGGTCGGTGCCGTGGCCGCGGTAGGTGTGGGCGAAGGAGTTCCACAGGCCAAAGGTGACTTTGGTGATGCGGCCCTCGAGCAGGCTGGCGGCAACTTGGGCGCAGCGCAGGGCGCCGGCGGTGTGCGATGAGCTGGGGCCGACCATGACGGGCCCCAAAATCTCGAATGCCGAGGTCGTAGCTAGTGTTTGCGGCTTGCCTGCCATATGCGCTCCTGTTCTATCCCGTCGTCCCGAGGGACGGGGCATAAGGTCGCCTGCTCGGACAGTCCTGACTCGCACGGAGAGCACATTAAGTGCTCTCCGGCTCGTGCGGAACTCGCGATCGACCTTATGCCCCGCCCCTCGGGACTAAGGATACATGGTTGGAGTTGCTAGATGGCAAAATTCATTAGCTGGGGACGCAGCGTAGACTCATATCGAAGCATCTTCACCACCGGATTAATAAAAAAGAAGTACCGCTTGGGGGCGGTACTTCTTTTGAAAGCGTGTGCGTGTTGTGACCTTGGTGGTTCCCAATTACAGGCCACAGGCTGCTTTGAGTTCTTCGACTCGGTCGGTATTCTCCCAGGTGAAGTCGGCGTCTTCGCGGCCGAAGTGGCCGTAGGCTGCCGTCTTCTCGTAGATCGGTCGACGCAGGTCCAGGTCGCGGATGATCGCGCCCGGGCGCAGGTCGAAGGTCTTCTCGACGGCCTCGACGATCTTGTCCTCGGCAACATGCGCGGTACCGAAGGTGTCGACCATGATTGAGAGGGGCTTGGAAACGCCGATGGCGTAGGCAAGCTCGACTTCGCAGCGGTCGGCCAGACCGGCGGCGACCACGTTCTTGGCGACCCAGCGCGCGGCATACGCGGCGGAGCGGTCAACCTTGGTGCAGTCCTTGCCGCTAAAGGCGCCGCCGCCGTGACGGCCGTAGCCGCCGTAGGTGTCGACGATGATCTTGCGGCCGGTGAGGCCCGTGTCGCCCATGGGGCCGCCCACGACAAAGCGACCGGTGGGGTTCACGTAGATGTCCGCGTTGTCCCACGGCATGTTCTCGGCGGCCATGACCGGGGTGATGACGTGTTCGATGAGGTCGGCCTTGATCTTGCCCATGTCCTCAATCTCGGCGGCGTGCTGCGTGGAGATGACGATGGTCGTGACCTCCACGGGCTTACCTTCCTCGTAGCGCACCGTGACCTGGGTCTTGCCGTCGGGGCGCAGGTAGGGCAGGGTTCCGTCATGGCGCACGGCAGCCAGGCGCTCGGCCAGGCGGCTTGCCAGGTAGTGCGGCATGGGCATGAGGGTCTTGGTCTCGTTGGAGGCATAACCGAACATCATGCCCTGGTCGCCGGCGCCGATCAGGTCGATCGGGTCGGTGGTAGCGCCGGTCTGGGTCTCGAAGGACTCGTCAACGCCCTGGGCGATATCGGGCGACTGCTCGTGGATGAGGCTCATAACGCCGCAGGTGTCGCAGTCAAAACCGAACTTGGCGCGGTTGTAGCCAATGCGGCGGATGACGCCGCGGGCGATTTCCTGTACGTCGACGTAGGCCTGGGTGCGAATTTCGCCGGCAACGATGACGGTGCCGGTGGTCACGAGGGTCTCGCAGGCGCAGCGGACGTTCTCCACGTTGGCAGGCACGCCGTTGGGGGCGATGTAGCCCTGCTCCTGGAGCTCTATTTCTTTGGCGAGGATTGCGTCGAGGACGGCGTCGCTGATCTGGTCAGCGATCTTATCGGGATGACCTTCGGTCACCGACTCCGACGTAAAAACAAAGGACCCGTGTTGGGGTGGAATGGAACGAAGTTCTTCTGACATGATTGTCCTTTCAAAAACGTGTCCCGGCGACCGTTACCATTCCGCCGGGCTCTCTATGCAAGGGCACATCATAGCGCGTAAATCAAACATTCACACCCTTTCCGCACCCACTCATTGGGGACAGACTTAAATGACCAGTCGGGTGCTCATTGGGTAGTCATTTAAGTCTGTCCCCAATGAGTGGGTCGGTGCCCTTTGTGCGGAGGTTGCTTTGTTGCTTTATACTGATGCGGTTAGACATCCATCCTGCAATCGAGGAGATTTCCATGGCATCAGACGTTCGCGTCCGCTTTGCACCCTCACCGACGGGCAAGCTGCACATCGGCGGCGCCCGCACCGCTATCTATAACTGGGCTTTCGCCCGTGCTAACGGCGGCACGTTCATCCTGCGCATCGACGACACCGATCCCACCCGCTCCACCGACGAGAACACGCAGATCATCCTGCGCGCCATGCGTTGGCTGGGCCTGGACTGGGACGAGGGTCCCGAGGTAGGCGGCGACTTTGGCCCCTACGCCCAGACTGAGCGCCTGGACCTGTACAAGCAGGCCGCCCAGAAACTTTGGGACGAGGGCAAGGCCTATCCCTGCTTCTGCACCAAGGAGCAGCTCGACGCCGACCGCAAGGCCGCGCAGGAGCGCAAGGACCCCTTCCAGGGCTATCAGCGTCGTTGCCGCGATCTTGATCCCGAGGAGGCCCGCCGCCGCATCGAGGCCGGAGAGTCCTACGTCCTGCGCATCAAGGTGCCCGAGGACCGCGGCGACGTCGTCATCCACGACGCCGTTCACGGCGAGGTGACCTTCGACGCCAAGGAGCTCGACGACTTTGTCATCTTCCGCTCCGATGGCACGCCCACGTACAACTTTGCGACCGTCGTCGACGACGCCATGATGAAGATCACCCATGTCATCCGCGGCGACGACCACCTCTCCAACACCCCGCGCCAGGTCATGGTCTACGAGGCCCTCGGCGCGCCCGTGCCCACGTTCGCCCACATCTCCATGATTCTGGGCGCCGACGGCAAGAAGCTCTCCAAGCGCCATGGCGCCACCTCGGTGGAGGAGTACCGCGACGCCGGCTACCTGTCCGACGCTTTCGTCAACTATCTGGCGCTGCTCGGCTGGTCGCTTGACGGCGAGACCACGATCATCCCGCGCGATGTCCTGGCCAGCAAGTTCTCACTCGACCGCATCTCCAAGAACCCGGCGACCTTCGACCCCAAGAAGCTCGACTGGGTCAATGCCGAGTACATCAACGGCATGTCCGACGCCCAGTTTGCCGACGAGATCATGGTCCCCGAGCTGCACGAGGCGGGTCTCATCGAGGGTAATGTCGAGTACGGCGAGGACTGGATTGACGCGCTTGCCGCCATCGTCAAGCCGCGCACCAAGATGCCAGCCGACGCCGTGACCGTCGCCGCTCCCATCTTCGCTACGGCCGAGACGCTCGAGTATGACGAGAAATCCGTTAACAAGGGCCTGGCTAAGGAAGGCATGGGCGTCATTCTGGATGCCGCCAAGGCCGCGCTCGAGGGCGTGGACAAGTGGACTGCCGAGTCCATCGACGCCGCGCTTGAGCCGCTGCCCGAGCAGATGGACCTTAAGAAGCGCGTGGTGTTCCAGGCCGTGCGCGTCGCCGTCTGCGGCAACATGGTGAGCCCCCCGCTGGGCGAGACCATGGCGCTCGTCGGCCGCGACGACTGCCTGGCACGCATCGACCGCGCCCGCACGATGGCGCTATAGTAGACGCGTAAACGCATGTATCCGAGCCCCGTTCCCCCGAGCGGGGCTCTTGTTTCTGTACCGATGAGTGGGTTGCTGGGACAAAATAATCAGTAGTGTTTGTCCCATGTTCGAGTGACGCAACAAGCTCGACACTCGTATCGGCCATGGGACAAACTCTACTGATTATTTTGTCCCACCCCTTTCAGGTCCGTTCGTTAGAGGTGGTGTATGGCTCAACAACTGTCGCTGTTTGGTTCGCCGGAACCGGAGGAAGCTCCGGTGAAGCCCAAGCCTGCCGCTGCCTCGGCTCAGTCTAAGCCTGCGCCCGAGCCCCCTGCCGCCTACGCGAGCGTGGTCCTCGATATCCCCACCCGTGCGCTGTCGGAACCGTTTGCTTACGGCATCCCCGAGTCCCTTGCCAACGGGGTCCAGGTCGGATCGACAGTCCTGGTCCACTTTGGTAACCGTGCCGCCGCGGGCTATGTCGTCGACATTGCCCCTGAGCTGGGCGACCTGCAGGGCAACAACGCCCTCGACCCCGCACGCATTAAACCCATCGAGGCCATCCTCAGCAAACCGCTCTTTACCGCCGAGGCTGCCCGCATCGCACGCTGGATGAGCCGCGAGTATGTCGCGACGCTTTCCGAGTGCCTGCGCCTGTTTTTGCCCCCGGGCGGCAGCCAGCGTGTGGTCAAGGGCGACGACGATGCGTGGACTGTTGAACGGCCCGCCGTCAAGCCTATCCAAAATCGTTGGGTGATGCTTACGCCCGAAGGCTTTGACTATACGCCGCCCAAGACCGCGGTCCGTCAGCGCCAGCTCATCGAGGCGCTGCAGTGCGGCCCGGTTACGACTCGCGACCTTAATCTTCTCTATAACAGCATGTCGGCGACCATCAAAGCGCTCGAAAAGCGCGGCGTCGTGGTGGTGGAGGAGCGCCGCGCCTGGCGTGGCTGCAGCGAGCAGACCACGCTGTCCTCGGCAAGCGGCAAGGCGCCGGTCTCCCTTACCAACGGCCAGCAACGGGCACTCGCGCAGATTGAGCGCGCCCGTCTGGACGCTCATGGCGACGTGGTGTTGGTCGACGGCGTCACCGGCTCCGGCAAAACCGAGGTTTACCTCTCCGCCATCGAGCGGGTGCTCGCAGCCGGTCGCTCTGCCTGCGTGCTGGTGCCCGAGATCTCGCTGACGGCCCAGACCGTCGGCCGCTTTCGCTCGCGCTTTGGCGAGACGGTGGCCGTTTTCCATTCGCGTCTTTCTGCTGGCGAGCGTCTCGACCAGTGGGATATGGTCGCCAGCGGTGCGGCCCGCGTGGTGGTCGGCGCCCGCTCGGCGCTCTTTTGCCCGCTCAGCGACTTGGGCCTCATCATCATCGACGAGGAGCACGAGACTAGTTACAAGCAGGGCTCCAGTCCGCGCTACCACGCTCGCGAGGTGGCGGCCGAGATGGCGCGGCGCTACCGCTGCCCACTCGTGCTGGGCTCGGCCACGCCTTCTGCCGAAGCGCTCGACCGCTGCCGTCGCGGAACGTACGGCGGTGCCACGTGGACGCGCGTCGAGATGCCCGAACGCCCGGGGCACGCGGTCCTGCCCACGGTTCGCATTGCCGACCTGCGCCGCGAGTTTTCGCACGGCAGCCGCTCAATGTTCTCTAAACCGCTGATGGAAGGCCTGGAGCGCGTTGTAGAGCGGCGCGAGAAGGCCGTGTTGCTGCATAACCGTCGTGGCTTTGCGCCATTCCTGATGTGCCGCGAGTGCGGCTGCGTCCCCACCTGCAACCACTGCTCCACAGCGCTTACGTATCACGAGCGCACGCACACGCTGCAATGTCACACCTGCGGTTCGTCTTGGCGCGTGCAGCCGTATCCCGCGCCCACGAGCCGTTGCCCCAAATGTGGCAGTCGCTATCTGGCAAAAATGGGTCTGGGCACTCAGCAGATCGAGGACGCACTGCGCCAGATGCTTCCCGAGGACGTCGCCATTATTCGCATGGATGCCGATTCCACGCGCGGCAAGGATGCGCACAAAAAGCTGCTCGAGCAGTTCGATGCCTCCGATTGCGCGGTGCTGTTGGGTACCCAGATGATCGCCAAGGGCCTCGATTTTCCCGAAGTCACGCTCGTGGGCGTGGTCAATGCCGACTTCGCCCTCAAGCTGCCGGACTTCCGCGCAGGGGAGCGCGCCTACGATCTGCTGGAGCAGGTCGCGGGCCGTGCCGGTCGCGGCGATCGTCCCGGCGAGGTCATCATCCAGACCTACCTGCCCGAGGATCCGGTCATTCGCGCCGTCGCTAAGCACGACCGTTCGATCTTTACCGACTACGACCTGGACCAGCGCCGCGACGCCCTGTATCCACCGTTCGTGCGTCTGGTCAACATTTTGGTGTGGTCGGCGAACCGAGACGACGCGCAGGACTACATTGGGCGCATTGCAAAGCTCCTTAAGCGCCGCTGGCATGCCGCCGCGCTCGACTTTTTGCGGGCGGGGAGCGCCGTGCCGCAGGTGCTGGGCCCGGCTTCGTGTGTAATCGAGAGAGCCAAGGACCGTTACCGCTTCCATCTGCTTGTGAAGTCGCCGGTAGGGTACCATGTCTCTGATGATATCGACGCCTGCCTCAAAGAGGTAGGCTCCGTGCGCGGCGTGAGCGTGAGCGTTGACGTCGACGCCTATGATTTGATGTAACAACCCGAAAGGATGGCCATGGAAGCCAACGGAATCGTACTGTCGCCCGACCCTCGTCTGCGCCAGGAGTGCGCCGTCATCGAGGAGATCACCCCGGCGATCGAGGCGCTTGCCGAGAAGATGAAGAAGATGATGTTCGACAACGGCGGTTGCGGCCTGGCCGCCCCGCAGATCGGTGAACTCATCCAGCTCGTCACCATCGACTGCGACTACAGCGACAAGAACGACTACGATCCGTACGTGCTCATCAATCCCGTGATTGTGGAGCAGAGCGACCATCTCGTGCCGTTTAGCGAGGGCTGCCTGTCTATCCCCGGCATTAGCTGCGAGATCGAGCGTCCCGACCATGTCGTCGTCGAGGCGTACGACTTGGACGCAAACCTGATTCGCTATGAGGCTTCGGGCGATCTGTTCTGCGTGTGCCTGCAGCACGAGATTGATCACCTGCACGGCAACACCATGTTCGAGCGCCTTAAGCCCATGCAGAGGATCAAGGCAGTCAAGGAGTACCAGGACGCCCTGGCCCGCGGCGCTCGACCGGGCGAGACGGAGTAAGTCCCACCGTCCCCTTCCGCCGCAGGGCTTAGGTTTTGCTCCATGCTCAAACAGTCCTGCTCGCACGAAGAGCACATTAAGTGCTCTTCGGCTCGTGCGGAACTGCGCGTGGAGCAATAACCTAAGCCCTGCGGCGGAAGGGGACTGCGTTTTCGTGCTCCTTTTCGCCCGGGTGCCGTCGGGCCAGGGATGGGCGTCTTCGCTGATAGGTGC
>CAUGJN010000065.1 GCA_959599635.1 uncultured Collinsella sp.
ATCAAACTCAACAGGGCAGGCTTTTTCATCGCCTATTGCCTGCTCCGTTGCTGAAAACAATATAGTTCACCGTGGTTTACTTTGCTGCGACAAACCGCGCCGCCATACCTTCTCCATAAGTTAACCTCGGTAAACCTGCCAAAACCACCACAAAGGGGATAGGCACCTTTGTGGTGGTTTAAGCCACGGCAGAGCCGCTAGAGCCCTGCAGGCCAGCGACAGGCGGCCAAGTCGACGTGCATGTCGTCCTTAAACGCCACACCCTCCCCTAGCAAAAGCTCACGTTGAGCATCGGGACCGCCAAAAGCAAAACCATCGCATATGCGGCCATCGGCAAACACCACGCGGTGACAGGGAATCTCGCCGGGACGCGGATTGCCATGCAGGGCATACCCCACGTACCGCGCACTTCGTGGACGTCCAGCAAGCAGCGCCACCTGACCATACGTGGCGACCATCCCCTCGGGAATCTGCTCGACCACCTCGTACACCCGCTCAAAAAAGCCCTCAGACGCCATTGCTCGCTCCTTTCCACCCGGAATAGCATAAACCACCACAAAGGCGCCTGTCCCCTTTGTGGTGGTTTTGGCAGGTGGGCTAGTTAACGGGCTGGAAGAAGGCCACGGCTACGGCGCCGGGGCCTACATGGGTGCCGATGGTGGCACCGATGGTGTGAACGGGCAGTTCGCCCTCGGTGTGGCCAGCCCACAGTGCCGCGCTGTCCTCGATATACTTCTTGAGCACCACATCCGAAAGGCCCGTATAGCCGAGCGCCAGCGGCATGGAAAAGTCGATGCCGCCTGCCTTTTCGACCTTCTGGTTGAGCAGGTTACGTCCGTTCTTGGAACCGCGCGCCTTGCCCAGCTGCACGATCAGACCGTCCTCGGCAGCCACAACAGGCTTTACGTTGAGCAGCGTACCCACGGCACCGGCAGCAGCAGACAGGCGACCGCCGCGCACCAGGTACTCCAGCGTCTCGAGCAGACCAATAACCACCACGCGGTCACGGACGGCCTCGACAGCCGCCGCGATCTGGGCCGCGCCCTGGCCCTCGTCCACTAGGCGCAGGGCATACTCGACCAGCACGCGCTCACCCAGGGTAACGTTATTGCTATCAACCACATACACGTCGCCGCCCGGCGCCTCGGCAAGTGCGGTACGGGCGCTCTGATTGGTCCCCGAAAGTTTGGCACCCACGGTAATAATCACCGCCTCGTCGCCGGCCTCACGTGCTTCGGCAATCGCCTGCGAAAAGGCGTACGGGTTGACCTGACCGGTCTTGGGCAGCTCGTCGCGCTCCACGAGCATCTCGTAAAAACGCTGGTGATCGATGTCGACGCCATCCATATACACATCGGTGCCAAAGGTAACGGACAGCGGCAAGACGGACAGCGCCGGGTGCTCCGCCGGCGACATATCGCTGGCGGAATCGGTAATAATGCGGACGGACATAGCGAATCCTTTCTTGCGCAGGTCTCGCGCAGGGAATTTTGACAACAATGTCCCGGCACGGCGTACGCGCTCAAACGGGACGATGCAGTTCTTGGCTGAAAGCTAGCTCCAGCGCGGCTCTAGATCTCGCGCAGGGTGTTGAGAATCGTGCGCAGCGACGCATACATCTGCTCGCGCTGCTCCACACCCATAGCCTTACCGGTGGTATCGAGCACCTCGCGAATGATGCGGTCCGCCTCGCTCATGCTCTCGCCGCCTAGAGCGGTCAGGCGCACCGGAGCACGATACTTGACGGCCGCATCACCCGAGTCGTCAACCTCGACGTAGCCGCCCTCCTCCAGATGTGCCAGTGTGCGCGAAACGGCGGCACGGGTAACGCCGGCCATGCGGGCGAGGTCGGCGCCAGTCAGGCCGTCCTTGCTGCGCTCAAGATAGTACAGGCACATAACGTCGGAGCCCTTGAGGCCCAGCCTTGCGCCTTCGGACGTCTTGATACGCTGGATCTCCTTGTAGAGCCCGCTGATCAGTCCGACAAAGTCCTCGAAACGTGTCTCGTCGTTCTGCTGCATGGGAGACGACCGCCTTTCGCTTGCATAATGCTTACGGGTAAACATCTTAGCCGCACAAGGCAACACCCATACCCAAATATTCCATTTGTTAACCCATCAACATAAAAACCACCACAAAGGGGACAGGCACCTTTGTGGTGGTTTTGGGCATCAATAGGTTCTAGGCGCCGCTACAGCTCCACGCAGGAATTGTCGCGGGTCACAAGCGACTTAACGACAACCGTCGCTCCCAGATAGCGCTCGAGCAGCTCGGCTAAGCGATCGATCGCGGCCTGGCAATCCCCCATGCGCTCGGGCTCTACACACTCAATCGCCAGGAACGCGTCGGCCGAATCGTCGGACAGGGCCGTTCTCACGCCGTCGCGCCAGTTCCAGCAGCGGCACACGGCGCCTGCATCGTCGATATAGGCGAGCTCGCCGGGAAGCGTCGGGTCATCCGCTTCCTCGCCAAGCGGCAGGAACGCATCGCCACCGTCGGTCACCTTCAAGCGAAGGTCACCCTCGATCGCATGCAAATCCTCGCCTCCCACGGGCAGCGCGTAGGTCAGCGACACCGTGTTGTAGATGTCCACCGCGGGCGTAATGTGGCCCACCGGTTTGCCCTTGAGCACGCGCTTGAGCAAGTTCTCGATCGAGCAGCGGGCCCCCTTTTTGGTCTTGAACAGCCGATAAGCCTCGCGCCATGCCTTGACCGGTGCGTTCTCGCTGATAGTATCGCTGGTCAGATGGCGCTCCGCGTCGATATTGGCGCGGTCAAGCAGCGCGGCAATCGCATCAACGTCCTCCTGGGGTATCTGGGCCGCGGGCTTCATGCCCTTTACGACCACAACGCCGATAGCCGCCTGCGGAAACAGCTCCCAAAACGAATTCTCGGCAACAAAGCCCTTCATACGTGCTCCCTTCACGATTCGCCCCACGCGAGCGTCTAAACAAAAAGCGCCCTTACGACGGCCACCTTCAAAGTCCTACGGTGCCACCACAAGAGCGCTAACGCTGCCCCCATCCGGAGAAGGGGGCGATATGTCAGGCGTATTGTAACCCGAGTCATCCTCGTGAGTAAAACCACCACAAAGGCGCCTGTCCCCTTTATGGTGGTTTTGGGTCTGAAGCAACGCTAGTGTCGGAGTCCCAGCAGGCCGCGGCCGCGATGACGGGCGTCGGCGTGCACCTGAGCGTGCGGACCGGCGGCCTTCACGGACTCGGGCAGGTGCGAGTACTTCTTCTCGAAGTTCTCCTCGAACATCACGGCCAAGTTGTGCGCCGCCTCGTCGTAGCGCGCGGTGCTCTGCCAGTACTGGCGCGGCACCAGGATGCCGTCGGGCACGCCGTGGCACGTGGTGGGAATGTCGACGTTAAAGATATCGTCATGCACGAATTCGCTGTCCTCGATGGTACCGTCGAGGGCGCGGGCCACCAGGGCGCGCGTGTAGGCAAGCTCGATGCGATGGCCCACGCCGTAGCCGCCGCCAATCCAGCCGGTGTTGACCAGGTACACACGCGTGCGGCCGTCGGCGATGCGCTCACCGAGCATCTTGGCATAGACCATGGGGTCGAGCGGCATAAACGGCTCGCCAAACAGCGAAGAGAACGTGGGCGTGGGCTCGGTGACGCCGACCTCGGTGCCGGGGATCTTGGCCGTAAAGCCCGTCACGAAGTGGTACATGGCGGCATCGGCCGTCAGGCGTGAGATGGGCGGCAGCACGCCAAAGGCATCGCAGGTCAGGAAGAGCACGACGCTTGGAGTGGTGCCCATGCCCTTGGTCCACGCGTTGGGGATATGCTCGACGGGGTAGGCCACGCGCGTGTTGTGCGTGATCGAGATGTCGTCGTAGTTGGGCTTGCGGTTCTCGTCGAGCACCACGTTTTCGCAGATCGCGCCAAAGCGGACGGCGTTGAAGATCTCGGGCTCGCGGAAGGCGTCCAGGCCCTCGCATTTGGCGTAGCAGCCACCCTCGATGTTGAAGATGCCCATGTCAGACCAACCGTGCTCGTCGTCGCCGATCAGTAGGCGCGTAGGGTTGGCCGAAAGCGTGGTCTTGCCGGTGCCCGACAGGCCAAAGAACACCGCGGTCTCGTGCGTGACGGGATCCATACTGGCCGAGCAGTGCATGGGCAGCACGTCGTCCTCGACGGGCAGCAGGTAATTCATGACGCTGAAGATGGACTTTTTGATCTCGCCGGAGTAGCCGGTACCCGCGACCAAAATCACGCGCTCCTGGAAGTTGATGACCACGGCGGCGCTGGAGTTGAGGCCCTTGATGGCGGGATCGCACTGGTAGCCCGGCGCGGCGAGCACACAGAAGTCCGGCTCGCCGGTGCGCGCGATTTCGCGGGCAAGCGGGCGGGCGAGCATCTGCTTAATGAAGAGTGCCTGGCTGGCGCGCTCGCAGGCGACGAGCAGTCGGCGCGTGTGGTTGCGGTCGGCGCCGGCCATGCCGCGGGTGACGAACACGTCGCGCTCGTTGAGGTAGTCGACGATGCCGGCCTTGATGGTCTCGTAGCTCTCGACGGACAGCGGGCGGTTGACGGCGCCCCAGGCAATCTTGTCGTGGATATCGGGGGTGTCGACGATAAAGCGGTCATTGGGGGAACGGCCAGTACGCTCCCCCGTCTCGATCACCAGCGCGCCGTTGGATGCCATGCGGCCTTCTTCGCGGCGGATAGCGTGCTCGACGAGCTCCGCGGCGGGTAGATCGACCAGCAGACGGGGCTGATTCTCGGCGGGATCTTCGACCAGCGTAATACCAAAGTTGGACAAAACATCTGCAGGGGTAACACCAGGCATGGGGCCTCCTTTAAAAACGCGACACGTGGACGCGACGCGCACTTTACTCACGTAAAGCCCGTTGTACCCGATATGCAAAAACGTTTTTGCGGCAAGGGCGGCAAGCCCGCCCAACGGTCAAAAATCGCACGCAAGCGGCCTAGTCATTGGAGACGTTTTTAAACGACTATTCGTTGGGGACACTCTTGAACAGGCAACAACCAAGGAGCGTCCCTGGATGCCGGCACTTAGGGACGTTCCCAAAGTGCCGGCACATAAGGAACGTCCCCAAATGCCGTCTACTGAATGGCGCCGCCGAAATTATCGAACAGCCTGTTCAAAAACACGAACGAACACCGTCGCGTCTATACTAGAGCGCAGCAATAGAAAGGACTCCGCTTTGAGCATCACGCCCATCGATAGCATTCGCCGCGCCATCGCCCGCCGCAATGGCGTCGCCGACCCCACCGTATCGGACGGGGCGCACGGGCAGGGCGGACGCATCGAGAACGGCCTGTTCCCCGCATCGCACACCGCCGAGGAGCTCGCACGAATCCAAGAGCTAAGCCAGCGTAACGCCGGCGGTCCCGACAGCAGCCAGGCCACACGCCGTCGCCGCGAGCGCGATCGCCAGCCCGGCCCCATCCACCGCATGGTCAATGCCTGGTGGAACCGCCTGCTCGGAGCCGTCTACGGCGGCGGCTTCTCCACGCAAGAAGCCGAGTACGAAGATCACGCCACCCGTCGCGACTACCTTTGGAATACCCTGGGCACCGCCGTGTGGGGCATGGCGTTTCCGCTGCTCACCATTGTGTCGACGCAACTCGTAGGCGCCGAGGAGGCTGGCAAGTTCTCCATCGCCTTTGTCACCGGCACGCTCATCATGATCGCGTGCAACTACGGCGTGCGCAATTTCCAGGTCTCGGACATCGACGAAAAGACGTCCTTTGCCTCTTACCAGCTCAACCGCTGGATCTGCGGAGCGCTCGCGCTGGCATGCGGCCTGGTATACAGCAGCGCCCGCGGCTACGATGCGCAGATGGCCACGATCGGCCTGGGCGTCTACCTGTATAAGGTGATCGACGGCATCGCCGACGTGTACGAGGGCCGCCTGCAGCAGGCCGACAAGCTCTATTTGGCCGGCATGAGCCAAACGCTACGCTCCGTCGGCGTCATCGCGGTCTTTAGCGTGGCACTGTTCCTCACGCGCAGCATGCCCATCGCCGCCATGGCCATGGGCATCGCCGCGATTGCCTCGCTCGCGCTGGTCACCGCCCCGCTCGCCCTGCTCGAAACCGAAAAATCACGCCGCATGAGCCCGCGCGAAGTCGGCCGCCTGTTTGTCCAGTGCGCCCCGCTCTTTGGCGCGCTGTTCCTGTTCAACCTCATCGAGAGCATGCCCAAGTTTGTGATGGAGGGCACGCTGGCCTACAAGTATCAGCTGTACTTTAATGCACTGTTCTTTCCAGCGCAGGCCATTTTGTTGAGCATCGGATTTGTCTATAAACCGCAGCTCCTACGTCTGTCGAGCATTTGGGCGAATCCGCGCAAGCGTCGCCGCTTTGACTTGATTATTATTGCCGTTATGGCACTGATCGTGGTCATCACCAGCGTGTGCGCCGCATTTATGGCAGGTCCCGGTATTCCCCTCATGAGCTTCATGTACGGCCTCAATTTTGAGCGCTACCGCACGCTGGCACTGCTGATGGTTGTCGCCGGCGGCGTCACCGCGGCCATCGACTTTATCTACGCCATCATCACGGTGCTGCGCCATGCCGGCGACGTCACCAAAATCTACCTGATCTGCTTCGCCGTAAGCGTAGTGCTGCCGGTGATCCTGATCAACCTGCTGGGTCTGATGGGCGCCGTGGTGAGCTACCTAGCCATCATGGCCCTACTCCTGGTGCTGCTGATAATCGAGCACGCCCACATCCGCCAGCGCATCGAGCGCGACCGCAACCCCTACGGCGCCTAATTCGAATCAATTTGAAGAAAAGAAACGTCGATGTTTTGGCACCGACAGCGAGCAGTCTCGAAGTGCCCCAGGTTGGCGCGAAGGAGGAGCGACGCGTACTTCTGTACGCGAGCGACGGTTTGAGCGACAAGGTGGGGTGCTTCGGGGCTGCACAGAGTCAACGTGACCGCCGTTCGGTAGAACGGCGGAACAAAGTTATTCCCCGGGGCGAATATTCGCGTAGAACTCCGCCCCATCATCGAGCCGCAGGATGCCCACGCGACCGAACTCGGAGCCGGTGGCGGCAGCGCAGTCGATGTCGATGCGATCGGGCACGCCGGCGGTATCCTCGCCACCCAGGCGCACAATCTGCCCGCGGCCCGACTCCTCATCAAGCCCCGCCAGGCCGCCAACCTCACAATAGCGCCCAAGTGACACCGTGGGCGTGTGGCCGCTCACCACGACCGGGCCCTCGCCCTCGGCAGAAAGCAGTCCCGTCGGCGCATCCCAATAGCCGTGACGAATCCACAGTAGGTCATCGGACGACTGCACCGCGAGCATCTGCTGCAGCAGCTCGCGATCGGCACCCACCGCTCCGACGCCATCGGCACAATCGACGCCATACTCAAGTAAAAACGCGCGCGCCGCCTTCATCTCGATTCCAGCATGTACCAGCAGATACGGGCGCTCCTTGGTCTCGGCCACCGCGTAGAGCGGCAGCGCGGCCATCCATCGCACGAGCTCCTCGTATGCCTCAAATTCCATGTCGTTGAGCTGCTCGCTCGTCGTCCAGCCACCGTTGATATCCCAGGTCTCGGCATCGAGCGGGTCCTGGCCAATGATGGCATCGAGCATGATCTGCTCGTGATTGCCCTTGAGCACGTGGGCGTTGGGCAGCGAGCGCACGAGCTTAATAACGCCGACCGGATCGGGCCCGCGATCGATCATGTCGCCCAGCACGTACAGCGTGTCGTCGGACGTCAACGAGATCTTAGACAGGGCCTCGTCAAGCGCACGCACGTGCCCGTGAGCATCAGATGTCACATAGATCGCCATGGTACGCCTCTCCTTGCATTGCGGTCTAAGCCCGGCGCCGCAACTAAAACTTCAAGTTGAACTTAAACGTTACCCATTGTACTCCGTTGCAATAAAGCTGGAAAGGGTTTCCGAGCAGAGGCAAAGACGGCAGCCGTCTATGACGATATCGCGCACGCCCGCAATCCAACCCCATAAACCCACCACCTTTGGGTACAAATAACCGCAGACAACTGACCGTGCCACGCCAACCACCCAGGAGCGGACACCATCCATGAACCAGATCCTTCTCTTTATCGGCCTCGTCATCATTTTGTGCCTGACCATCAAACCCGTCGGCAAAAAACTCCCCTTCCCCACCCTGCTCATCTTTATTGCGCTCGGCATGCTGCTCGGCGTCAACGGCCCGGCGCACATCGACTTTAGCGACTACGCACTCACCGAAACCGTCTGCAGCACGGCGCTGCTGTTCATCATGTTCTACGGCGGCTTTAACACCAACATAGACCGCGCCAAGCCCGTCGCCGCGCCGGCGGTGCTGCTGAGCACGCTCGGCGTCGTCATCACCGCAGGCATCACCGGCGTGTTCGCCCACTTTGTGCTGGGCTTCGACTGGATCGGCGGCCTGCTGCTGGGATCGGTCGTGGCGTCCACCGACGCGGCCAGCGTCTTTAGCGTTCTGCGCGAGCACAGCCTTTCGCTGAGGGGCGGCACCGACTCGCTGCTCGAGGTCGAATCGGGCTCCAACGACCCCGTCGCCTACATGCTCACCGCCGTGCTCGCGACCCTCGCGGCGGGCGGCAATATCGACATTCCCGTGCTGCTGACCAAGCAGATCATCCTGGGCGTGGGGTTGGGCCTTGCCATCGGCTGGACATCCAGCCGTCTGATTGAGCGCGCACACGCAACGGCCGAAGGCGCGCAGACCATCTTCTTGTTCGCCGTGGCCATCGTCGCCTACGCGCTGCCGAGCTACCTGGGCGGCAACGGCTTTTTGGCCGTATACCTTGCAGGCATTGTGCTGGGCGCAAGCGACATCACCGGCAAGGTCGAGATGGCGCACTTCTTCGACACCCTCACCGAGATGGCAGAGATGACCATCTTCTTCTTGCTCGGCCTGCTCGTCACGCCCGCACGCCTGCCGCAGATGCTGCTGCCGGGCCTGGCGCTCATGGCGTTCATGCTCTTCGTGAGCCGCCCCATCGCCGTCGGCGTGCTCCTAGCGCCCTTTAAGACGAATCCCAGCCAGGTCGCGCTCGTAAGCTGGGCGGGCCTGCGCGGAGCAGCTTCGGTCGTCTTTAGCCTCTTTGCCGTGGTGGCCGGCGTTCCCGGCGGACACGACCTATTTGACCTGGTGTTTGTGATTGCCGCGTCGAGCATCGTGGTGCAGGGCTCGCTGCTGCCGGCGGTGGCGAAGAAGCTCGATATGATCGATGCGACCGGCGACGTGCGCCGCACCTTTAACGACTACCGCGACGAGGACGGCATGTCGTTTGTAAAGCTCAAGGTGGGCGCTGGCCATCCGTTTGCCGGACGCTCGCTCGCGGACATTGGCAGCGCGACGGACATGCTCGTGGTCCTGGTGCTGCGCGACGGGGCGCACCCGGTACTGCCCAACGGCGACACCGTGATCCAGGAAGGCGACCTTCTGGTGATGGCCGCCCCAACGTTCGAAGAGCGTGCCGAGGTTACGCTGCGCGAGGTCACCGTGACTCCCCACGGTCGCCTGGCCGGTCAGCGCCTGCGCGACGTGCCGCAAGGCAAGCACCCGTTTATCGTGGTGATGCTCA
>CAUGJN010000066.1 GCA_959599635.1 uncultured Collinsella sp.
ATCATGGCCCGTATCATCGACCGCCTGATGGTCGCCGGCGAGCCCGCCATCGTCAGCTTTAACGGCGGCACCAAGGACAACGCCATCAACCGTGAGTGCAAGGCTGTTCTGGTCTACGCCGACCACGCTGCCGCCGAGGCCGCGGCCCAGATCGCAAAGGACATCATCGCCGACGTCACTGCCGAGCTCGAGGTCTTCGACCCCGGCTTTACCTGCACCGTCGAGATTGCCGACGACGCCGAGGTCGAGGCCATGGATCAGAAGTCCGCGCCTGCCCTCATCCGCGCCCTGCGTCTTGCCCCTAACGGCGTGATTCGCCGCAACGTCGCCACCGACGGCTCCGTCGAGGTTTCCTCCAACATCGGCGTGGTCGCCACTTCCGACGACCAGGTCAAGATCATGCTGTCCCCGCGCTCCTCGATCACCTCGCTGCAGAACGAGTTCAAGGACCGCCTGCAGACGCTGGCCGATGTCTTGGGCTTCGACGCCAAGTTCGAGTTCGAGTATCCCGGCTGGAGCTATGCCGAGCATTCGCCGGTCCGCGACGTTTTTGTCGAGAGCTATCGCGAGCTCTTTGGCTCCGAGCTGCGCATCGAGTCCATTCACGCTGGCCTTGAGTGCGGCCTGTTTGCCGAGGCCCTGCACGGCCTGGACGCCATCGCCGTGGGCCCGACGCTCTCCGATGTCCACACCCCGGACGAGAGCATGGAGCTCGCTTCTGCCGAGCGCTTCTACGAGCTGCTCATCGACGTCCTCAAGCGCCTCGCTGCGTAAAGGTCGCGCTAGCAGCAGTTCGAGCCACGTGCTAGCGGATTGCAAATGACATTACGAGAGGGGGCATCCGAACTTTTGTGACGGGTGCCCCCCTCTTCTTTTAAGAAATGTGGATTGATTGGCGCCTAGCCCATATCCGCCTTGATGAGGTCGAGGGTGCGCTGGCAGTTTTCGCGGACGGGGCCGAGCATGTGCTCGCGCAGGTCCGCCATGCCGGGTAGGTCGGCGTATTCGTCCATGATCTCTTCCATGCAAATGGGCACCTCGTAGGCGAGGTCCATCATGGTCGCAAAGCAAAACTTCTCGGATAGCCCGGCATCGGTGAGCGCCGCCTCCAGCGCGGGGTCGCCCATACCGTGGTATCGGCGGATAGCGCCTGGACCGATGCGCCCCACTCGATTTTCGCCGCCAACGCTCATGGCAAGGCGCGCCCGGCGGCGCATACGCTCGTACGCCAAGCCCGATGCGACATCGTACATGGGTGCGAGCGCTGCGTTTGTGCCTTTGCCTAGGATGAGCGAGTAGTTTTTAGCGTGTGCGTCAGGCGCTCCGATAATGGCGTTATAGAACAACATATAGGTAAAAAGCACAAGATTCATGTGGTGGGGGACTGTGTTAATCAGTCGTTCTTGGATGTCTCGTGTGGTTGGTCCTCCGTCGGCGGTGTATTTCTGGCTTGGCAATACACCGAGCGCCTGGCAAAAGTCCTCCTGATGCAGCCTTTCGATATTTCCGCTGCTATTGACCATTCTGTCGTACCGTTCAACGACGAGTGCGGCTTCGTCTTCAAATGTACAATAGGAGACGTTGGCAGTTGGAATGCCAACACGCCGAGCCGTTTTCATGCAGACGAATTCGTTTAAGGCCTGATGTTTGAACCCAACGACACCATTTTTGAAGATATGGGTAGTGGGGGATGACCCTAGACATTCGCACCATTGGCCATCATGCCAAGCTAGTGCAAATTTGCCTTGGTTGCCGCCCAGGGACCAGCTTTCGTTGGAGCCCATCCATGTCTCTCTTTCGTCATCACGAATTGCTTTAAGCTTGTGAGCGATTTGAGAATTGGTAAGCGGGCGGTATGCCGAGACCCTGCCGCGGGCGGCGCCTAATTGATCGGTTCGACAAAACTGAACGGCCCCCGCGCAGTCAAGACCGATATGGCACAAGAGGGCGACGGGGTTGTTGGATGCAACGTCATGCTCGGCGGCAATAGCGCGACGCTGCTCTTGGCTGTCGGGCAAAAGGCCAAATAGGAACGGGCGGACGATGTTATGGCCATACGTGCGATTGGAAAGCGGCATTGTAAGCGATAGTGGTGCTCCGCGATAGGTTGGGGCGTATACAAAGCTGCAGAGTCCATGCTCGTCTTGCCGGAGAGTGCCTGCGATTTCGCCACAAATGAGGGTCGCAAGCTCCATCTCTGCCATTTATTTCACAACCTTACAGCCAAAGGAGAGGTCTGAAGTGTCGGAAAGGCCTTGCTCGGCTGCGATTTGGGCCAGCAGGGCATCATAGGAAGATGGCGTTCCTTGTCGGGCGGGTCGTCTGCCTACGCTTGGCTTTGGCAGGGCATTCGAGTTCGCGATAGGGAGGTCCGCTATCGTCGTCGGATGTTCGGAGGGCGATGCGATGGAGTCGTTATCGCTTTGCGCAAAGAGACCTATGTCGAGTGCGTTAAAGACGGTCAGTAACTTGTCGAGCCGAATACCCGTGGCGTCTCCTAGCTCGAGCGATGCGAGCAGGCGCTCCGAAACACTGGCCGTTTTGGCGAGGGCGGCACGGGTGAGACCCTGAGCCTCGCGTGCCTGGCGCACGTAGATGCCAGCTTGGCGCGGTGTGGTGATGGGAAGGGTATTCACGGCGATCTCCTAACGTGCAGACTTTTGCATATCAGTATGACATGCAAAAGTCTGCACGAAAAGGCCTCATGCAAAACTTTGCATGAGGCCTTGTACTGGCGTTGAGTTTTGAGCGATTGTGTTTGGCGTTACAGCGCCAAAATCCCCAGATGCTCAAGCAAGATCTTAAGTCCGATGAGGATGAGCACGATGCCGCCCACGATGGTGGCAGGTTTTTCGTAGCGCGCGCCAAAGGTGTGGCCGATCGCTACGCCGGCGACGGAGAAGATAAACGTTGTGACGCCGATAAGCGATACAGCGGGAACGATGTCAACCGAGAGCGCCGCAAATGAGATGCCTACGGCTAGGGCGTCGATTGAGGTGGCGATGGCGAGGATCAGGTACTCGCCCAGGTCAATCTTTTCGGCATCCTTGCCGTCGCCTTCATTCTCGTCCTCGGTAAAGGCTTCCCACAGCATTTTGCCGCCGATAAAGGCCAAAAGGATAAAGGCGATCCAATGGTCGATGGGTCCGATGATGCCCATGAATTGACTGCCAAGCGCCCATCCGATTACGGGCATGCCGGCCTGAAAGCCGCCAAAGAACAGGCCGAGCACCACGGCGACTTTAAGGTTGATCTTCTTCATGCCAAGGCCCTTGCAGATGGATACGGCAAAGGCATCCATCGAAAGGCCAACGGCGAGCAGCACGAGCTCTGCGAGTCCCATAGTCTGGCTCCCTCTCTGCGGGCGGGCCCGCGTGTACCTCTTGGGGGAGTAACAAAAAAGACCCGTGGCGTACGCGTTGCGCGCACAGCCACGAGTCTCGTTCATTAAGGCAAGCCAGGCCGCATCGGCCAGTGTGTTGACTTGCCGCGCCACCGGAGGCGAACCCGATCACGCGACTACTCCCTCATTTATGCGAATCCCGATGCTACCACATAAGCAGCTCATTTGGATTGGGGCTCTCAGCTGTGTTCGCTCATTCTGTAAGCATCGGATTTTGCGGGCGTCACAGAGGCAAACCGTGAGAAACTTATTGACGTTTATGGAGCGTATACGATGGGAGCGATGCCTTGGATAAGAACGAGCTGCAAAAGCGTATGGAACAGGCCATCCGCCTGACGGCACCTGGCCAGCCGATCCGCACCGCCCTCGACATGATCATTGCTGGTCACCTGGGCGCTCTTATTTGCGTCGGCGACACCGAAAACGTGCTCGCTGCTGGTAACGACGGCTTCCCGCTCAACATTTCGTTTACCTCGAACCGCCTGTTCGAGCTTTCCAAGATGGACGGCGCCATCGTCATCGACGGCGACCTCACCCAGATCCTGCGCGCCAACTTCCACCTCAATCCCGATCCCTCGCTTGCCACGAGTGAGACGGGCATGCGTCACCGCACCGCCGCCCGCATGTCGGTGCTCACGGATGCCATCGTGATCTCGGTTTCGGCTCGTCGTGCCGTCGTCAACGTGTACGTCCACGGTAAGAGCTACGAGATCCAACCTGTCACCACCATCATGAGCTCGGTCAACCAGCTCGTCGCCACGCTCCAGACCACCCGTCAGTCGCTCGACCGTTCCCTGCTGCGTCTGACGGCCCTTGAGCTCGACGACTACGTCACGCTCGCCGACATCACCGGCATTTTCTCGAGTTTCGAGATCATGCAGCAGGCAAAGACTGAGCTTAAGGATTGCATTGTCAAGTTGGGCAACCAGGGCAAGCTCGTGCAGATGCAGCTCGAGCAGCTCGCCGGCTCCAGCATGGATACCGAGTACGACTTGATGATCCGCGACTACGCAAGCGATTCCTCCGAGGCAAACGCCGAGAAGATTCGCGCCGAGCTTAGCCGCATGACGCCTAAGGACCTGTCCGACCCGCAGCACGTGGCGGCAGTTCTGGGTTACGACGACCTGGACGAGGACTCCGTCATGACACCGCTGGGCCTGCGCACGCTTTCGCGCGTGTCCGTCGTGCGCGACGGCGTGGCCGAGAAGATTGTCGACGAGTATGGATCGCTGCAGGAGCTCATGGACGACATCAGCGAGGATCCGGAGCGCCTGGGCGACTTTGGCGTCAACAACCCTGCCATTCTCGCGGACTCCCTGTACCGCATGAAGGGCACCAAACAGGGGAACGCATAATGGCGCCCGTATGTGCCGTGGTCGTTGCCGGCGGCAGCGGCCAGCGCTTTGGAAATCCCGGCGGCAAGCAGCTCGTTAACGTGGCGGGCCGTCCGCTCATGAGCTGGTCCATCCGTGCGTTCGATCGTAGCGACAAGGTCGGCCACATCGTGGTGGTGTGTCCTTCCGAGCGCCGTGCCGAGATGCGCCGCCTGGCCATCGACCCGTTTGACTATGACACGCCCATCAGCTTTGCCGATGCCGGCGAGACCCGCCAGGATTCCACCCGTGCCGGCGTGCATGCGGCTCCGGCGGGTTTCGAATATGTCGCCATCCACGACGGCGCCCGTCCGCTCATTACGACCGAGGCCATCGATCATGCGATCGACGTGCTCGTGAGCGACCGTGCCCTCGACGGTGTCGTGTGCGGCCAGCCTGCCATCGACACACTCAAAATCGTCGATGGCGACAACATCGTCGAGACGCCGCCGCGCGAGCTGTACTGGGCCGCGCAGACGCCGCAGATTTTTAGTGTCGACGCCATGAAGCGCGCCCATGCCGCGGCGATTGCCGAGGGCTTTATCGGCACGGACGATTCGTCACTGGTCGAGCGCATGGGTGGGCGCGTCCGCTGCGTCCAGAGCCCGCGCGATAACCTTAAGGTGACGGTGCCCGAGGACCTGCGTCCCGTAACCGCGATTCTGCTTGGCCGCATGGCCGAGGGAGAGGACCTTCCCCATGTTCAGTAACCTGCGCATTGGCCATGGCTACGACGTCCACCGTTTGGTGGAGGGGCGTCGATGTATCATCGGCGGGGTCGACATCCCCTACGAGCGCGGCCTGCTGGGCCACTCGGATGCCGATGTGCTCGCGCACGCCTTGGCCGACGCCATTCTGGGCGCCTGCCGCGGGGGAGATATCGGCAAGCTATTCCCCGACACCGATCCCGCCTACGAGGGTGCCGATTCGATGGTGCTGCTCGCCCGCGTGATGGACTATGCGCGCGAGCTGGGCTTTGAGTTTGTCGATGCCGATTGCACCATTGCCTGTCAGCAACCCAAGATCACTCCGCACCGCGATGCCATGCGCGCCAACCTTGCCCATGCCCTGGGCGTCGACGTGGAAAACGTGGGTGTCGCCGCCACTACGACCGAAAAGCTCGGTTGGGAAGGCCAGGGCGAGGGAATCGGTGCCTGGGCCGTCTGCCTGCTACAGAAAACCGTTAAGGAGTAACGAATGCGTATCTACAACAGCGCTACCCATAAAAAGGAAGAGTTCCAGCCCATCGAGTCCGGCAAGGTCCGCATGTACGTGTGCGGCCCCACGGTCTACGACAACATCCACATCGGCAATGCCCGCACGTTCATCAGCTTTGACGTGATTCGCCGCTGGCTCATCGCGAGCGGCTACGAGGTCACGTTCGCCCAGAACCTCACCGATGTCGATGACAAGATCATCAAGCGCGCCAACGAGCAGGGCAGAACGGCCGCCGAGGTCGCGACGGAGTTCTCCGACAAGTTCATCGGCGTTATGCGCGCCGCCAACGTGCTCGATCCCGATGTGCGCCCCCGCGCCACCAAGGAGATCGGCCCCATGATCGCTATGATCAAGACGCTCATCGAGCAGGGCCACGCTTATGCAGCCGATAACGGCGACGTGTACTTTGCCGTGCGCAGCGATTCCAACTATGGTCAGGTCTCGGGCCGCAACATCGATGACCTTATGGTTGGCGCGCGCATCGAGGAGAACGAGGACAAGAACGATCCGCTCGACTTTGCCCTGTGGAAGGCCGCTAAGCCCGGCGAACCCAGCTGGCCGAGCCCCTGGGGCGAAGGCCGTCCCGGTTGGCACACCGAGTGCGCCGCCATGGTGCATCGCTACCTGGGCACCCCGATCGACATCCACGGCGGCGGCTCCGACCTTGCCTTCCCGCATCACGAGAACGAGTGCGCCCAGGCCACCTGCGCCTGGCACCAGGGTTTCTCCAACACCTGGATGCACGCGGGCATGCTGCTGGTTGACGGCGAGAAGATGTCCAAGTCGCTCGGCAACTTCTTTACGCTGGCCGAGGTCCTCGAGCAGCACTCTGCCGCAGCTCTGCGCCTGCTGATGCTGCAGACGAGCTATCGCTCGCCGCTCGACTTCTCCTGGGAGCGCCTGGAGGGTGCCGAGAATTCGCTCACGCGTATTGCCGGTACGGTCGAGAACCTGCGCTGGGCCGCGAACCATGCGACGGCCGATGCCGATGAGGCAGCATCCGAGGCGTTTGCCGCCAAGGCCGCCGAGACCCGTGCCACCTTTAAGGAGTGCATGGACGACGACTTTAACACTGCCGGTGCCATGGGTGCTGTCTTTGGCTTTGTGACCGAGTGCAACCAGTACCTGGAGCAGGCGGGCGACGCTGCCGACAAGGCCGCAGTCCTGGCTGCTGCCGATACGCTGGCCGAGCTGCTCGATACGTTTGGCGTTGAGCTCCCCGAGCCCAAGGTCGAGCTGCCGCTGGGTCTGCTGGGCGTTGCCGCCGGCCTGGTCGCCTACACGGGCGACGACGTGGACGAGGCCGCCGCCAAGATTCTCGAGGCCCGCGCCGAGGCCCGTGCCGCCAAGAACTGGGATCTGGCCGACGCCATCCGCGCCCAGCTCAAGGACCTCGGGCTGACGATTGAAGATACGGCCGCGGGTACTCGTATTAAGAGTCTCTAGTATTTGTCGACCGTTCGAGGTGCGGCAGATTGCCTTGAAAGAGGAGGGCATAGACCTGGTGGTCATGCCCAACGATTGAAAGGCAAGGTGCCGTGGCTCGGACGGTCGATTCTTGTTCGTTATCTATTTAAGGAGGCCGTTTTATGGCCGACAATCGCAAACGTGCACCGCGTGGAGGCAAGCAGGCTGCTTCTGGCTCGCGTCCGATTCGCCGCAACGACCGCGCTGCCACTCCCAAGGGCCAGCGCGAGCGCTCCCAAGCCCAGGCTGCGCGTTCGCAGCGAGATCGCAACCGCGACAACGTTCAGGTTCCCAAGGGCGAGTTTATCGAAGGTCGTCGTGCTGCCGCCGAGGCACTGCGTACCGGCTTTCCCGTCAAGTGCGCGCTCATCGCCGAGGGCGGGGAGCGCGATGCCGCCTTGTCGCGCCTGGTCGACGACCTCAACGCCGCGGACGTCCGCATTAAGTATGTGCCGCGCACGCAGCTCGATGCGCTGTCGAGCCATGGCGCTCACCAGGGCATTGCGCTCGAGGTGGGCAATTTCCCCTATGCCGATGTCGCCGATATTCTCGATCGCGCGGGTGAAGGACCGGCGCTCGTCGTCGTGCTCGACCATGTGACCGACGATGGCAATTTTGGTGCGATCGTGCGCTCTGCCGAGGTCGTGGGCGCAGCGGGCGTCATCATTGCCAACAAGCGCGCCGCCGGTGTGACCGTGGGCAGCTACAAAACCTCCGCTGGTGCCGTCATGCACCTGCCCATCGCGCAGGTTCCTAATATCGCCCGAGCGCTTGACGACCTCAAGGCTGCTGGCTTTTGGGTGGGCGGTGCTTCCGAGCACGCCGAGGGCAGCTGCTGGGATGCTCCCTTTGAGGGCCGCGTTGCGCTCGTCATGGGCTCCGAGGGCGACGGCATCTCGCGCCTGGTGCTCGAGAAATGCGACTTTTTGACCAAGCTTCCCCAGCGCGGCATGACCGAGAGTCTCAATGTGGCCCAGGCGACCACCGCGCTGTGCTTTGAGTGGCTGCGCCGCAATGCCGGCGAGCTCATGGGGGAGGAGTAGCGCATGTCCAAGAAGAACCGCGCCAAGTCCAAGGCCAAGCGCTTTGGCGAGGGCTCGGCCAAGCCGATTGTTTCGGCCGCGACCTACGGCGTGGGCGGCAATGCGTTTGCGCAGGCTATCGCCGACCCAGTCTCGACGGTGCACTCCAACAAGCCCGAGCTGCTGGTGGTCGACGGTTACAACGTGATCCACTGCACGTCGCGCTACGAAAAGCTCGTCTACGACCATTCCGACGATCCATATTCCAGCGACGTCCACGATATGGCGCGCACCGCGCTCATCAACGATGTTGCGGCGTTTGCCCAGGGCCGTTACGAGGCCGTGATCGTGTTCGACGGCGCGGGCAACATCTCCAACGAGCGCCCCAACCTACCGGCCCGCGGCGTGCGCATCGAGTTCTCGCCGACGGGCGTCTCTGCCGATACCGTGGTGCAGAAGCTCTGCATCGAGGCACGCGAGGAAGGCCGCGCGTGCTCCGTGGTATCGAGCGACGGTACGATTCAGGCCGTCGTCATGGGCAAGGGCGTCACGCGCATCTCGAGCCGCATGCTGGTGGACGAGATCAAACAGATCGATAACGACGTTCACGAGGCAGAGGAAGCCCCGCAGATCAAGATGACTCTGGGCAGTCGCCTGAGCCCCGATGCCCTGGCCAAGCTCAAGGCCCTTCGTGGCCGGTAGGGGAGTATCTGTAGAGACCAGCTACTCGGCTGGTCAATTCACTGGCTTGTAGTTATTGGATTGTGGACTTGCCATCGCCAAAACGAATAGTTTTTTGTTTTGGCGAACAGACGAAACTATTCGTTCTGGCGAATAGTTTTGAGATGTGGTCGGTCGAAGGGCCTGTTGCGCCCCATCCTCAATTCCTTTATCCTTAACAGGCTTCGCGCGAAAGCGCCAAGTGTGCCAGTGTGGCGCAACGGTAGCGCAACTGATTTGTAATCAGTGGGTTGCAGGTTCGATTCCTGTCACTGGCTCCATGAGAGTTTCGG
>CAUGJN010000067.1 GCA_959599635.1 uncultured Collinsella sp.
CGAACCTCGAAACCCCGGTCGAAACGCAGGCTGATGGAGCGCCGCTTTTCCGCATAAGAGACCTGTCGGCGGGCTACGACAAGAAGGTCGTAGTCGAAGGCGTCGATCTGGAGGTTCGCGCGGGCGACGTCGTGGCGCTCATCGGGCCGAACGGCTCGGGCAAGTCGACCATCTTGAAAACCATCACACGCCATCTGGTACCGCTTGCCGGCGCGGTCGAGCTCGACGGACGGGAGATTTCCCGATGGAAGACGGCGGAGTTCGCAAGGAACCTTGCCGTTATGCTGACAGATCGCCCCCGGACCGAGCTCCTCACCTGCCGTGATATCGTAGAGGCGGGAAGACATCCCTACACCGGGCGAATGGGCACACTCTCGCCCGACGACCATAGTCGGGTCGACGAGGCCATGAAAACCGCACATGTGGAAGAGCTCGCCGAGCGCGACTTCATGCAGATAAGCGATGGGCAACGCCAGCGCGTCATGCTCGCACGCGCCATCGCGCAGGATCCGCGTGTGCTCGTTCTCGACGAGCCCACGTCGTATCTCGATATCCGCTACCAGATCGACCTGCTGCGAATACTTCGCCACCTTGCGAAATCGCGGAATGTAGCTGTCATCATGTCCATCCACGAACTCGAGCTCGCGCAGAAAAGCGCCGACAAGGTGATTTGCGTAAAGGACGGCCGGGTCTTCCGCGCCGGCGCACCCGAGGACATATTCACGCGCGAGACGATTGGCGAGCTCTACGGCCTTCAACATGGCACCTTCAACGAGCGCTTCGGCAGCGTGGAAATTGGGCGCCCGCACGGCGATGCGCACACGTTCGTCATCGCCGGCGCAGGTACGGGGTCGGCTGTGTTTCGCCATCTCATCCGGCAGGGCAAGGCGTTCTACGTGGGCGTTCTGCACGAAGGGGACATCGACTGCGAGCTCGCGCGCGACCTGGCGACGGAATGCGTGGCCGAGCGCGCCTTCGAGCCGATCGGGGATAAAACCATAGCCCGCGCCAAAGAGCTCCTCGTCCACTGCGCGCGTCTTATCGTGTGCCCCGCCGCCTTCGGCACCATAAACGCCCGCAACGCAGAGCTCGTCGAGTTCGCACGATCGCATGGTATCGAGGTCATGCAAGCGTGCGAAGGCGCATCGGAGGATTCCCAATTGGAGTGGGAATGATAAACTGGACCTTCTTTTAGGGATCCTCAGGCTACAGCTCCTACGCGGCGAGGTCTACAAGGCGCCGGAGAACCTCGTGAACAGGAATTTCCACGCCGACGAGCCCAACTAGGCCTAATCCAAGCGAGATTCCAGACTCGACAGGCCATTGAGAGTCAGGTCATTGGCGACCTCAGAGACGCGCTCAATAGGAACCGAACCGTCAGACAGCGCCCACGTGCGATAGATACCGATAATACCCGACAGCAAAAACGCCAGATAGTAGTCGAACATCTCGTCCTTGAGACCTTGGGGCAGCAGATCGCGCTCGGCAATCTCATGTTCGAGCGGCGCACGAAGACGAGCCATGAAATCATCGAGCGGAATATTCTCGATCAGCTGACGATTGAGCACTAAGTTGTTGCACAGTGCCTCATTAACGGTTTTAAAGAAGGTCGCCGCCGCGCCAAGAGCGCGCTCGTTGGTGTCACCGTCCATAGAAGCAAGCGTTTTCTCGACCGAGTCGACAATCATCTCCACCACATCGACGGCAATGGCATCGAGCAGGCCGTCAACCGTACCAAAGTGTACGTAAAAGGTCTTGCGGTCGACATTGGCCTCGCGCGCGATGGCACTCACCGTAATGTCTGCCAGCGGCTTTTCCATGAGCAGGCGCTCGAAAGCCGAAAGGATGGCATTACGGCTGCGAACGATGCGGCGGTCAAGACGCGGTTTGCTGGTTGCCATGGGCGTGTCCCTTCGATATGCGAGCATTCATCAACAGATGAGAGATAATCTACGTAAGAGGATTATCTCTCAAACAGCACAAATATACCCCGCATCATGAAGAACGCACGACTGCCCTACTGCGACTTAGGGTGCTTCTTCTTATTGAGTGCCGACGGAGATACGCGAATACCGTCTCCTGTCTGACGCACATAGGCCTTATGAGCCGGCTTAGCGGTCCCAGAAGCCTTCTGAGCGTGCTTCTTGGGATCAACGGTAACAGCATTCGTGGGGTGCGGCTTAGTGGGCGCAGAGGGCGTCTGAGGCGTGCGGCCGAGTTTGCGCATCACGCGATCCCAGCGCGCATGGATGCTCTCGTTGTGGGCGCTCTTAAGGCCCAACAGGGGCGCAGCCAAAATGGTCGGCGCAATAAACGTAATGAGGCGCCACAGCAGATAGCCGGCGGTCGAAGCCGACCCAAAGAAATGACCTAGGAACAGCGCGAAGCCACCCTCGGCGCCGCCGGTGCCACCGGGCAGGGGAACAGCAGAGCTCAACAGCTGGACAAAGGCGCTCGCGGCCATGACCGAGAAAAAGTCGACCTCGTGGTGGCCAAAGGCAAGCATCAGGAAATACGGCACCAGATAGAAAAACGCGAGCTGCAGCATGGTGATAAACACGGTGAGCAGCATGGAAGAAAAATGTCCGGCCGAAAGCTTGAACTTCTCGGAGAAGGAGTAGATCTCGCCATCGACAAACGTGCGCCATCCCTCGATCTTAGTGGACGAGACGCCTATGCGCTCGAGCCAATTAATGATGCAATGGGCGACGCGCGTGACGGTCTTAGGCATGAGCGCGACGGCGAAGATTCCCAGCAAGATGCAGCAGTGTCCGCCAAAGCTAAAGACGCACAGCAGCGTCATGTCGCCATAGCGCTCGGCGAAAAACGGCATGCGAGCAAGCAGGAGGATAGCGCCCCAGGCAACGAGGCCAAACTGGTACACGATAAAGCGCGTGAACTGCGTGGCGCCGGCCTCGCCGACATTTTGGCCCGCTTTGGTCAGGCGGTAGATCTGAGCAGGGGTCGAGCCCATCATCATGGGCGTCAGGTTGCCAAAGAAGATGCCACTCGCCTCGACCGAGATCAGGTCGCGGATGCCGACGGGTGAATTAGGGTCGAGCCAGACAGCGATCGCATAGGCCACAATGCCAAAGAATAGATACAGGAACATGCAAAAGCATGCGGTAACGAGCCACGGAGCCTGGACGCTCGACATGGCAGCCCAGAACTGTCCCATCTGACCGGTTACCACCAGATAGACGATATAACCCACCAGCACGACGCCGATAAAGATGGCGCCGCGGCGTGCGCTCTTATTGTCATCGCCGCCCGAAGCCTCAACCTCGACCTGGGGCTTAGACGTATGCTGAGAGGACTCCGTCATAAGACTCCTTCTAACAGTCAAAATATCTTGGATATTGTACCCGCAAGGACCATAGACAGAACGCAAAGCTCTGGTTCAAACGGGAATTGCAGACGCTTGTTTGAAAATAAAAAACCCGGCCTTCCATGGGAAGGCCGGGTATCAGATGCGTGGTAGCCCGTACCAGATTCGAACTGGTGATCTCCGCCTTGAGAGGGCGGCGTCCTAAACCGCTAGACGAACGGGCCACATGACATCTGCACTGCCGTGCTGCGAGGAAATATATTACGGGACAAAAAACATCAGCGCAAGAAGAAATTCCAAATTGCCGAAAAATTGTCGGCAGGTTATGGAACACGCAGGTAAACTAGGTAGCTAATTCAAGTTGAGATGGACCAAAAGAGCTTCGCGCTCGTTGGGAATGTTGTCTTCGATCACGGCGTCGAGGGCGGAGTTGAGAAGCTGCCCCAGTTCCGGCCCGGGCTTGACTCCGGCACGGATCAGGTCGCCGCCGTTGATGGCGAGCATCTTGAGCGTATAGGGCTCCCCCGCCCTCAGCAGCTCGTGCGCCATCGCGCGCATCTCCTCAATCGTCTCAACGTAATAGAAGCACGACGGGGCCTTGCCAAGTGTGTCGGCACGCTTAAGGTCCATGAGCTCGTCAATCAGGCGGGCCGTGTCGACGCCCTCACCCGAAAGCGCGCGCATCATATTGAGCAGACAGGAGCGCTCGGGGCGCAGCGGCTTGTCATGGTATTTGATGAGCAGACACACGTCGCGCACCAAGTCGTGCGAGAGCGCCAGGCGATCCATAATGACGCGTGCCTTCTTGGCGCCGAGCTCGGGATGACCGTAGAAGTGTCCGCTACCGGCATGGTCGACCGTGAAGCACTCGGGCTTGGACACATCGTGCAAAAACGCCGCCCACATAAGGCTCGACGAGGGCGCGACGCCGTCACACAGCGCGAGCTCCCCCGCCACCGTCAGCACACGGGCGATATGCACGTAGACGTTAAACGCATGATAGACACTGCGCTGATCAAACCCGCGACCCGCTGCCAACTCGGGCACGGCGGCGCAGATGAGCTCGGGATAGCGGAGCATCGCGTCTCCACCATGACCGGTCGAAAGAATGCCCTCGAGCTCAATACCCACACGCTCACGCGCCACGGCATCGAGCAGCGGCGCGCACTCGGCAAGCGCACGCTTGGTCTCGGGCTCAATCATAAAGTCCAGACGGCAGGCAAAGCGCACCGCACGCAGCATGCGCAGGGCGTCCTCGTTAAAGCGACGCCTGGGATCGCCGACAGCGCGAATCAGCTTGCGCTCCAAGTCACCCTGGCCGTCGTAGCGGTCGACAAGCCCGCGCTCGGGATGCCAGGCCATGGCGTTGACGGTAAAGTCGCGGCGCGCCAAATCGTCCTCGAGCGAGGCAGCACGCTCCACACTCTGGGGATGGCGACCATCGGTGTAAAAGCCATCCAGACGGTACGTAGTGACCTCGATACGCTCGCCATCGGAAATAGCCGTGATTCCGCCAAATTTAATACCCGACTCCACGACCGCAATATCAGCGGCCTCGAGCGCCGCCTTGGACTCCTGCCACAGGCCGCTACAGCACATATCAACATCGTGGCTGGGGTACCCCATCAGGGCGTCGCGCACCCAACCGCCCACGTACCAAGCCTCAAGACCAGCCGCCTCAAGCGCGCGCAGGACGCGCAGGGACGCATCGGACGGTTGAGTACCGTTGAGCGAAACATTGCACATGCCTATGGCCTCCTGCGACTATCAAATTGGCTATCGATTGCGTCTGCAAGAAGTCTAGCAAGAAACAGCCTCCACTGCACACGCAAGTCCGATAAACAAAAACGCATCCGTCCTAGTCTAAGACGGATGCGAAATAATCAAACTATTCAGACAAGGTGCCGGAACTAGCAGACCTGGCGAACCTCAATGTGCTTCTTATATTCGTCCACCTTGGCAAAATCGCCCAGACCGGGGCACTCGACCACGTTGGCGCCGGTGGCCATCGACAGACGGAGGGCATCCTCGACGCGCTCGGGGGCGTCGTGCCACACGGACAGGAAGGCGGCCAGCGAGGAATCGCCGGCGCAGACGGTCGACAGCAGCTTGACGTCGAAGGTGCGGTTGGCAAACCAGATATGCTCGCCGTTGGAGAAGTACGCACCGGCGCCACCGAGGGTCAGCAGCACGTTCTTGGCGCCCTTGGCGTGCAGCTCGGCCATCGCGCCCTTGACGGACTCGTCGTCGCCACCGCTCACCTTAATGCCAAAGATGTCGAGCAGCTCGTCGTCATTGGGCTTGATCAGCAGCGGCTCCATGGCAATGAGGTCTGCCAGCTGATGGCTCGAGATGTCGAGGACGAACTCGGCCCCCTTGGCCTTGACGCGGCGCAGGACCTCGGCCAAGAAGCCCTCGGAAGTGTTGGGAGGCAGCGAGCCACTAATGACCAGGCAGGTCATGTCATCGAGCGAATCGATAAGCTCAAACATCTCCTGCTCGTTGGCCTCGTTGATGGCGGCACCGGCGTTGACCATGTTGTACTCGGTGTCGGGGCCGGCATTGAGGAACACGTTGACGCGCGTAATACCGTCGGTCCACACGGGCTTGACGGGCACGCCCAGGGCCTCGGCGCCCTTAACGATAAACTCGCCCGAGAAGCCGGCGAAGAAACCCAGGATCGTGGTGTCGACACCATAGTGGTCAAGCGTAAACGAGACGTTGAGGCCCTTGCCGTTGGGCGTGTAGACGGCATTGCGGGTACGCGTGACGGTATTGGCAGTAAGGCCGTCGCAGGCGATGTTGTAGTCAATGGCGGGATTTGCAGTGAGCGTGTAAATCATGAATGTTCCTTTCACGAAGCAACGTGTTAATGAAAGTATATTCCACGCATCGGTAAAAGGCTAGGACAACTCGGCGAACGGTGTGGAAGCGATGAAGTACGGCGGGACACCTCTCCCCCGCGGCGGAACAAAAAGGCGCCCCAGCCGAAACCGGGGCGCCACATGCGCACGAATATGTCGCGTTTCGATTACTGACGATCGAGCTTGCGGACAGCAACGCGCTTGCTGTACTCGTCGACGTGACCGAAGTCGCCGATGCCGACGGACTCGGCAACGTTGGCGCCGGTGGCCATAGCGAGCTTCATGGCCTCCTCGACGTTGTCGCGATCCCTGTACCACTTGTGCAGGAACGCAGCGAGGGTGCAGTCGCCGGCGCAGACAGAAGAAACCAGCTTGATGTTGAACTCACGCTTGGCGTACCAGATGTCCTCGCCGTTGGAGAAGTAAGCGTCGCCGCGGCTACCACGGGTGAGCAGCACGTTCTGAACGCCAGCGTCGTGAGCCATCTTCATGGCAACGCGGACCTCGTCGTCGGTGTCGACCGGCACGCCGAAGATGGCCTTCATCTCGTGATGGTTCGGCTTGATGAGCAGAGGCTTCTTGTGAGCGAGCTCCTTGAGCTTGTCGGAGGACAGGTCCAGGACGACGTCGGCGCCACGAGCCTGAGCGTGCTCCATGACCTTAGCCAGGAAGTCAGGCGTAGCTTTGGGAGGCACGGAGCCGGAAACGATCAGGCACTCGAGATCGCCCGCGGTGTCCAGGATGTTGTAGAGCTCCTCCTGGTGCTGCGGCGTGATCGGAGCACCCGGGTTCAGGATGCCATACTCGTGCTGGCCATCGTTGACGTAGGTGTTAATGCGCGTGATACCGTCGGTCCAGACCGGGCGGCAGAGGCAGCCCAGGTTCATGACCTCCTCGACGATGAACTTGCCCGTGAAGCCGGCGAAGAAGCCGAGCGCGACGGTGTCGACGCCCATCTTCTTAAAGGCGAAGGACACGTCGAGGCCCTTGCCGTTAGCCGTGTAGCTGGCCGAGCCGGTGCGGACGTTCTCGTCGGGCTCGAGCGGAGAGCTCGAAACCGTCATGTCGACAGCCGGGTTAGCGGTTAGCGTGTAGAACATTTACAGTACCCCCTGTATATGTGAGGGCCGCGTGGCCGGCCCATTCCAACCACGCGGTTACCTCTGATACCAAATTAGCGAGCTGCGGACTCGAGCAGTGCCTTGACCTCGGCGGCGGTGTTGCAGGCGAGCGCCTTCTCGGCGAGCTCGTCGCACTCGGCCTTGGTCCACTGGCTGATGGTCTTGCGGGCGCGCAGGATCGACGGAGCGCTCATCGAGAACTCCTCCAGGCCCCAGCTGATCAGCAGCGGCTCGAGCAGCGGATCGGCAGCGGCCTCGCCGCACATACCGACCATGATGCCGGCCTTCACGCCGCTCTCGATGATGTTCTTGAGCGAGCGGAGCACGGCGGGATAGTACACCTGGTACAGGTTGGAGATGGTGTCGTTGCCACGGTCGGCGCACATGGTGTAGCCGATCAGGTCGTTGGTGCCGATGGAGAAGAAGTCGGCAACCTCGGCAAGACGGTCTGCGAGCAGCGAAGCGGCGGGCGTCTCGACCATGATGCCGACCTCGATGTTCTCGTTGAACTTGCGACCCTCTTCGGTCAGCTCGGCCTTGCACTGCTCGACGAGCTCCTTGACAGCCAAGACCTCCTCGACGCAGGTGACGAGCGGGATCATAATCTTGACGTCACCGAAGGCGCTAGCGCGCAGCAGAGCGCGGAGCTGGACCTTGTACTGGTCGGGATTGGCCAGGCAGTAACGCACGGCGCGGAAGCCCATGAAGGGGTTGTCTTCCTTGACCATATGCAGATACGGAATCTCCTTGTCGCCACCCACATCGAGCGTACGGATGATGACCGGAGCACCCTTGAGCGCGCTGGCGACCTTACGGTAGGCGTTGAACTGCTCCTCCTCGGAAGGAAGCTCGGCAGAGTCCATGAACAGGAACTCGGAGCGGAACAGACCGATGGCCTCCGCGTCGTGATCGAGCGCGTTGGGCACGTCATCGGGGTTACCGATGTTGCAGGCGATGATCTTCTTGATGCCATCGGCAGTCACGGACGGCTTGCCTCGGAAGGCCTCGAGGGCTGCCTTCTCGGCAGCGAAGGCCTCGGCCTTGGCGGTGTAGGCAGCGAGCGTCTCCTCGTCGGGATCGGCCTCGACGATACCCTTGCCACCGTCGACGACGACGGTCATACCGTTGCGCAGCGCGGTGCAGCTGTTGGAAACCGAAAGGACAGCCGGGATCTCGAGGGCACGCGCAATGATCGCGGAGTGCGACGTGCGGCCACCGGTCTCGGTGACGATACCGGCAACGTGGGCCTTATCGATCGTGGCGGTCATGGACGGCGTGAGGTCGTGCACGACAACGACAGTGTTCTCGGGCAGGACGGAGAGGTCGACGACCTCCTTGCCCAGCAGCTCGGCCAGAATACCGGTGCGGATGTCGGCGATGTCGGCCGCGCGCAGACGGAACATCTCGTCGTCCATGGACAGGAACATGTTCTCGAACATGGTCGAGGTGTCCATGAGCGCCTGCTCGGCGCAGGTACCGCCGTCAATGGCGGCGTTGATGGCGTCGGTCATGCCCGGGTCCTGAGCCAGGACAATGTGTCCGCTCATGATCTCGGCCTCGGCCTCGCCCACCGTCTCCTTCATGTGGTCGGCCTGAGCCTGGGTCTTCTCGCAGAAGACCGAAAGAGCGGACTGATAGCGCTCCTTCTCTGCTGCCGAATCAGCAACCTCGTGCGGCTCAAACGTCAAGTCGGGATCGACGGCGACCATGACGGTGCCGATACCGATGCCCTCGGAAGCGTTGACTCCCTGATACATTCCCATTCCTCTCTCCGTGTCATGTGATAAAGCGTTTTGCCATATCCATGACAAAAGAGCGCAGTTACCTTACAACAGGTCACTGCGCCCCCAAATATGAACTTAGTTGTTCAACATGCGACCCGTTTGAGTTCTACTCGCCAAGACCGCTCTTGATGAGCTCGATGGCAGCAGCCAGAGCCTCGGCCTCGTCAGCGCCGTCGCACTTGACCTCGACCTCGGTGCCGCAGGGGATACCAGCAGCCATGAGGGCCATCGGGGACTTGCCGTTGACCTCCTTCTCGGGGGTGACGACCGTCACGTCACAGGCATACTTGCCCATGGTGGAGGCGAACAGACCAGCCGGACGCATGTGCAGACCCTGAGGATTAACG
>CAUGJN010000068.1 GCA_959599635.1 uncultured Collinsella sp.
AAATTGAACCGTGTAGTCCGGCTCGTATTTGGATAGAAATGCGTGGTAGGACCCCAGGCCGCTATTCTTGAAGATAAGCAACGGATCGATGGAGCCGTTACGATCAAATTCGAGCAGCGAGGGAATCTTGCCGAGTTTCTGGCGCAAGTCGAGATATTCGTTTTTCAAAAACCTGACGGAGGTGAAATCGCCGCCATCGATGGCCTTGTAGATGCGTGCCTCGGAAATACGATCGAAGCTCACGGTCGAGCATCCGGGGATCGTCGAATCGCCCTCTTGGACGAGACGACGCAGGCGATCTTTGTTGTACGTTTTGTCACCCGAAAGCGCGATGGGCACCAAGAAGTTGCTCTGGTAGTTGCCAATAAAGTCGAGCACCAGTGCGTATTCCTTACCATCATTCAGACGCAAACCTCGTCCGAGCTGTTGAATAAAGATGATTGCGGAGTCGGTGCGTCGAAGCATGATGATCTGATTGAGCGAGGGGATGTCGACGCCTTCGTTCATGATATCGACCGAGAAAATATACTCGAGCTCGCCGGCTTCAAGTCGGCTGATAACGGCATCGCGGACTTCATCGGGATCTTGACCGCTAATCGCAGCCGTTCGATATCCGAGAGCGTTGAATTTGCGCGACAGTTCTTTGGCCTCGGCGTTTCGATTGCAGAAAATTAAGCCCCTGCGGCTGCTTTTGGTGACGCTATATTCTTCGATCTTCTCGGTGATGTGACGCACACGCTCGTCGGACGTTAAGCGCCCGAACAGGGCGGTATTTTCGACCGTCTCATCGTCAATCTCCAGATCGTGAATGCCAAAATAATGGAAGGGGGCTAGCATCTCCTCGGACAAAGCGTCCTGCAGCGTGATCTGGAATGCGATGACGTGATTGAAAAGGGCAAAGACGTCATAGCCGTCGGTGCGATTGGGTGTAGCGGTCATGCCCAGATAAAACCGAGGCGTAAAGTGCGACATGATGGATTGGTAGCCCTGAGATCCCGTGCGGTGGGCCTCGTCGATGACGATGTAGTCGAACTCATCGGGACGGAAATCGCTCAGATGCTTGGCGACCGAAGAACACATGGCAAACACACAGGTAGCATCGCTTGTATTCTTGCCAGTTTGATAGGTGTCGAACATATAGGTACTACCTAAGAGCCGTTCGTAGCTTGCACGGGAGGCGTCGATAATGCGCCGGCGGTGCGCAAGAAAGAGGACGCGCCGGGGTTTAGTTGCGAGCACATCGAACGCCGAAAGGAAGGTCTTGCCAGTGCCGGTTGCCGAGACCAGCAGGGCGCGAGTCTCGCCCTTACGGTGGATTGCACCGAGCGCCTCAAGGGCGCGCTGCTGCATTTTATTGGGCTTGAGTTCTTCGAGATCGTTCGTGGTTGGGCTAACAGTTGCCTGGAACGTCGGTTTCGATTTGGGCTTTGGGGGACGCGCCGATCGATATGCGGCATATTTGTCAATCCAGTCTTGGGAAAACGCAACGGTCGAGGCGTCACTCCACAGCGAATTGAACTCACCTCTAAGCTCTCCGAGCAAGCGGCTGTTTTCAACGGTCTGGTACAGCACGTTCCATTCTTTATTGCAGGTGAGGGCGGTCTGCGTCATGTTCGAGCTGCCGACGATTATCGTGCTGGTTTCGCCCTTATCAAAAATGTATCCCTTAGCATGCAAATTACCCTGGAATACGCGAACTTCTATGTTGTCGTATTCCAGGAGCTTGCGAAACGCATCGGGTGAGTTGAAGTTGAGATAGGTGGACGTCAGCAGCCTGCCCTTAATGCCACGCTGCTTGAGCTCCTGGAACGCTTCGACCAAGATTTGAAGGCCACCGTCTGCAACAAACGCTACGCAAAAGTCAAAAGAGCTGCAGGTCGAGAGCTGCTCCTTGATAACGGATAGTAATGTTCCGCCGGTCGCCTTCGAGTTGGCGATGAGCTTGGGTGAATCGTTCTCGCGTGCAAGCGAGTCGAATTCAATATCAATCTGCTGCTGCGTAGTCATCCCGGCCAAACCTTTCGAAAGACTATGTTGGCGCCAGGATAACAGATCGATCGTTCGTATTTTGGGCGTATGACGATTAAGATTGGCGGTTTGGCGCGAGCTTTCGGACGTGTCCGCACGATATGTGACACTTACCCTGCCGCCATGCTCCGTCGCGGCGGCATGCATCTGAAAAACGACCCTCTAAGGAGTTCGATATTGATGAGTGGCAACACCAAGCACCTTGCAAAGAAGTGCGTCAAGGACGCAGGGCCGTGTCTTGTGCTGTGCGCGGCCGGCGTGGCGGTCGCGCTGCTGGCTGTTCTGGGACCATTTGACGTGCTCCGAAGTGCCAGTTCTCTGCATGTTTGCATGGCCCTTGCCGGTGCCATGATGACCAGCGGCGTGCTCGATCTGGTTTTTTGGGTGCTTGACCCGTTTGGATGGAAGAGCGAGGGGTAGGTCCTAAAGGATGGAAGGGCTGGAACGGTTGGCTTAGTGATCGTGCAGAATGTGGGCTAGCGACTTACAGGGAAGTGGTGATCCGATGACGGTCTATGTGACGGGCGATATTCACGGCGGCCTCGACATGCAAAAGCTGCGCGATTGGGATCTTGGGGAAAGCCTGACGAGCGACGACTATCTCATCATTGCCGGCGACTTTGGCTTTCCGTGGGATTTCTCTGCCGAGGAGTGCGCCGACATCGCTTGGCTGGAGTCGCGCCCCTATACCGTGCTGTTCGTCGACGGCAACCACGAACGTTTCGACCACTGGGCGGAGCGACCCATGGAGTTGTGGCACGGCGGACTGACACAGCGCCTGTCGGACACCTCGCCCATACGGCGCCTGACGCGCGGCGAGGTTTTTGAACTCGACGGCTCAACGGTCTTTATCATGGGCGGCGCCACGAGCGTGGACAAGGAATACCGCATTCCGTATTCCAGCTGGTGGCCGCAGGAGTTGCCGGACGAGCGCAACTTTGAGGAGGCACGGACGAAGCTCGACAGCGTGGCCTGGAAGGTCGACTACGTGGTCACCCACACCTGCTCTACGCGCATGCTTTCGCCCACGCTCTATCCGGCGCCCGGCTGGAATTGCCCCGCCGTCGATCGACTTACGGCATTTTTTGACGAGTTGGAAGACCGCTTGGACTACAAGCGCTGGTACTACGGGCATTTTCATCGGGATGCCAACCCGACCGAGCGCCATACCGTGCTCTACGACTGCATCGTTCGCCTGGGCGACGAACTCCAGCCTTGGGATGTTGCGTAGGGGTGGGGCGTATTTGGCTACTCGGCCGTTACAGCGATGTTCTCTCGGTGCGCGCGGATAACATCCCAGCTAAAGTGCTCGACCAGCCGCTCGGCAGAGCGCGGCGTGGTGTCCGGCGCGATGCCCGTTTGCCCGGCGAGCCAGCCCAGCAGCGCTTCGGGCGTGCCAAAGCGGGCGCGGAGTTCGCCCAGGTCCAGATCGCGGTCTCGTTTGGAAAGGCGGCGGCCGTCCGGTGCCATGAGCAGCGGAATATGTCCGTAGTGCGGCGTGGGCAGTCCCAACAGGTGCTGCAGATAGATCTGGCGCGGTGTGGACCCCAGCAGGTCGCATCCGCGCACGACCTCGGTGACGCCCATGGCAGCGTCGTCGACCACCACGGCTAGCTGATAGGCAAACACGCCGTCGCTGCGGCGCACCAAAAAGTCGCCGCACTCGGTGGCGAGTGCTTCGCATTGGGCGCCGTACGTGCGATCCACAAATTCGATCACGTCGTCTGCGAGGTCGTCGACGGTGGGCACGCGCAGACGTGTGGCCGGGGCGCGCAGGGCGCTGCGGCGGGCCACCTCCTCGGCCGAAAGACTTCGGCAGGCGCCACGGTAGATGGGCGTGCCGTCGCTCGCGTGCGGTGCACTCGCGGCGTGGAGCTCGGCGCGTGTGCAAAAGCAGGGATAGGTGAGGCCGGCGTCTTTCAGCCGGCGCAAGGCGCTCTCGTACAGGTCTAGGCGGTCGTGCTGGTAGTAGGGGCCTTCGTCCCACTCCAGCCCCAGCCAGGCCAGGTCGTCAATCAATTGGGCGGCAAGTTCCGGGCGCTTGCAGCGATCGTCCAGGTCCTCAATGCGTAACACGATGCTGCCGCCCTGGCTGCGGGCCGAAAGCCATGCGCACAGGCAGCTGAACACGTTGCCCAGGTGCATACGGCCCGAGGGCGACGGGGCGAAGCGCCCCACGACGGGCGCGGGAGCGGCCGGCGTCGTTGGCGCGTCGGCGGCGGTTGTTGCTATGTTGCGTGCGTTGATGTCCATGCGGACGAGTATAGCGCGGGGCGCGGTGGGGGAGACGCTGCCGTGGCCTGCAAGTTGCTGAGGCCACACGTTGCGCGTGCCGGACCACCGGCTCGGCGCCTTAATCGTCGTCAATCAATCTAGCCTTCAAACGACAGAAACCCCGGCAGCTCTTCGCAACTGCCGGGGTTTCCGCGGAAAAGGGGGACATGATCCTCAAGCGGACGGCAAAGGGGCAAACCGTTTTCGCTCAACTGCTTTATGCCCCTCAACTGGCGGCTCAATCAGCGCATGCCGCGCCCACACAAAGCCGCTACACCTGTGATGGAGCTATGAAGTGGTATCTATTGCCGGAGCGGGCTATGCCAAGGAGTGTCCCAGATTGCCGGCAGATAAGGAACGTCCCCAGGTGCCGGCGGCGGGCGTGACTTTTGTCCCGTTTTGACGCTCCGCTGACCTAGATGTTCGTCACATGAACTCGCAAACGTGGGACAATGACGCTACTGGTACCACAGACAAAGGATGTGCCTATGAACGCCCCCGTTGCCCAGCCCTGTCGGCAGCGCCGCCTGTTTGCGCGGTTCGCTTCCGTCTGCGCACTCGTCGCGCTTGCGTTGTTGCTGCTGCCTGCCGTCGCGCACGCCGACGGCTACTCCATGAGCCAAACCTATATCGGTGCCACGGTTGAGGCCGATGGCTCGCTGACCGTTGTCGAGGGACGCCAGTTCGATTTCGACGACGACATTAACGGCGTGTATTGGGATATCAATACAGGCTCTAACCAGCAAGGCGGCTCGGTGGTCGTCAATGTGCTGAGCGTCGAGGAAGACGACGCTGCGTTTAACAAGGTCGACAGCGCAAACAAAGGCGACGACGGCGTTTACACGGTGGAGCAGTCCGACGACGGCGTAAAGATTAAGGTGTTCAGCCCCCACGAGAGCGGCGACAGCGCAATCTACTACGTGAGTTATTCCATGACCGGTGCGGTTATGAACTGGGCCGATACCGCCGAGCTCTACTGGAAGTTCGTGGGTGACGGCTGGTCGGCGGATTCCGATGACGTCGAGATGGAAGTCTACTTTGCAAATGCCGCTGCCGGGACGGCTGCCGTCAAGGGCGATAACTTCCGCGCATGGGGCCACGGCCCACTGACGGGCGACGTGTCGCTCGATGCGGACGAGCCCATGGTCACCTATACCATTCCCTGCGTGCATGAGGGCGAATTCGCCGAGGCACGCATCGCCTTCCCCAGCGACTGGGTGCCGCAGCTTGCCGTCTCGGGCGAAAAGCGCATGTCGACGATTCTGAGCGAAGAGAAGGAATGGGCCGACGAGGCCAACGCTCGCCGCGCTCACGCTCGCATGATTGCCAATGCGCTTGCCGTGCTAAGTGTTGTCGCGGCGGTGGCCTTTACCGGCACAATCGTTGTGCTCAAGCTGCGCCGCCGCAAGCCCAAGCCGCTTTTCCAGGACGAATATTTCCGCGATGTGCCTTCGGCCGACCATCCCGCCGTGCTTTCGGCCCTCATGAGCTGGAACGACGTGCCCGATCAGGCATATATCGCCACGCTTATGAAGCTCACCGACGACCGCGTGATCAAGCTGGAAGAAGCGACCGAGAGCAAGAAGAAGGGTCTGCTCCGTCGCGAAAAAGAGGAGCAGACGTATCGCATCACAGTGACCGACGAGGCCTGGAAGGCTGCCAAGAAGGACGGCATCGATCGCGATGTGCTCAAGGTCTTCTTCGCCGGCGTTAAGCCCGATAAAGACGGCGTCCGTTCACGCACGTTTAGCGAGCTGGAGGAGTATGCCAGCGAGCGTACTGAATCTGTTGGCAACAAGCTCGAGGACTATCAAAGCACGGTTAAGGGCAAGCTGGAGACGCGCGAGCTTATCGCCTCGGACGGCACCATCGCCCTGGTTGCCGGCTTGGTTCTCGGCATCATCATCGTCTTTGGCATTCTGGGCTCTCTGATCTATACCGACTTTGCGGACGCCAACGTCGGTGCCGCTATGATCTCGATCCCCGTCACGATCGTGGGCTTTGTCCTGAGCTGCACCTTCCGCCGCTACACGCCGGAGGGCGCCGAGGTGGCGGCTCGCTGCAAGGCGCTCAAGCATTGGCTCGAGGACTTTACGCGTCTGAAGGAGGCCGTCCCCAGCGACCTGATCTTGTGGAACAAACTGCTGGTGATGGGCGTTGCCCTGGGCGTTTCGAAAGAAGTGCTGCGACAGCTGGCCGAGGCCGTGCCTGCGGACCTGCGCAACAGCGACGATTTCTACGACAACTACCCCTGCTACTGGTGGTATTACCATCACTACGGCAACGAGTCCCCGCTCGATTCGTTCAACGATGTGTACCACGAGACCATCCACGAGCTGGCTTCGAGTTCCGATAGTTCGAGCGGCGGCAGCGGCGGCGGCTTTTCCGGTGGCGGCGGTGGCGGCGTCGGCGGAGGCGGCGGCGGAACGTTCTAGCGAGCGCTTGCTTTGGGGTGGATCTTTCTGGGCGGTTGCCAGGGAAGATTCATCCCATTTTTGTGCATCGAAACGGGTCAAACTTTCCGCTGAGGACCTTCGCACAAGGGGCAGTGGACAAAAAATACCAAATATGAGTACTGTTGCTGCGTTGGTCACATATGTTTGCACATAATAATGGGCTCCTAATGAGAGTACTCCTCGTTAGGAGCCCATTTTATTGAACATTTGGGGAGTTACGTCAGCTCGTGCAGCTGGTCGTCATGCCTATAAGCATCAAAAATGCCCCGAATCGCTGCTACTAAAAAGGTAACAGTACTCATATTTGATGTATTTTGACCACGGCTATCTACAAACCCCCTAGGCCACTCATTGGGGACAGACTTAAATGACTAGTTGTTGGGGATCAGTCATTGGGGACGTTCTTAAATGACTAGGTGTGGCTGCTTGGGCTAGGCTGTTAGGTCGAGTTCGTAGAGAAAGCTTTCGCGCGGCATGTCGTGACGACGCTCTTCGCGGTTGGCGCGGTGCGTGGCCGTGCGCTTAAAGCCGTGCAACTCGTAGAACTTCCACGAGCAGTTGGAGTCGGTGTACAGGTGCGCCCTTGTCGCCCCGCGCGAGGACAGGTACGAGACCGCGGCATCGAGCAACACTGAGCCTACACCCAGGCCGTGGACATCGGGATCGACGGCGAGCAGCGTGACTTCGTTGTCGTGCGGCAACGGGCTGCTCTCGAGCAGGCGGTTGTTGGTTCGGATGGTTGCGCGCACAAACGAGAGATACTCGGCGCAGACATCGGGCTCCAGCTCGCGCATCTGCGAAAGCAGCGCGCGTTCGGTATCCATCCAGTGTTCCTTAACGGTGGCGCCGGAACTCTGTCCCGCGCGCGCGAGCGCAATGCCACGCGCCTGACCGTCGATTACGGCAACCTGCGAAAACGTCGATGACGAAAGGCAATGGGCGAGGTCGCACGCGGCCTCGAGGCGGTTGTACTCATCATTATCCGAATTGTTATGCCAAAGCTGCTGCAGAATCAGCGCGATGGCGTCGAAGTCTTCGGTATCAAACGGTCGGTAGAGAACCCGCGAGACCATGGTGCCTCTTTCTTTTGCGGATGCATATCGAGCACAGTTCTACCACGCTATTGGCATCTAATTATGGTGCCCCTGTGTTCCATGAACTCACCGTGCCCGGTGCCGTGCCCATCCCCTCTGCTCGCAAACTTTTTCTGCACATGCGCCCGTTGCGGGGTGCATCGATGCGCTCGATGCGCTACATTGAATCAGTATTTTCAATGCCGCTGCGCGAGCGCTGCAGATCGACGTATCACCGACTCACAGAGCACGGCGGCGTACCAGACAGGAGGACTGCATGGGATCTGATGTGAAGATCGCGCGCGCGTTGATCTCGGTTACCGATAAGACGGGCGTCGTCGATTTCGCACGGACGCTGGTCGATGACTTTGGCGTCGAGATCATCTCTACGGGCGGCACGGCTCGTGCCATCGAGGACGCGGGCGTTCCCGTAACCCCCATCGAGGAGTTCACGGGCTATCCCGAGATGATGGACGGCCGCGTTAAGACCCTGCACCCCAAGGTTCACGGCGCGCTGCTGGCCCGCCGCGATTCCGAGCAGCACATGCAGGAGGCCGCCCAGCACGGCATTAAGCTGATCGACCTGGTCGTCGTCAACCTGTACGAGTTCGAGAAGACCGTCGCCAACCCCGAGGTCACCTTTGCGGATGCCATCGAGCACATCGACATCGGTGGCCCCTCCATGTTGCGCTCTGCCGCCAAGAACGCCGCGAGCGTTACCGTCATCTCCGACCCGGCCGACTATGATGCCGTCCTGGCCGAGATGCGCGAGACCGGTGGCTGCACCACGCTTGCCACCCGTCGTCGCCTGCAGGTGAAGGTCTACCAGACCACCGCCGCCTACGACACGGCTATCTCCCGTTGGCTTGCCGCCCAGGCAAGCGACGTGGCGGACACCTCTGCCAAGCTCGAGATTTCGCTGGAGAAGGTCGACGACCTGCGCTATGGTGAGAATCCTCAGCAAAAGGCTACGGTCTACCGCTTTGCCGAGGGCTGCGAGAACACCGCGAGCTCTCAGTTCCCGCTTGTGGGCTCCGAGCAGATCCAGGGCAAGCCGCTCAGCTACAACAACTATCTGGACGCCGATGCCGCCTGGAACCTGGTCCGCGAGTTCGACGAGCCGGCCTGCGTGATCCTCAAGCATCAGAACCCCTGCGGTTCCGCCGTTGCCGAGGACATCACGGCCGCCTACGACCGCGCTTTCGCCTGCGATCCCAAGAGCGCCTTCGGCGGCATCATCGCCTGCAACCGCGAGGTTCCCTTTGAGCTGGTTGAGCACTTTGCCGATCAGAACAAGCAGTTCGTCGAGGTCATCATCGCCCCGAGCTATACCGCCGAGGCGCTCGAGCGCATGGCCAAGCGCCCCAACCTGCGCGTGCTGGCTACCGGCGGCGTGGACCACGGTGCCCAGGTGGAGCTGCGCTCCGTCGACGGCGGCATGCTGGTGCAGGAAGTCGACCACGTGACCGAGGATCCCGCGACCTTTACGTTCCCCACCGACCGCAAGCCCACCGACGCCGAGATGGCCGAGCTCGAGTTTGCCTGGAAGGTCTGCAA
>CAUGJN010000069.1 GCA_959599635.1 uncultured Collinsella sp.
CGTTCGCGTTATCGCTTGAGCCCCAAGGCCGAGCTCGACGTGGTCGTGCGCGCCGGTGCCGAGGACGTCGAGAAGCTCGAGAGCCTGCGCTCGACCATCGAGCCGCTGGCCAACACGGCTTCGCTGGTCATGGGTACCGACGTTGAGAAACCGGCCGCGAGCATTGCCGTGGTCGACAGCGGCGTCGAGGTCTTTGTGGTGCTCGAGGGCAAGGTCGACCTTTCGGCCGAGAAGGCGCGCCTGGAGAAGGAGATCGCCGCGGCCCAGAAGGAGCTTGCCGGCTGCGAGAAGACGCTGTCCAACGAGGGCTTCGTGGCCAAGGCCGCGCCCGCGGTGGTCCAAAAGAAGAGGGACCGTGCAGCTGAGCTCAAGGAGATCCTTGCGGCGCTGACTGCTCAGGTTGCTGACTTCTCGTAAGGTTTACTCGGGGGCGCGTCCCGATGCTTTGCTCGCTACTGCGGACACCTATTCCGCCGTTCTAACGAACGGCGGCTGACTCGACGCTGCAAACGCCTCTGATGGCCAATCTGCCGTTCAACTTCGGGCGCATGGGCATAAGCCCTATGCGCCCTTGTTTCACGGCACCTTGGCTCATCAGAGGCGTTTTCGCTGACTATCCTCAACCTATACTGTTTTATTTATCTATGAATGGCGGTTCTAAAAATGCCTAAGCGTTCTGGCTTGTATACCGTTCCTTTTGAGTTTGATTTGCTTTCGTTTAATGAGGCTGTGGGGCTTGCTGCCGACACGGGGCGGATTTCTGGGGATGCTGGTCCTTTGCTTGAGACGGTTGTCGATATGCTTGATGAGCTGGGACGTCCGGACGAGTATTTCGATTGCATTCAGGTTGCCGGTACTAATGGCAAGACTTCGACCACGCGTTTTTCGGCTGCTATCTTGCGTGGTGAGGGGTTAAAGACCGCGCTGTATACGTCGCCGCAGCTGGTGCGCTATCCCGAGCGCATGGAGGTTGACGGGCGCGTTGTGAGCGACGAGGCCTTTACCCATGGCGTTTCCGCCGCTGTTGAGGCGGGGCATCGAGTGAATGCCCGTCGTGTGGCGGCGGGGGAGCGCGCCTATACCATCACGCCGTTTGACCTTTTGACGGCTGCTGCACTTGTGGTGTTTGCCGAGGCTCGCGTGGATGTTGCCGTGCTTGAGGTTGGCATGGGCGGACGCTGGGACGCCACGAGTGCGACCGATCCCGTCGCCGTTGCCATTACGGGCATTGGGCTCGATCACACACGCATTTTGGGCGATACGCTCGAGGCCATTGCGGGGGAGAAGGCTGCGGTCATTAAGCCCGGACGCCTGGTTGTGCTGGGCGAGGGCACGCACGAGGCGAGCGTTCAGCGCGTGATGGATGCACGTTGTCGCGAGTGCGGCATAGTACCGCTGGTGGTGAACCATGCCACGACCACGGTGCCGGCACATGTGGGCGACACGGTGGAGTTCAGCTGCACCACGCCGCGTGCCATCTATACGTCGAGCATGGTCAAGCCGGCGTATCAGCCGCAGAATGCCGCGTGTGCGATCATACTGTGCGAGGGGTATCTGGGTCGCGAGCTCGATCATGACAAGCTCGATGCGTCGCTTATGGGCTGTCCCACGCCTGGTCGCTTTGATGTGCTGGGAACCGATCCGCTCAAGCTGATCGACGCCTGTCATAACCCCCAGAGCTGCGAGAACTTTGTGAGCGCGCTGGACGAGATCGATCCGTGTGTGGAGAACCGCCCCACGCTGTTGTGTGCCGCGCTGGCCGATAAGGACGTGGCGGGTATCGTTGACGTTCTGGTTCCGGCGTTCCCACGCGTGGTCGTGACCCAGACCGATTCCGATCGCGCCCTGCCGGCAGATGAGCTCGCTGCCCTGGTGGACGTCGATAAGCTCGCGGGCGTGTACCTCAGCGTGTCCGAGGCCCTCGCGGCCTTCGAGGCCGCGGGCGAGCCCTTCGTAGCAGCCGGCACCATCACCCTGGCCGGTGAAGTAGCGGGCCTGCTCCGTTAACCCATCCCCACATCATTTGCGGTGAAATACGGACTGTTTTACAAGCCAGAAGCCTCAAACAGTCCGTATATCACCGCAACTTAAAAGTAGTCAATTTGGGACGGGGCTATTTTGACTACCCTGCTCCTCGAGTTGACTTGCTTGCCACGAAATGGGCTTATCTACTACGTTTTGGCGACTACTCTCGACCACACGGAAAATCGTGAAATCAAAATCGCAGGTAGACGGCTTGCTGATTTTTAAAAAAGACCCGCATGGTCGACCCATGCGGGTTAAACGTAGTAGATAGGTCGTTTTCGTGGTGCAGCGTTTGCAAGATGTGTCAAAGGGGCTGTCCCTTTGACACATTGCCTAGTCTAGGCGGACCGGATCGTGGGGGTAGGCGTTGAGAATCTCGACGCCGTTCTCGGTCACCAGGACCAGGTCCTCGATGCGGACGCCGGTGCGGCCGGGGAGGTAGATGCCCGGCTCGATTGAGAACGTCATGCCCGGCTCTACGACCTGCTCGTTGACGAGCGAGACGTCGCCCGGCTCGTGGTCCTGCAGACCGATCGAGTGACCCAGGCGATGCGTAAAGTATTCGCCGTGGCCCGCGTCCTCAATCACGTCGCGCGCGGCACGGTCCAGGTCGCACATGCGCACGCCCGGTGCGATGAGCGCCTCGGCGGCCTCGTTGGCGCGGCGCACGATATCGTAGATGCGTGCCGTCTCCTCGTCCGGCTCGCCCCAAAAGAACGTGCGCGTCATGTCCGAGCAATAGTTGCAGCGGCGTCCGCCAATGTCGAACAGCACCACGTCGCCGCGCTTGAGCACGGTGTCGTCGGGTTCGTGATGCGGGTCGCCGGCGTTGGCGCCAAAGCTCACGATGGGCGGAAAGCTAAAGCCCTCGCAGCCGTGCTTGCGATACAGGCCGAGCATCTGGTCGGCAATCTCGCGTTCCGTCACGCCTTCGTGGACGAGCTTGATGGCGTCGGCCATCACAGCGTCGTTAGCGGCCGAGGACACGCGCATAAGCTCTTGCTCGGCGGCATCCTTGTAGGTGCGTGCGGCGGTGACGGCAAAGTCACCCAGGAAAAACTCGCTTGCGGCGTGGCGCTCCATGAGCGGCATCAAAAAGCCGGAGCGCATGACGGTGTCGATGCCGAGCGGTTTGGTCGGATCGACCTCGCGAGCGATGGCGTCGGCCACGACATCGGTATCGGTGTGATAGGCGACGCGGGCATTGTCATACTCTGGCAGCTGGTGCAGGGCGTTGACTAGGATCACCGGCTCGGCACCGCGCGCGAGCAGCACGCCACAAAAACGCTCGAACATATCGGCATAAAAGCCGGTTAGGTAATAGATCGACCACGGGTCATTCACGAGCAGCTGCGCACCGGGGTGCTGAGCCTCGAGCGCATCGAGCACGCGCGCCACACGCTGGTCATCGACATGTGCCATGAAACATCCTTTCGCTAGTGTGCCACCATGGTATCCCAAGCCCGGCAGTTAGGGACGTTCCTTTTATGCCGGCACCTGGGGACACTCCTTGCAAAAGCAGCTAAAAGAGCCCGTCCCAAATTTGCTGCTTAGGCTGGGTTGATGTCCATGCTGGCGATGAGGTTAATGCCCGTGTTGAGGAGGTTCTCCAGCACGATGTCGCCCATGCGGATGGGGGCGTTGACGACTAGGCCTCGGATGAGGGCCATGGCTTGGGCGTGGAGTTCTAGCGGGATGGCTTCGGCGGTGCGCACGGGGAGCAGGGCTTCGTCGCCGCCGGATACAGCCACGGTGGTGGTGAGCACGCGCATGGGGCAGGTGAGCTCCTGATGTGCGAACTTGTCGCCACGCGGGCAGTTGTTGCCGGTTACGGAGCGCACCTCTGCCACGGCGCCGTCTGTGTCGCGTTTCACCTCTACGGTCAGGAGGCACTCGGATGGGCAGGTGGTGCAGTTGAACTGCAGCGTTTCGATCGCGTTTATGCTCATGGCCTTACGCCTCCTCAACGGGGTCGACGGACAGGACAATCTCGCTGGCACCCAGGTCGAGTGCGCGCTGAATTACCTTTGCCGGCAGCGGGAAGTTTTCCATGACGCTCGGTTTAAACGCGCGGACTTTGCCCGCAAACACTTCTTCGCCGTTGGCCAAGATGCGTACTCGAGCGGTATCGACCGGCCGGCGTACGCGGAAGTTGAGTTTGGTGAGTGCCACGGCCGTAATGCGTCCCGGCAGCGCGTATCCCGCAATGCCTGCAGGGGAGACCGTTAGCTCGCGGCCCGTGCCCGAAGCGCTCGCCCCGGCGTCGCCGCCCAACGCCCACGCCGCCGCGGCTGCACCGGCGCGCTCGGACTCGGTCGTCACGTTGTCGGCCAGGTCGTGCACGTGCAGCACGTTGCCGCAGGCAAAGATGCCCGGCACGCCTGTCTGGAGGCTCTGGTCCACCACGGCGCCGCGCGTGCGCGGGTCTAGCTCAACGCCCGCGCCCACCGAAAGCTCGTTCTCGGGAATCAATCCCACCGAAAGCAGCAGCGTGTCGCACGGGACAACGCGCTCGGTTCCCGGAATGGGCGCCAGGTGTTCATCGACCTGGCTCACCTCGACGGCCTCCACGCGATCGCGCCCGATCACGCGCGTCACCGTGGTGGACAGGTGCAACGGAATGCAAAAGTCGTCCAGGCAGTTCTTCACATTGCGGCGCAGGCCGTTGGCGTACGGCATGAGCTCGTACACGCCCTCGACCGAAATCCCCTCGAGCGTGCAGCGGCGCGCCATGATTAGCCCGATGTCGCCTGAGCCCAAAATGACGGCGCGCGAGCCGGGCTTGAGGTTTTCGATATTGATGTATCGCTGCGCCAGGCCCGCCGTGAAAACGCCGGCGGGACGACTGCCGGGGATCTTGATCTCGCTGCGGGTGCGCTCACGGCAACCCATGGCAAGGACGACCGCGCGTCCGGTGAGCTGCAGCATGCCGGCGGGGCTCATGAGCGTGACGGTATGGACCGCGGTGTCTTCCGCAGGCTCGCCTGAATCAATCCCAATCACCATGCTGTTCAGGAACAGCGCAGTGTCGGTTGCGTGCACCTGGTCGATAAAGCGCTGCGCGTACTCGGGACCGGTGAGCTCCTGTTTAAAGTGCGACAGGCCAAAGCCGGGGTGGATGCACTGTCGCAGGATGCCGCCCAGGTGCTGCTCGCGCTCCACGATGGCCACGCGCGCTCCGGCCTTATGCGCGGCCAGCGCGGCCGCCATGCCGGCGGGGCCGCCGCCGATAACGACCACGTCAAAGACTTGCGTTTGTACGTCTTCCACGACGCCGCAATCAATCGCGCTCGATCCGAATTCCGCCATCCTAGCGCACCCCCTTCAGCGGTCCCTCGACCAACCAAGATCCGGCATCTTCCAACAGCACTTCGCTGGGGTCGCAGCCCAGCTCGCGCGCCAGGATCGCCACTACACGGCTCTGGCAAAAGCCGCTTTGGCACCGACCCATGCCGGCACGGCAGCGGCGCTTGACGCCCTCGACCGAAACCGCACCTGGGCGGCGTCGAATCGCGGCAACAATCTCGGCCACGGACACCGTTTCGCAGCGGCAGACGATCTGTCCCCATGCAGGGTCGGACTCGATGAGCTCCTCCTTGCGCACAAGTGGCGCACGGTCGAAGTCGTCCGGCGCGCGGCGGACGGGATCCCAGTCGGGCCGCTCGTGCAGGGCAACACCGGCATCGCGCAAGATTTGCTCCATGCGCTCGGCGATGGCTGGCGCGCTCGCCACGCCCGGCGACTGAATGCCCGCCGCCTGGAATAGGCCTGGCACCACGGCGGACTGCCCAATAAGAAAGTCGTTCGTCCCCTTTATGACCGGACGCCCGCCGGCAAACGCGCGCACCACACGGCGCGTGTCCAGATCGGGCACCAGCTTGCGCGCACCGCTCAGCAGCGCGTTGACATCGGAAGCGTAGGTCTGCGTGTCGCCGTGCTCGCGCACGGCAGCGGTCGCGGTGATCACGGTGTTACCATGTACGGTGCCCGTGACGATAACGCCCTTGGAAACTGGCGTGGGAACGGGGTAGAGCGGCATGAGCGCACGCGGCTCCTTGTCCAGCACTACGATGTTGCCCTGGCGCCAGACCATCTGGAACTCCTCGGCGCCCGCCATGTGCGAGATATCCGCGGCACCGTTGCCCGCGGCGTTAATCAGGTAACGGCAGCGCACATCGCCGGCAGGCGTCACCAGCGTAAAGCGCGCGCGGTCCTTGCTGTCGGCAGCAGCGTCCTCGTCGTGCGAGCTAGCAACCTCAATCGCTTCCACCGGTGCGGAGCGCATAAACGTTACCCCGTTGGCCACGGCGTTCTCCAGCGCGGCGATGGCAACCTCAAACGGGTCGACAAAACCGGTCGAAGGGCACCACAACGCGCATGTTGCATCGGCACTGGCGCGCGGCTCTAATTCGTGGATGCGGTCGGGTCCGACGATTGACAGCTCGGGCACCCCGTTGGCCAGGCCATTCTGGCGCAGCTTTTCCAGATGCGCGCGGTCCTCGTCGTTAAAGCTTAACACCATCGACCCGGTGCGTCGGAACAGGAAGCTCAGCTCCTGCGCCCACGTACCGTACAACTCGCAGCCACGGGCGTTGACCTGCGCCTTAACTGTGCCCGGCGCCGGATCGTAGCCGGCGTGCACTAGGCCGCCGTTGGCCTTCGACGCGCCCAGCGCAATATCGTTAGCCGCCTCGACCACGCAGATGGACAGGTCATAGCGCGCGAGCTGCCGCGCGATGGCGCACCCCGTGATGCCCGCGCCCACGATCGCGATATCAAACGTTTCCGTCACAGTGCCTCCCAGACGAGTTGACAGGCTGTCAATAAGACTATCCTACGGTCTGCACACCCCCAGCGCGGCGGCAATGCGGTGAACAGCCCCGCAACACCCGCCAACGGCAGAAGAGGGGAGACGCGGCAACGTCGACAACCTCGTCCGCCGACAACTACGGCAACCTTTCGTCTCGATCTGTAACAGTTAGCTGATGATTTGGGTTCTAGATGTTACAGATCGAGACAAACCTTCCGGCGGATTTTGAATGTCTCGATCTGTAACAGTAAGAGGGGTTTTGGGGCCCAAGATGTTACAGATCTAGATCGAAGTCGGGGAGGGACCCCTGCGTCTCGACCTGTAACATCTAGACCCGGATTTCGCCTCCACCTGTTACAGATTGAGATGTTTGTGTCCGCGCCAGCCCCGCCCCTAGCCGTGGTCCCATATAAACAAACCCCGTGGTAAACTTGACCGGACTGTTAATATTCCGAAAGGTACCCGTAATGTCCAAGTACATCTCCGAGCTCATGTCGCCGCAGCTTATGGGCGTCGTCTATGCCTTCGTTGGCTTTATCATCGCCCTGTATGTGCTGTCGGTCGTCTATGTGTTCATCGACGCTCGCCGCCGCGGCGCCAGCGCCTACGTGGCATGGGCCATCATCGCCCTCATCCCGTTTGTAGGCCTCATTGCCTACCTGGTCCTGCGCCCGCACTCCTACGCGTCCGACCGCGAGGAGCAGGAGCTGGACATGGCCCTGCGCGAGCGCCAGCTTGCCCAGTACGGCACCTGCCCGCAGTGCGGCGCGCCCATCGAGAAGGACTTCGTCGTCTGCCCGGTGTGCGATACCCAGGTTCGCAACGTCTGCCCCAGCTGCCATCGCCCGCTTGATGCGCACTGGAAGGTCTGCCCCTACTGCCGAACTCGCATCCAGTAACGCATCCATCGCCGGGCTGGCCGCAAGCCACGGGCGCCGCGCGTCCCGCGCAAGCCACACGCGCAACCCGCCCCACACGATGAAGCATGCGTAGAAAATCGCCCGCCGTGCCATTAAGGTGCGGCGGGCGCTTGTATACCAAGGCAACCTGCCTATAATGATGCAAGTTAAAACGCCGAGCGCATCGCGCGCACTTGCATCAGGCATCCGAGAGGAGAAAACATACCCATGAAGGCACTCTACAATGACGGTTCGGTGGCCGAGCTCCCGCAGGACGAGGTCACGCACGTCATCCGCCACTCTGCCGCACACATCATGGCGCAGGCCATCAAGCGTCTGTACCCCCAGGCCGATTTTGCCTACGGCCCCGCGACCGACAACGGCTTCTACTACGACGTCGACCTGCCCGAGGGCGTCAAGATCAGCGAGGACGACTTTCCCGCGATCGAGGCCGAGATGAAGAAGATCGTCAAGGAGAACCTCAAGTTCACCGTGTACGAGAAGCCCCGCGCCGAGGCTATCGCCCTTATGGAGGAGCGCGGCGAGAAGTACAAGGTCGAGCATATCGGCGACCTGGACGATGACGCCCGCATCACCTTCTACCAGCAGGGCGACTACATCGACATGTGCGTCGGTCCCCACATCTGCTACACTAAGGCCCTCAAGGCCTTTAAGCTCACCGGCGTCTCGGGCGCCTACTGGAAGGGCGACAAGGACAACAAGATGCTCACCCGCATCAACGGCGTCGCCTTTGCCACCAAGGAAGAGCTCGACGAGCACATGCACATGCTGGAGGAGGCCAAGAAGCGCGATCACCGCAAGATCGGCCGCGAGATGGACCTCTTTATGATGCGCGACGAGGCCCCCGGCTTCCCGTTCTTCCTGCCCAACGGCATGATCCTTAAGAACACGCTGCTGGACTACTGGCGCGAGATCCACCACAAGGCCGGCTACGTGGAGATCTCCACGCCGCTCATCATGAACAAGCAGCTGTGGAAGACCTCGGGTCACTGGGACCACTACAAGGACAACATGTACTCCACCGTCATCGACGACGAAGAGTACTGCATTAAGCCCATGAACTGCCCGGGCGGCGTGCTGGTGTACGCCTCCAAGCCGCATTCCTATCGCGAGCTGCCCATCCGCGCCGGCGAGATTGGCCTGGTGCACCGCCACGAGCTGCGCGGCGCCCTGCACGGCCTGTTCCGCGTGCGCTGCTTTAACCAGGACGACGCCCACCTGTTTGTGCGTCCCGACCAGCTGACCGACGAGATCGTGGGCGTGGTCAACCTCATCGACTCCGTGTACCAGAAGTTTGGCTTTAAGTACCATGTAGAGCTTTCCACCCGCCCCGAGGACTCCATGGGTTCGGACGAGGACTGGGCTCGCGCCGAGGAGGGCCTGCGCACCGCTCTGGAGAAGCTGGGCATGGACTACGAGGTCAACGAGGGCGACGGCGCCTTCTACGGCCCCAAGATCGACTTCCACCTGGAGGACTC